>NZ_JBLBVL010000023.1:0-55037 GCF_047250365.1 Thaumasiovibrio clandestinus
GATCGGATCCAGTTCTTTAGGGCGTGGGGCAAATGGCGTGGAAATCATTTCCATTAGAACCAGCCCCCTTTACCCAGTTTGTCTTTCACAAAATCGACGTTATTCGACGCCCAGACCACAGCACATGCGACGGCCGCCGTAATGCCTACTAGTTTCAGAGTTGTTTTTTTCATGCTTGCCCTACCGTTGTGGGTTGTTGTTTGAACGGTAGATACAAAAACACACACCAAGCAGCGTGTGTAGAGGGTTTAAGCTATTAGGTTAAGCGACTAACCTATTAGGTTACAAAGGGACAAAAACGGAGAAAAAGAAGTGGCAAATGTGATGAAGTACAAAGTAAGCAAAGTTTATAATTTCATACTTTTATTTGCTGGTTAACGCTGTGATAACATGCGTAGTAGTAAGCTTTTAGTCATAGACATAAAGACAAGGAGTCATTAATGTCAAAAGATAGAAAGAATCCAATTCCAAATAGAAAAAAGAAAGATCGTGACACAGAAAGCGGCGGGCCGAGAGGGCCAGAGAGCACATGAATGTTCAAGACTGTAGAGAGCATTACTATACATTTTCAGCATCACTTTCAAGCGTTTCTAGACAGCTTTCGTTTGCTGGCATTGCTGTTGTTTGGATTTTCGTACAAAAAGAAGGCAACCAATATATTATTCCTGATAGTCTTGTTTCCTGCTTGATTTTTTTTGTTCTAGGGTTAGCGTCAGATCTATTTCAATATATGTATGCAAGTGCTGCATGGGGCTTGTTTGCTAGGAGAAAAGAAAAGTCGTGTGGCAACGAAGCTTCCTTTAAAGCCCCTTGGTACATTAATTTACCTACACTAACTTTCTTTTGGATTAAAGCTATCCTTGTGATTATTGGTTACGTTAATCTGCTTATTGTACTAATGGCATAATCAAAATATGATTTTATTATTTATGCATCAACTAAATTAATGAGGTAATGATACATGAGAAGGATTGTTTTAAGCTTCATAATGTTAACAATCATGTCTGGCTGCGCAACAGTGCAAGAGGAAACTAGAATTTCAACAGACCTTAGAGCTTCTGAGTACAATTCAATTGCCGCAAAATATATGGTTCGCCCAACGTTTACTTCACTAGAAAAGTTTAGCACAGGGGAAACAGTTCTAGCTGTATCGATGGACTCGTATAAAACTGACTCATATGGAAATAGCACAAATACGAATCGATACTTGGTCGATTACGCTGATGAGTATATAGCACTAATAGGTAAGTATATCGAATGGGAATCCCTTGCTATCAATAGACAAGATGCATTCACTAAAGACATTGGTAAAGCTACGGCATGGTCTAATGGGGCGAGTGCATCTCTAAAGTTTAGTTTTCATAGCGGAAACGAATACAAGCATTACTTATCCGTTAGCTTTTGCACAACAGTTTGTTTGGACGAACAAGCCCATTATTACACTAAGAAGGATGCTATTGAGCTAAAAAAACTTTTGGCTCAAATGAAAACAGGGAAAATAAACTTCTCTGACATTGATAGTGTATACAACTAAATTATTAACAATACGACTTAGACATATTGTTCACACACTCTCAGAGTGATTGTTTATTGGATGAAAATTTATGGGGGCATAGCCCCCTAAATTAGCATCAATACACCCTCCCTACTTTCAACGATTCATCTCCAAGTTGCTTCATCACGTAATGCCCTGCCGCCAATGCGTTAATCTTTGTTACTTCTATTCCTGTTTCTTCAGAGAGGTATTTCGCATCCCTTTGGCGTGCTTGTTTGCCTATCCACTGATATTGGCTATTGGCGATAACGGTTTTCGGTACTTCTTGACCACGCTGAAATGCGCTGTGGCACTCAATGGCATAGCGACGGCCCCCAGTGAAGCACTGACCTAATCTACCCTCTGCTTTACCAACACGGTTAGATGCGACAGCCAATTCTTCAAAGATGGCGGCCAATGGTTTCGTACCATCACTAAGTTCCCAAACAATCGCCGCAAAGCGTTCAAGGTTCTGCGGTGTTGGCTCCACCGTGATACCAAACTTAAACGGCTTATTACTGCGCCGTGCTTGTTTCGCTGCGGTATAAAACGGTATCCATGCGTTAAAGTGATGGGTTTGCTGGCGGTTAAACTTAATGTCTTTGTAATCCTCATACGGATCAAAGAACAGCACTTGTTTAGCTGTCACCAAGCCAAGTTTTTTAATGGCGGTGGTTTTACCGCCTGAACTAGTCGCCACATAGAACGCGTGCTTTAGCGGTAGTCGATTGTTTGGGTTCTTTGCCATTTATGCCGCCTCTGATTCCTGTGTATCGTCGTTCGCTGCTTCTTGGTTTGCTAGCAATGCGGCATCTTCGGCTTTCAACTGCTTAATCTGGCCCATCGAGTTGCTAACCAACTGTACAGCGGCAAATCCTGCGTTAATTTCTTCTTCATACTGAACAAGCCATTGCGGTAGTAGGTTGCCGTACTTAACCAGTAACGGGCCAAACTTTTCAATCGCGTTGTCTCGCGCCGCTGCATCAAACGCAAAGCGGGGATGAATGAAGACTTTCATTGCCCCTTCTAACCCCATCAAGGCTAATGCCGCTTCCGCTTTAGCGGTATCGACGGAATCAGTCACGACGGCATCAGGTTGTGGTTCATCTACTGGCGGCGCATCATCGGCGACATGTTCGGCATCCGCTTGGGAAAGGTCGCTTAATAACACCTGTTCATTATGCGTTTCGGGTTGTATTGCTTCGCTAACGTCGGTTAGATTTTCGGTTTCCATGCTGGTTACACTCCTTGTGGTTCTGGTTTCGTTTTACCTTTTAGGTAAAAAGCCAAGCCGCCTAACAACAAAGCAACAATGCCCCCTATCGCAACCGGATTTATACCGCTTTTAAGCGGTTTATCTTCGGTTTGGATAGCGTCGTTGTCGGTTACTGTTTCGCTATCAATAACGGTTAGTTCGGTTACTGTTTCGGTTTCAATAGCGGTTAAAGCGGTATCATCTCCATCAACAAAAGTTTCATCGTTAGCACTCAACGGTAAGACACTGTTAATTCCGCTATCCGATAACGCTTTGTCTGCGGTATCTTGCAAGTTGGCTTTGATATACGCCTGTCGTTCTTCGCCGCTGCGCTGGTCTGCACCACACTTAGGGCACAATGTGTAATACAAACCTAAACGCCGTTTGTTTTTCGGGGCTTCGCCTGACGTGGCCGCTTTATGCGCTCCGACTTGGTGAACCGTACACGCACACCCACAGTCAGGGGTTGAACACGCGATATACCCCACGACGGGGTTTTTGCTTTTACTCATGCATAAGTTCCTTTTGTTGCTTCTCCAAATCGCTAACCTTTCGGTTAACGCCCTTCATCCAAGACAGCACCAAGCGCAAAACAGGCACGGCTGGCTTAAGCATTAAATTGTTGTTGGCCTTATCGACCGCAATTTCAATTTGCTTGGTGGTGCATTCCAATTGATTAACTTCCATTGTTCCCTCTAAGTGCTATGTCACGGTACGTATCTCGCCACGGCGGTACTTAATACGTAAATCTGAGTCGATGGCGATAACTCGCCCCTGTTGTAAATCGTAAATGAGGTCTGACACATCTTCGTGTTGCCCCATAATGATTTTCAAACCACCCTCTAACGCACTGAATTCATCTGAGTTACAGTTATTTTCAGTGCTCCAAGGAGCGGCACGCCGTGCCTTTTTAAGAGCACCCGCTTCAACTTCTGAGGTTCTCATTAACTGATAACGCTCTGATTTAAATGCGTAGCTACCCCAAATAGCGTCACCGCATTCATCTTCAAATACGGTTTGTGCTGAAACACCAACGGGATATTTAATCTCTTCGGTGTAGTCGTTTTCTCGAATTTCATAATCAACATGTAGTGACTTTGCTACTTTGCAAAAGTCAGCCCACTTAGAATGGTCAGCTGCCATCACTGCATGATGTAGTTCTTCACTGTCTCCAACATCTGCCGCTGACATTCGACGTAAGCCTCGCCACAGCGTTACGCTACCACCACCCAACTGTTGGTATTGACGTATATTCCAACGTGATGCCCAAGCTCTGACACGTTGACATTCACTAGATGCATCTAGCCTAAACTCACCCTCTTTATCGATACCCTTTTCGATGTACTTACTGAGGTAAGAGGTAAAACCGCTTTTCTCAGGGTCTTCAAGTTCCCAATCAATCCTTGGCTTTATCTGTTCGCGAATAGCTTCAAGATCATCATTATCAATCGCTGCTTGAACTTCATCTTGTGACAACCCAAGCTCATGAACATTGGTGCGAATGGCCTCTAGCGCGAATGCCCAGATAAACACATCAAGGCAATGCTCAGGCATCATCAATAGGTAGTGGGCATGAGGCGTGCCGTCTTTATGCGGCTCTGCGACACGAAAACCCATGTATTCAAAGTCAGGTGCGCGTTTCTTAATTTTGGCTCTGGTATAAGTCCATACCTTCATTAATTGGTTTTGTGCTTGCCGAGGGTTAGCCCCATTCCAAGATTTACTATTGCGGTGATAAGTTGAAGGTGCGGTTTGAGTAACGAAGATGCCAACCCAGCCACGTTCTTTGGCTAACTCTTCAAAGCCACGACACCGGACAAACATCTCTGCGTAACGAATGGCTTGATTGCTCACCGTTCGCGAAACAACATCAGTTAAAGGAAATGCTTCTTCGGTGTCTTCATTCACGACAGACATTGCTTCTATAAAGGCGATTTGGTCTTGCATCTTCGCCCCCCACTCGTTGAAACCTCGTCGAGATATGTAACGGCTTTGACCTTTCCCTTTGCCGACATAGCCAAGGGCGATTTGTGAATATTCAGCATATTGGTCAGCTAGTTTTGCCAAGCGACCGCGCAACCAACGATCATTTTGCATTCGTAACGAAGCTGCTATGAATTGCTTTTCTGTCATTCGATTTTGAATCGGCGCACTTAAACCGTACTGATGGAGAATACGCGCTTGTTCAGTAACAACATTCCGCATTGCTAAAATAAAGTCTTCTCCCTCTGGCGGCTGATAGTTAACCAAGGCCATCGCGGTACGATCGGCAATTTCATGGGAGAGGTTTCGACGACGCTCTTTTGACATCAAAATATCGTGCGTTAAACGGTACGTACTCTTCGTTAACGCTTGAGTAATTTCCGGCGGTGTCTTTCCTGCGGTTTTAATTGAATAGTGAGACTTTTCCGTTTTGCTCATCTTTCGCTGATTAGCGTCAGTGAATGGGTACTGCTTCTTAATGTGCTTACCTGCAAACTCCCAACGTAAGCAATGCTCACCAAGAAAACGATCAACATTTGCGGTAGTCGCATTCTTACGTGCCTTTCGACTCGCGATACCGTTACGGACATCATCAACAACAATTTGCGGGAGTTTTACCGCCCATTCTGGAGCAAAGCGGTCTAACTCTTGGGGAATATTGGTAAGCATGTTGTTTAAGCCGAAACAACAAGGCGTTCATCGCCAGACAACGGAATAATGGCAATATTCGAGCTCATGAATGTAGGTTCTGACTTAGCATGATCTACCGCTCGCGCTACTGTCCTGTGATAGTTTGCATGAACATCAAAAGGAATAACCATATTAGGAATCGGCAAGCACTTATCATTGGAAAAAATCTCAACAGTTGTCATTATCTGCTCCTTTAACCCTTTGGTAACTCAGGCCACTTACCACCATTTCTCAATATTTGCCTTATAGACGATTCAGGATTATTGCTATCGTATAACCCCCAATAACGCTTAATACGTGGCTCTTTGTGGCGGTATTGTTTTTGTCCTAAATCCAAACACTGCACAAAAGCAAAGATGTAGCCGTTCGCTTGAGATTTAATACACAAGCAGTCTTTATGCTGCTCATCGAAAAGTAAGTTAGTATCAGTCTCTACTCTCATTGCTAGGTCCTCTCATAAATCCATAAATGGCTTCATCAAAAATCAAACGTATCGGCTGTCGAGGCGGTTTGCGCTCAATGGTTGAAACTGGAAAGTGTTTCGCTTTAAGCAATCGAAGTCGGTTTAAACTCGATTGGGTTTTTTCCGGTTCGAAATTAGTGCAACCTGCCATATCTGGGCACGGTAAATGAATCGGATGCATAGAAGTTGCCCTTAATCATTCACTGAATGCCAATCAGCTTTCGCTTGCTGGTAACGCTTATCAATATATGTGGCGAGGTCTTCAACCATGATGAGTGAAGGACTACGTTCTGAGTCACGCAATTTGAAGGTGGGAACAGGAAAGTCACAGGCTTTTACTTTTTGTTCGGCAGTTTTCGGGGTAATACCAAAAAACTCCTGACATACATTTCTAAGTTCAACTGTGGGGCTTTCAAAGCGTGCAAGTAATGCAAAATTTGTATTCATATATCACCTATGCAACTATGGAGAGTTAACTAAGAGCAACTATAGTTAACTCAAGAATGTCTCAATCGCTTAATGAGCATTATTGAGCACATTTTATAATCCTGCAACTATTTTGAGCACATAGGAGAATGTTATGAGCACGGTTGACGAACAAATTTCAGAACTCAAAAAGTTAACGAGCACAGCAAAAAACACCGATTTATCAAAAGCTTTAGGGGTTTCACCGTCAACCATTCAAACTTGGAGAATGCGAGGAAAGATTCCTGAAGACATTTTCATAAAAGCGAAGAGACTCGCAGAAACAGGTGTAATGACGCCAAAGGGTTACATCGCGTTGCAATTATTTGATATTGAAGTCAGTGCAGGGCATGGTGCTCTGATTGAAAGAGAAGAAGAATCAAGTGCAATGGTGTTTAGCGAGCGCTTTATTAGGCATGAATTAGGCTTTAACCCTAGTAATATTTTCTTGATGCCGATACGTGGCGACAGCATGAGCCCAACACTAAAAAATCAATGTGTTGTGATGGTTAATCGTGTTGATGGCTTTTCTACAGATGGGGTTTATGTGTTCCGCTACGACGGCCAGCTAATGGTAAAACGTCTACAGTTCTTACCGAGTGGCATTAAGGTTGTGAGTGATAACACGGCGTATGAAGCGTGGGAGCTCAGCAAAGGTGATTTAAAGGGTGCCGACTTTGAGATCATCGGTGAGGTGGTTTGGTCAGGGCAAAGGATGTGAGTCTATTAGGTAGACTGGCAGGATCAAAAAAGGAGCCACTTGGCTCCTTTTTAGTACTTCGTCAGACTACGCTGATTTACAAGTTTCTGGATCTTGCTTGCAAGTCAATGACGGTACTTTGCGCTCTAGTTCTGAAAGGGATTCCCAAGTCAGGCCGAAGCGCTCACACGGTTTCTTACCGTTAGCATACAACGAAGCAACGAATGCTTTCGCATTACTAGCCTTACCTTGTTTCATATCCACCTCTCCACCCAAACAGGGTATAAATAGCTCAATTATCAAGTGAGCACAGAGAACGCATTATATACGCGAACAAAAAAAATACAATTGGTTATTTATCCATGTATTTTAGCATTGCTTCCGTGCCATTACTGTAATCTTCTATCAGCGTAAAGCCCTGTTCTTTATAGTATTTTTTCACGCCTTCAACAGGGCCAATTAGAACAAATTTGTCCACTTCGGCGAACCCTTCACTAGTTAGGTATAAACCATATGCAAGGAATGCGTCAACAATTATTGGCAAAAACTTGTAGCGAAGATCAGCACTTGCGTCCTTTCTTTTTTCTATAAAATTTATTTCTACTGCTGTCTTATCAGTACTAATGCAGCCGATAGCATAGCCTGCACAATAGTATCCACTGACGGCGTCACCATAATAAGCGACACACTTAATTATATGCTCAGGGTTAGTAACCGCTCCCATCCAAGGAGAAGACTTCATAAAAAAGTCCCAAGCAATCAGACCTTGCTTTTGTAAATCTTGAACATCACCTAAAGTAACATCATCAACTGCTGCTGTTAGGGTGATATTCAACGGTAGAAATTCACTAGCATTTTCGGCGACAGCAACAAAAATCTCATCTTGAGTAGCTGCCAAATCAATAACCATTTAGTGAACTCTCCCAACCTACCATTAGCACTCTACGTATTACACTTAATAATATGCCAGTTCTATAGCTTAGATAGCAAGAGATCAGTGTCTAATACTCTTAACAAAAAATGGCTTAGTTCCCCTATAGATCCCCTAACACACACCAAAGCCCTTTATAGCCTAAAAGTCAGTCCAATCGAGCATGGGTGCGACAGATAAGCGAGAAGCTGAATACATGGTTAAAATCTCTCTATTTTTAAAGGCTTTAGCCATACATTCCATGACGGCAAAACTAGTTATGTTCAATAAAATTACTGCTTTTGTACCCCTAAATATCCCCTAAGGGATATTTTTAGGGACAGCAAGGAAGCAAAGCATTGTCAGAATGCGGGATTATACATACTGCCTCCCAATGCTTCAATTGAGCTCTATGGGGAAACCATCAACACCCTCTCTATCAACCAACTTAGAGACGGTATTTATGGCAACAGTTACAATAGAAAAGGTCATAGGAAAGAAAGCGATTAAACACAAAGCATCAATGTATCCCGCCAAATCCTCGATATGTACCATAAATTTCACTTTCTGCCCTGCCCCCGCAGAAATAGCAGGGATCAATACATGGCGATGCTGTTTAAGTAGGAGATCAACCGTGTTCATACGAGTGTTGCGTTACATTCGGCCTGAGATACAACAAATATCACTTAATCCTTCAACATCGCACCGTTAATCACCCAACCCCGTACAATTTGTCATTTCTGGACAAGCGTTTGACAGAACAGGACGCCAGATGAAGTTTTTGACATCTATCATGCGGAAAAAACAGCAATAAATTACAATTCACCGCAATAACTTAAAGCGTCATGCAATATTCGCATTAAGTATATTACAAGTGCATAACAAGCACATGCATATTGCGACAATGACCTCATAATAAAATAATGTCGCTCTCTTTTTTGCATAAAAGTCATTGGCTAAGCTAAGTAAATAACACGCAGCATCGCGCCAGTTAATTTAAATGAACGCAAGATGATGAATTTACAGTGACTCACCAATGATCGTTAAACATGCCTGATGTAAATAAATATAACAAGTAACAGCTTTTTAAGCTGCCAAACAAATTGTTACAAAAATAGGTATTAAGATGTTTAAAGATGTATTAAATGATATTGGCTATAAATTCTCGTTGGCTACGGGACTGGCGGTTTTAGTGACAGATATTCATGGTAATGAAATATCACCTCGCTTTAACTTTACTGACTTCTGCTTAAAAGTAAGGAGCTACGATCACTTATGTGAAACTTGCATGCGCTGTGATGTTGTTGGCGGGCTAGAGTCCCTCAGAGTAAAGTCAACGACACTATATCGTTGTCACACTGGATTAATCGACTTTTCCATTCCTGTGGTTATCAATGAAACCTTGGTCGCTTTTGTAATGTGCGGGCAAGTTAAGGTCGCAAGCTCGGCAGGTATTCCATCGATTACAAACCATTGTAACAACTGGCGTCGCTATGATGATCTCGTCAATCTCTATGAGGACCTCCCTCTTTCTACCACCGACAAAATATCTGCAGCATACGATATACTTAATGATATTATCGCTCACGCCATACCGAGTATGGATGGTTTTCCATCAAATGCTAAAACAAATGTAAATACCATATTGTCAGCGCATCAAAACTCATACAACAATAACAAGATAGAGATTGCCATTAGTTATATTAATAATAACTTATCGAGCAATTTATCTTTAGATAACGTGTCATATCACGCAGGAATAAGTCGCTGCCATTTCAGCCGTCAGTTTAAAGAGTATCAAGGCATTGGATTTAGCGCTTATGTTACACAACAACGAATTGGGGAAGCAAAGGCCCTTCTTGCCACAACCTGTGTGAAGATATGCGACATCGCGAAGAGAGTAGGGTTTAACAGCACCAGCTATTTTTCAAAAAAATTTACTACAGCCTGTGGTGTTACTCCAGAAGAGTTCAGAAGTATGAATCTAGGCCTGAACTGGCAGTCAAATAATACGTAAAAACATTATTATATTTGTCATTTTAAAATAAATTCTATCCAGAAACGCTATATGCATCTTCATAGCATATAGCGTAATCCAGCATTGCCTTTGTTTAGTGCAACAGATTAGACCTATAACAAATTAATTATAGCTTGCCATTTAATACTTCTGGACTTGGACTAGGTATGACGGCTTTGTTGACCAGCACCCCTTTTCCTTTTATGGACTCGCAGGCTACCTGCACTGCTGCCTGTACCGACGACACATCACCAATTAAAGTCACAATGCCTTTCCCACCGATCGCCATTGCCATATGGATATCTAATAACTGCACATCACTGGCTTTTACCGCCGCATCTGCCGCCTCAATGATCGCCGCCACAGAAAAAGTTTCAACAACCCCTAGTGCGCCAGTATAGGTAACCTCATTGGTTCCTGAAATAGCAGAAAATACATCAGGGTGGACGTTTGAGATAATAAGCTCGTCAACCACCGCGCCATCACCAATATGCAATCCACTCTCTATCGCGGCATTCACTGCCCCAATAGGGCCTGTGACAAGAATGACAAATTTGCCAGGGCAAATTGTACGGTGAAAAACAATTTCAACACTTGCTGCCTTTACCATCGCATCTGCCACTTCATAGCCGCGAGCAATCGAGTTCAATTCAATACATCCAATCGCATTTAGCATCATTCTTTCACCTATTTATTCTTATATTCAATCGTAATATCGCCACCAACGCTAACCACTTGCCCATCAATGCTGGCATGCACTGCGACGCTCAAACTATCGCTGGCTGGCTTGGCAAGCATTTGCCCCTTAGTCACCATGTCACCCACTGACACAATTGGTTCAGCTGGGCGCCCAATGTGTTGACTTAATGGAATTATCACCCGCTCCACAGCTGGAATATCAGCTCTGAAATCAGCCACTTTATCGTAATACTTCAACACTTCGAGTCGTCGCATCAATCGCTTCGTCGCAACACCGCGATAAGCTCGGAGAGGATGAATATCTCCCATTGCGGCTTGTAGCGCTGCCGGGGGTTGTAAACGTTTATTGGCTCCTAATGCTTGTTTCGTCAGTCCACAAACTCGACTAGGGTCTAAACCTTCTGGGCATGACCACACCGTACAAAGGTTACAGCCACAGCAGCCTTGTGAGGCCATCGCATGGCTAATGTCCATGGATGTTTGCAAAGTACGCATCACCTTTTGTGGGTTAATGGGATAACCAAGTAAACCTCTTGGGCACATCACTGAACATTGACCACACTGATCACACGCCGATTTGGCCATTTTGACAACTTGCTTGTCGCTGCGTTGTTTAATTTTCGCCAGACGACTATCAGCACGCAGCACCAACAATCCACTGGATATCTTGGTAATGGGTTTAGAGAGATCAGTCGTAACACTGCCCATCATTGGCCCGCCTTCTATCACCACAAAGTCATCACAAAGAATATCCCCAGCTAAAGCAATCGCCTCGCGATAACTCATCCCTATCGGTAGGTCTGCGGTATAAGGAGTCTCGACTTCACCATGCACAGTGACCATACTATGCGTAACAGGCACGTTTTGACTGGCATGGTAAGTATTGATAATAGATTCAATATTGTTCACCACAATACCAATATCTTTCGGCAACCCGCCAGCGGGAATTCGTTTTCCTGTCGCTTGATAGACCAGTTCAACTTCGTCACCTGCAGGATAAACATCCTCCATTTCCAACAACGTAATATTGCTCGGTAAGTGGGGTTTCAGCATTTTTATTGTTTGAGTGTTTTTTTTCTTTACCCCAATAATCCCAGTTGTTGCCCCAACTTCAGCCATGGCTAACAACATGCCTTTTATCAAGCTCTCATGATGGAGCTGCATTAATACTTGGTCTTTATTTAATAAAGGTTCACACTCCGCCCCATTAGCAATGACGGTATCAACCTGACAATCAAGTTTAATATAAGTAGGAAAGCCAGCACCACCAGCGCCAACGACGCCACCGTGTTGTAGTTGTTGTAAAAATGGTTTCATCCATCTTCTCCAAATATTGTCTTTTTATTTTGTTTGTAGTCCGAGCTATATCATCATGATGCGAATATCACGCTCGATAGGGTACTGACACGCATTGACCACCTCGACATCGCCAGTGGCTAACACCTCCACGTTCATGCGGCAGTAATGTATCGCCGCCGAAGCTTGGCAATATCCACCGGGTTCAGGAACATGCATAGCATGAAGCACTTCCATTAAGTCGGTACCTCGCTCAACCACCATATGGTGATTAAACATCGGCATACTGACCGACACTGTCTTCGGCTCTTGATGGGCCGTCGCCTTGCCACCATAGCTTTCGCTATACATTTGCGAAGTTAAAACGCCCGCAGCACTAAAGTGCTGGCTTAACTCGCTGGTGAACTTGTCTGAACCACACAAGTAAACCACGCTGTCATCGAAGCGATGCCGTAATCTGGCTGCTTCCTGTACACCAAACCGTGAGACTTTTGCAGATAAGCAAGTGCTGGGGGTCTTTAGGTACAAATCAAGAATGAGGTTGTCATAACGGCTGTCCAACTCAAGCAATTCATTTTTATAGATAATATTGTCTTCATCTTTGGCGCAATGAATGAAATACACCATTCGGGTTGAATCAGTGGTCAAGGCCGCTCTAAGCATCGCCATTAGCGGCACAATTCCACACCCCGCGCTCGCCATAATGATGCTGCTTGCGCTACCGACATGATCGAGCGTCATACCCCCGATGGGGTTAGAGATTTCAATCTGGGCACCCACGTCAAGGTGCTGATTTAACCAGCTCGACATGATGCCATCTTTCACTGTTTGTACAGTCAGTTTTATAAACGCCTGCCCCGGTAGCGAAGCAATCGAATAACAGCGCACCACCTCAGTCGTACCTATGATTGACTTCAACAACACAAATTGACCGGGTTTGAAGTCGATTGCTTGGCAATTGTCCGGCGCGAAAATAAAGCTATAAACGCCTTCTATTTCACGCCACTTCTGGGTACAAGTGAATGTACGAAATACACAATGAGTCATAATCGTCATGCCTATAAATGGCTAGGTACGCGTAACTTGGCACACCGCAAAATGTAGCAATCTATTCAGAACAGAACCTGCTTGATTCAGCGCGCACTCTACAGAGCTTGAGTCCCCTCCAATCACCAACGAGCCTGCATCTAGATCGATACGGATAATATTGACACTCCCCGATTTCGTCGCAATGTCTGCCGCAATAATGGCGGCATCCCCCGGAGAAATTGAAATAATGCCAATCGCATTTCCTCTATCATTAAAATTAAGAGACGCCGTGACTTGATCAACCGGATTCGCAATTAAATGCAATAATGTCACCTCTTTACCGACGACATATTCCTGAACAACGCGATCCATTTTATTGTTCAATATTTCACTAGACATACAGCGCTCTCAATTTTCCATTACAGTGATTTAAGGATGGCGATAATGTCCGCTTGAGTCGGCGTGACCGGATTGGTGGTTAACGTCACATCCTGCAATGCTGCATCTGCCATGGCCGTAATTTCAGTCTCAGAGTCAGGGATTTTCACGCCCAGCCGCTGGCAATCACCGTCGATCCCCACCGCTTGGCGCAAGCCCTCTATGGCCTCAACTAAACGCGTTGCACCATCTTCATCACTCTGATCAGGCTGTATTAGCCCAAGCTGTTTGGCCAGACGCGCGTAGCGCTTTAGCGCCTCGAGTGACTGGCAGTTAAACTCAATCACTCGGGTTAAAATAAGGGCATTCGCCAAACCATGAGGGAGATGTAAGTGCGCACCTATCTGGTGCGCAAGTGCATGATTAAGACCGAGCCCGGCATGGTCAAACGCAATGCCCGCCATGCAAGAGGCATGTTGCATTTGCTCGCGAGATTGCAGGTTATTTCCGTTTTGACAACATTCAATCAGGTGACTAAATACCAAGGTAATTGCTTTTTCAGCCATGGCATCACTGAAGTTATTCGCATTGATAGAGACCGTCGCTTCCAATGCATGGGTTAATACATCAATCCCAGTATTGGCTGTTACCGCTTTAGGAACCGTCACTGTCTGTTGGGGGTCCAATATTGCAATATCTGGCAACATAGCAATATCGAATAACGGCAGTTTGGCCTTCTTTTCTGGTATCGAAATAACACTGGCGCGCGTTACCTCTGACCCCGTTCCACTGGTTGTTGGGATCACGATCAGTTGCTCAACCGCTCCCCCTTTTTTATCCCCTAAATACCGAATAGCCTTAGCTTGATCGATAGCGGAGCCACCACCATAAGCCAATAAAATGTCAGGGGTAAAGGTCAGCAGTTCCGCAATGCCGTTAGCAACATCATGCACCGTAGGATCAGGCTTAACGTCTGCAAAAACAGACAGCGTATTCGCCTGACTCAACTGGTGCTTAATCTTGCTTAAGTTGTCGCATTTCGCCAAAAAAGCATCACAAATGATCAGTACCCGCTTGCCCTTTATCTCATCAAGGACACCAAGTGGGTTTTCTCCAGTAATGATTTTTGTCGCCAAATTGAATGTCATCATCTCACTTAGCCCATTAGCGAATATTAAAGCCTTCGCTCAACACGCAGCGACGCAGGCGGGCAAATGAACGAGCAGAGGTGGTTCCTTCTCCCGTCGGTGTCGCAATGGTGAACGTCACAAACCCTTCCGCTTCTACGCCCAACGCTGCATAAGATGGGGCATTTTTAACGAAAATTGTCGTACGTAGTGTTTTCGCAGCTTGGCCTAAACGATAAACATTGTGAGAGTGCATAATGGCGGTATGTAAATAGCCACACTCAGCCTCAACAGCCAACGCTAAAGCTGCATCGAAATCACGCACTGTTGTCACCGGTAGACAAGGCATTAGTTGCTCAAGCTTGATCAGAGGATCATCATTGGCAACACAGACCACCACCAGCTTTGGCTCACCGCTAAACGCAATACCAGCAACATTAAGAATGGTGGCAGGGCTTTTTCCAACCAACTCTTTATTTACATGGCCGTCTTTACCTATAACAGCGCTTTTGATTCGCTCTAGCGCATGCTGGTTCTTCACCACAAATGCACCGTTCGCTTCCAATTCATCGAGTAACTGCGGGGCGATCTGCTCTACCGCAATCACCTCTTTTTCCGCAACGCAAGGCACGTTGTAGTCAAAGGATGCCCCTTTAATGATGTCTTGGGCAGCTTTACGAATGTTAGCCGTTTCATCAACAATCACTGGTGGATTACCCGCACCAGCACCAATGACTTTTTTGCCCGTTTTCATGGCCATATCAACAATGCCAGGACCGCCCGTCACCACCAAAATAGGGATCTCAGGGTGTGCCATCATCGCTTTCGTTGCGTCGAAACTAGGGTTTGCCACTGACACAATCACATTGCGAATGCCTGATACTTCAAAGATGATCTGCTCAATAATTTTGATCAACCAGATGGAGGTTTGCTTCGCGCCCGGATGAGGGCTAAAGAAGACGGTGTTACCCGCCGAGATCATACCGATCGCATTATTCATAATGGTTTCGGTCGGGTTTGTACTCGGACAAATCGCCCCAACCACACCATAAGGAGAATACTCAAACAACGTCATGCCTAGATCACCGGTGATCACACGACTATCTAGGTCCTCAGTTCCTGGCGTTTGATATAACGCCGCCTCATTTTTGGCGATCTTGTGGGGGACATTTCCCATTCCTGTTTCAGCACACGCCTTTTCCGCCATTTGCGGGATAAGGTCAGCCAAACGCGCACGCATTGCATCAACAATATCTTGACGAACTTTAATTGGGCTCGTATTCAATGCACTAAAAGCCGCACTGGCCGCTTGTACTGCGCTATCCACATCGTTAAAAATTGCGACATCTGCTCCCGTCGATACAGGGGCTTCAGTGACTGAGACAGAGGAGACTTCTGCTCCGCTGTCTGCCGTTGTTATTGTTACATCGTTTAAAATACCGTTTACCAGCGTATCAATATCTAAATTTCTCATAATTACCCTTTTGTTTCTCTAAGTTAACGATTAAGGCTATCAACAATCCCAACAATGGCGCTGTCGATGCCTTCGTTAACACCGTCAAAGACGTGCCTAGCCGCGGCACCTTGCGAAACCAAAACTAAATCACCATTACCAGAACCCACCGCATCTACCGCCACTTTTGTTTCGCGCTCAATACGCTGTTCATCAATGTCGACCGGTTTTATTAGCATTAGCTTCTTACCCATTAGAGCCGGTGTTTTTTGGGTGATAACCACTGAGCCCATGACCTTAGCCAGATACATAACCCTGTTTCCTTTTTATGAGTTGGACGTTTCTCTTATTCATATGCTCAGCCGCTAAATCCGTCACCAACACTCTTGTTGGTGCCATAACAAAACAGTTATCCAGTAGGGCAACATCGGCATAGTCAATCAGAGTGCATGAGTGAATAATCACCGCTTTTCCATTTTGATCTGTCCACAACGAGGGCAAGTCCACCAAGCTCTCAGGTGATAGCATTTTTAATAGATTGAAATGAACCGATAGCTTGGTGGTCACGCCAATCGACCATGCTTCAAGGATCGTATTAACGGCGGCGTTTTGGTCATCAAATTTAAGTAGCGAAAATAGAAAGCTAATGTCCGGTAATATGACGTGTATCTCTTTCAATGCTGCGGGATTGGGCAACCATTTGGACAAATTTTCCAATCCAATTTGAAGATCTTTCACCCTCACCACTAGCACACGATCACTTCTTTTTTGCGGTTTTTTCTGCCTTGCTTTTTTCGCCATAGTCTTTACTCTGCAAAGATAATTTCACCAAACCCGGACTGGCCAGACACGCCAGCCGCGTTAGCTTCATCGGTATCGAGGTGTAGCTCTAGCACGCTGTCATCCGAGACTCGAACAACCACACTGTTCATCGTTACTTTTCGATCTTCTGAGCCAACCACCACATCCACTTCTTGGCAATCGTGTAAATTGAACATCATTGCATCCACCTCATTCATATGGATATGGCGCTTAGACACAATCACTCCACTTGAAATATCGACTTGGCCATGCTCACTACACAGCGTTATTCCGGGTGTACCTGCCAAGTCACCCGATTGACGGATTTCCGCCTTTACACCTAACTCTCTCGCGTTCGTGAGTGATATCTCTACTTGCGTTTGTGGCCGAAATGGCCCAAGTATGCGAACATTTTTAATCACCCCTTTAGGGCCAAACAGATCCAGTGTTTGCTTTGATGCAAACTGCCCGGTTTGCGATAGTGGCGCATGAACTTGTAGTGACTGGCCAGGGAAAAGCACGGCAAAGTCTTGCTCAGAGATGTGAATATGCCGGTTTGATATCCCAATCGGAACTGGGCGACTTTTCAGAATATGTTTTACTTTTTCATTAATGAATGAAGTGAGTGTAAGGTTCATGACTTGGTGTCCTTCGGTGTTCCATATGTCGCACGTTTCTTATTGGCTCTAGCCTTGGGTGCTGTCTTTTTGGGTGCTAACGCTGGTTTATCCGTTACCGCTTTACTCGACACCGCAACAACGGCTGGCGCTACGCCACCCATTGAGAGTGTCAGCTGGCTGTCTTTTTGCGTTGCAGCATCATTTGAACGTGTTTTTTGCGGCGCGGCTTTTGCCTCGACCTTCGATTTAGCGATCGCCTTCGGGCTCGGTTTCGCTTTTGGTGTCGCGCGACTTGGGGCTTTCGCTTTAGACGTTGCGTTGGCTGTCGATTTTGCTGCTGTACGAGTCGCTGTCTTTGGTTTCGATACAGCATTCGTTGCCGGCTTAACGTCAGTAACTGGCGCAACACTTGGCGCAGGCTCAAGCCATAACTTTGCCACCTCTTCATTTGGCCTGGCGATCACTTTTGATCCTTTCAGCCCGCCCAATTTACTCGCAAGATCAACACCAGTTTCAATTGCTGAATTGATTGAGCCGATATCTCCGGTCAAGACAATGGTCATCCAGCCAGCGCCTTGAGTCCTGATGATCTTCTCAAGCTTTATATTGGATGACTTCGCCATTGCATCTGCGACAATGGTGGCCAATGCATATCCAGCCACCTCAATGACGCCCAGTGAAACTCTCATATTTTCTCCTTGTGTGTCGGTAAGGCGATACCCCGCCACGGGTATCGCACTAAATACCTATTCGAGATTAACTCGCGCTGGTTGTTGCGCGGACTTTAACCTGAGGATGAAGGGCTGCCGTAATGCATTTACGGTAAAGTGCAGCACCCGATATCGCACCAAGAACAGGCGCAATAAACGGCACAATGAAGTACGGGATAGAGCGTGCGCCAGTGAGTGACACCTCACCCCATCCTGCCATCATTGCCATAACTTTCGGCGCAAAATCTCGTGCTGGGTTCATCGCAAAACCGGTGAGTGGCGCTGTTGTTGCTCCCAATGCCGCAATCGCTAAACCGATCAACAATGGTGCAAGCGGACCTTTCGCAATCCCGTTACTATCATCAGTCAATGCCATGATCATTACCATCAAGCACCCTGTAATGAAGAACTCAACCGCTGCTGCATGTGGAATAGAAATAGCCGCATTCGCATAAGTACCGAATATTCCCGCCGTCACTAAACTTTCTGGGCTACCGCGAACAATCTCGTTTGAGAGTTCATATAGCGCAATAAGATCGCTATATAAGAAGTAGCAAATAGCACTACCGATAAATGCCCCAACAAACTGCGCACCGATATAAGGCGCTACCTTCTTGCGATCAAAGCCCGCAAAAATAGCCAGTGCTATCGTCACTGCCGGATTCAGGTGTCCTCCCGAGATTCCCGCCGTAAGGTAGATAGCAAGGGTAAAGCCAAGCCCCCAAACAATTGAGATTTCCCACAATCCATACTCGGCACCACCAGCAACAATGGCAGCAAGACAAGCAAGCCCAAAGAAAACAGCCAGCGCAGTACCGAGACACTCCGCAAGACATTGATTCTTCAACTCTTCTTTATTCAACATTTTTTCATTCCTTCGTTATTGGTAAAACGGTACTCAACTCCTGTATTACCCGCCGATAACGCACTCCACACCCATAGCTTCAACAATGGACTTAAACTGATTGATTACGGTATCGCTTGGCGTTTTAGCTTCGGTAAACTCATAGGGTCTATTCAAGAGGTTGTACTTGCCTTGGCCATAATTGTGGTATGGCAGCAAGTGAAGTCGGGTCACATTACTCATGTGAGTCGCAAAAGTGGCGATCGCTTTAATGCTCTGCTCGTCGTCGTTAAAACCAGGAATAACGGGCACTCGAATGGAGACTTGTTTTGCGAGCTTAGATATATGGATGGCATTACGTAGAATTTGCTTATTCTCTACGCCGGTAAATTCAATGTGTTTTTCTGGGAATAAGTTTTTTATATCCATCAACACCACGTCGAGTAATGGAATAATGCGGTCCAATACTTCCGGAGCAGCCAGTCCCGTTGTTTCAATAGCGGTATGTATTCCATTCGCTTTAGCTGAGCGCAGCAGCGCTTCGGTAAACTCGGGCTGTGCCAAAGGCTCTCCACCAGAGAGTGTCATACCACCGCTTGAGCGTCGGTAGTGAATGACATCTTTCTTCACTTCATCGATCACCTCAGCTACGGTCATTTTTTTACCCGACAAAATCAGTGCTTTGGTCGGACACACGTTCGCGCACTCACCACAACCCACGCATTTACTGGTATCAACTTTTTTATTTTTGTCGCGGCTCATCGCACCTTTGGTGCAGGCATTAATACACAAGCCACATTCAATACATTTATTTTTGTCGAAAAGTACGCTGGGTGAAAATGTTTGCGACTCAGGATTGCTGCACCACTTACAACGCAGCGGGCAACCTTTCAAAAATACGGTTGTTCTAATACCAGGACCATCATGGACAGAAAATTTTTGAATATTAAAAACGGTGCCGGTTGTCATAGCTTCAACCATGTTGCTCCCTTACTTCTTTGTAACAGAAAAAGCGCCCAAGAATATTGGATATCATTGGGCGCGATGGACGTTAGAGCATGTGCTCTGTACGCTCGATAATGTCGTCTTGAATATCTTTATCCAATGAGATGAACTGAGCACTGTAGCCCGCCACTCGAACAACAAGATCTCGGTACTTCTCAGGGTTTTTCTGTGCAGCAATCAGGGTTTCTTTATCAACCACATTAAACTGTACATGCATCCCTTTCTGATCAAAGTAGCTGCGAAGAAGCGCGCCCATGTTGGCGAGGCCACTTTCGCCTTTCAATGCAGAAGGGTGGAACTTCTGGTTATACAGGGTGCCGTTTGACGCCAAGTGGTGATCAAGCTTAGCGACAGAGTTGGTCGCAGCCGTTGGTCCGCTACGGTCCATCCCGCGGCTTGGAGAGACCCCATCCGCCAGCGGATCGCCGGCCATACGGCCATCTGGTGTCGCTCCTAGTCCTGCGCCCATCAGAACGTTGATCGTTACTGGGTACAGACCCGCTTGGAAGTTACCGCCACGTGGGTTCTTGTATTTTTCCACTTCACGACAGTAGATAGCAGCGCCTTCGCGTGCCAGTTGGTCAACTTCATCAATATCGTTACCAAACTTAGGCGCATCAATCAGCATGTTGCGAATGCTATTGCCACCAGCATTGCCATTTTGATTCACGGCTTCTTTAGCAATCGCCATCGCATCCACTTTAGACAGGGCTGATGCACCAGTGCCTTCCAACGCTTTGTTCACCGCGTTAAGGATCAGGTTATAACCATCGTCTTCCGCTTCCTGGCTGTTAACCGGAATCGCCGTTTCACCACCAAAGTTGCTGTCCATTGCCTCTTTTAGCTGCTGCAGCGTGATGCGGCCTTCATCAAAGACCAACTTCTTAATCGCAGCCAATGAGTCGCCCACGTTTGCTACGCCAACCCCTTGTGGGCCGGTGAAGTTATATTGTGCGCCACCTTCTTGAACCGATTTTCCGCTACCAATACAGTCGTGGACCATGCCAGATAAGAAAGGCAGTGGCGTGCGCTCAGCATGGGCAATGTCTACGCAGTTATCAGCATTGATCAGGTGGTAAACAAAGTATTCCGCCTGCTTGGTGTAAGCATCCATCAGCTCATCAAAGCTAGTAAACTCGGTCAGCGACTTAGTTACTGGACCCACTTGCTTCTCGCCAATCTTGCCGCCATTGAAGGTAATTTCGAGCAATTTACCCAAGTTAAAGAAGGCCGAATCATGCCACCCTTCCGTTTTACCCGGGCACTGTGGCTCAACACAGCCAATGATGGCGTAGTCACGCGCATCCTGCAGGCTCACACCTCGGGAAACCAATGCAGTAACAATCACTTCATCGTTATAAAACGCTGGCACACCTAGGCCTAAACGGCTTACTTCGCAGCACTTCAGCAAGAACTCTTGCGGGGTCTTTGACCAAACACGTGCCGAGAATGATGGTTGCGGCAGACTGACGTGAGCGGTCGCTTCCATACACATGTAAGACAAAACGTTCGTGGCATCTTCCCCATCGCTATTCTGGCCGCCAACGATGACATTTTGGAACATTGGGTAGCCACCAAACGCATTGGTCGATACTTCATCACGCACTTTGTTAATGTCGTTGAACTTAACCCAAATGCAGTCAATTAGCTCTTGTGCTTGCTCGGTTGAAAGGGAGTTATCCATCTCAAAGTAAGGCAGCATATACTGGTCGAAACGTCCAGGTGAGATGGAGTGACCATTTGATTCCAGGCTGATCATCATCTGAGTGAACCAGAATGCCTGACACGCTTCATGGAAATTGCTCGCCCCATTGGCTGGCACTCGCTCACACACGCTAGCGATGTTAAGCAACTCATATTTACGGTTGCCGCTCGCTGTTGCCGCCATGTCACGTGCTTTCGCTGCATAACGAAGCGAGAAGTTGGCAGCCGCATTGCATGAAATGATCAAGGCTTTATAGAACTGCTCCTTTTTGATGTATTCAGGATCAGTCTTGTCGGCATTCATCATGGCTTCTGCCACTTCTTTAATAATGCCTCGGTAACCCACCTCCAGTACTTTTTTATAGTTAACGGAAATGTGGCCTACGCCATTCATGTAATAGTTACCAACCGTAAACACCCCTTCATCCATCGATTCTTTGGTGTCGGCTGGCATCAAAGATGTCGCCAGCTCACTGGTGGTTTTTCCTACCCAATACGGGAAAATCTCGCGCAACTCATCCTTTGACTGCTCTGAAATTTGGAAAGCATCGCCAGTACGGCTGCCTAAGCGGTCAAATTCGTCTTCAATCCAACTACAAGAGAACTCGGGAAAAATCTGCGTTGAACGAGGCTCAACGGTCAGGCTTCCCACAATCAACTCCTCATCACGAATGATGATAGGGAGTTCGGCAAGAATGCGTTCAAACGCTTTCGCGCGACGAATAACAGTCGGTAGCGCTTCCGTCTCTTTGTACGAATTAGTAATAGATATTGCACGCGCTGTCTCAATACATGGCGTTGCATTTAAAACCTGATCACGCAATGTATTGATTCGAGTAGAGGGTGAAGTAAATCCTTCAGAAATTGGTTTCATCGTCATCCTATTTATCGTTAATCGTTAGATGTAAGGTGTCGTGGCAGATGGTGCATCACCACCCATGGTTTCTAGCAAGCTGACACCAATCTCTTTCGCCGTCAGCACGGCTTGCCTTACTGCGCCTGCATCACCTGATACCACAAGAATCACTTCATTAGAAAAGCTAGTACCATCAGCCGGTGAGCTAAATGCAATGGTTTCAACGTTGGCAGCTTTAACCGCAGCATCAGCCATTAGTACGCCGATAGCGGCCGGAGCACCGACGATCAGTCCACACGCTCGACCAAGGGGAGCGCCAAATGCTTTTTCAAGGGCATAGCTTGCACGGGCGCTATACTGAAGCTCAATATGGCCAACATCATTGGCATAAATATCACCAAACGTACGGTCAAGTTCACGCAAAGCAACCTCAACGGCTCGCTTAACATCTGAAACATCAGAGCCACCAAACAGAATCAAACAGCCATGACCTGCGCCACCTTTGGTATCACGCGGCAGTTCAATTTTGAGTACTTCAGTATTTGTTGCTTTCACTGCTTCATCGGCAGCCATGATGTGAGGACCAGCCCCCGTACGGGCGCCTAAAATACCAATAGAACGGTATTTCTTGTCTAGATTCATTGCGTTCAGCAACTCATCATCCACGTTTGCAATAACCAACCCGATGGTATCGCCAATGGCAGTACCAACGAATTCAGTCATCGCATTTCTTTTCTCTAACATACTGACTCCTTTGTTATCCTTGGCTTGGTGACAGTTGTCAGGCTCCACAGTTTGGGGCGCATTATCGAAATCACCGACTTGTTCTAATACGGCTGAAATTATTTGTTCAACACCTGACACAGTCATTATTTAGCTATCTCTTTAATTGGTTTAGGCAAGATGGCTTCCACATCGGTGTGTGGGCGAGGAATAACGTGCGTGCTTAGTACATCACCCACTTTCTGCGCTGCTGCCGAACCTGCATCCGTCGCAGCTTTAACCGCACCAACATCACCACGAACGATCACGGTAATCAGGCCAGAACCAATTCTTTCATAGCCAATCAAGTGAACGTTTGCAGATTTAACCATTGTGTCAGCGGCTTCAATCGCGGCAGTCAAACCTTTTGTTTCTACCAAACCTAAAGCTTCCTGTTGCATAGTGTTTTCCTCTGTTGAAATTAGTTTATTGTTGCGTCGGGAGCCGATACTAAAGGGGAAGCGGTATAATTTGTTGCGCAGATATCAGTGTTTGAATGAAAAAAATTGCTGTCAATACGCAATAATTTTCCTTTTCCTTCATTTGCTTCTTATTTATTATCTTTTAATCACACTTATCAGATAAAATATTGCGCACCACCTAAGAAACGCATTTATTATTTTGTCGGCAAAGTCTCAGTTTTATTTAATTTAGACACTCAAATTAAAAACAACGCCAATAGACTGAGTATCCATTTATTTATTTCAAAGCACGTAAAAATAAACTAAACCAATTAACATTCAATGTACTGAGTTCATAACACACGCAATGCACAGCCCACTAACGGCCTCAAATAACCACGATGGGCATTTAAAGCAATCTCAAATCGAGAATAATCTAAAGATATCAAGATTAGGCGATGTTTATATTTTGTAGCTAAAATTAACTTTACAATCAAGTTAATTAACCAAGCCAACCAAATAGATATAAATAATATTTAATCCCATCAGGGCATATCCAAAGCCAATTTAATTTTTGCTGTGTGGATATGTATTCTAAAGTGAGCAAATGTTAGCAAATAATAACCATATGCCATTTTAAGCCAATTGCTTGACCAAACAGGACATTAGCTCAAATAGGAGATCTAGCTCAAATAAATATTAAAATAGAAAACTTAAGTTATAAAAGGACCAGCGTTAAAACTGAATTTAAAATTTATTGAGAGATATTATTCATGGATAAAGTTATCATTTCTCCAAGCAAGTATATTCAAGGTGAAAATGTACTTAGCAACATCGGCCAATATGTAAAAGCGATTGGTAATACGCCAATGGCCATTGCCGATGACTTTGTAACTGGACTTGTAGGCGATACCTTAACCACCAGTTTCGATAAAGTTGGTACTCCAGTAAGAATGGAGAAATTCAACGGAGAAATCTCTCGCGTTGAAATCGAACGCTTACTTGACCTCACCATTTCTGCAGATGCTGACGTTATTATTGGTATTGGGGGAGGAAAAACTCTCGATACTGCAAAAGCTATTGGTTTCTATCACAAGATCCCGGTTATCGTCGTACCGACGATCGCGTCAACCGACGCACCAACTAGCTCACTGGTTGTTATATATACCCCAGAAGGTGAGTTCAGCGAATATATGATGGTTCCGACCAACCCGAATATGGTCATCATGGATACCAAGATCATCGCTGGCGCGCCTGCGCGCTTATTGGTTTCTGGTATGGGTGATGCGCTATCAACTTACTTTGAAGCGCGTGCTAACGGTATCTCTGGCAAAGTAACGATGGCAGGCGGCGCTCAAACACGTTCAGCACTGGCATTGGCAAAACTATGCTACGAAACATTACTGGAAGATGGATTAAAAGCCAAAGTTTCTGTTGAAAACGGGTTATCTTCAAAAGCATTAGAAAATATTGTTGAAGCAAACACATACTTGAGCGGAATTGGCTTCGAAAGTGGCGGTTTGGCGGCGGCTCATGCTATCCACAATGGCCTAACCAAGCTTGAAGAGTGTCACCACCTTTATCACGGTGAAAAAGTTGCTTTTGGTACACTGGTACAACTGGTTCTAGAAAATGCCCCAATGGAAGAGATCAAGACTGTTATGAACTTCTGTCGTGATGTTGGTCTACCAACCAACTTACATGATATGGGCGTTAAAGAAATTAACCACGAAAACCTAATGAAAGTAGCAGAAGCATCATGTGCGGAAGGTGAAACTATCCATAACATGCCATTTGAAGTCACTGCGAGCTCAGTATTGTCTGCGATTCTAACCGCACACAACTTGGGTCGTTAATCATCTGCCATTAAAAACAGCGTCTCTCGTCTAGACTCGCGAGGGGCGCTTTTTGTGTTTCTACCCTCCTTTCAATCTGACACTTATTCTGCTAATGCCTTAGTTTTGAATATATAAATTTGCAGAAAGACACAAAAACATACAATAAAACCAAATAAAACCAGTAGCACTGCGCGCTGTGTCACAAGTATATATCGCCTTTCTATCTAGAGCCCAATGCTCTGTAGTAGCATCCTTCTGTTATGCAACAACAATACTAAGAATATGACGAAGTGTGAACTATCTACCTTAACCTCCCAATACGTTCACAACGGCTGGGGGCAACTATTACACCAAGCAGCACAAGTGTATGGATTAAAGCAACACCATGACATCTTCGAAAGAGCAGAGAATAAAACTACGTCACCGCATCTAGATATCAGTATGATGCGTCAGGTCAATCATCAATTGATCCAAGATAGTAAAGATCCCTTATTTGCCATTAAAGCCTCGCGTTGGGTGTCGGCATTGACTTTTGGTAGCTATAGCTTAACGTTATGGACCGCTCCGAATCTACATCATCTTTTAAAAGATGCATGTAACTTCAATTTGGTATTAGGATCGCCAACAAGGATAGCGTATCAACAAAAAAACTCAGGGGATGTTGAGCTTCGCTTCATCTCTAATGAAGCATTAAGTCGGCACTATCCTGAACGACAGGCCGGGCTATGCCTGTATGTGGCTACGTTTATTCAAATCATTCAAAAAACCTCTATTAATGGCATTTCAAATCTGGAAGTAGAGTTGGCTAACACCCCTTACAGCCAACAAGTTCAGTCTCAGTTTGCAGCCGAAATGGAATGCGATGTCACCCTAGGGGCCGCATTTCATACGTTGCGAATCAAGTCAGAGCACTTAGAGCAAAAGCTAGCTACCAGCGATAGTGAAATCTACCCCTGTAGTCGCGCCCTATTGCGTAAGCAGGCTGCAAAAATTAAGACCGAAGATACCCCACTCCAGATCTACAATGTCTTGGACCAATTTCCCACTTTGGCTGATATATCGAGTGAAAGGATCGCCGCTGAAATGCTGATCAGCGTTAGAACCCTTAACCGTCGCTTAGCTGAGGTAGGATTAAATTACCGAAGTGTGGTGGAAAATTATAAGTTGGAAAAAGCCACCCAGCTCTTAAGTCAGCCTGATTCCAATATCACTGAAATTGCCTTTCAATTAGGCTTCTCTGATTTAAGTGCTTTTTCACGCGCATTTAAACGCTGGACAGGAACCAGCCCTTCTCATTTTAATCTAGGTTACAACCTATCTGCGCATGAATGGCCACATCAGGCGACCTTAGCTTATTCCGCATAGAACATAGTAAGGTGTTGATTTTAACGAATAACAGACAAAGTTCTCTATCTGTTACGATTTAATCATAGACACCTCGCCCACAAATGGTTGCCTGTGGTAGACTGAAGCAGATACCGAGACAATAATAATTCAGAGGCAACATGGGCGAGACAACCCTGCTCCTTGATAAGGCAAAACAACTCTGTGATAAACGCGGTGTACGTTTAACTCCACAGCGATTTAAGACGTTAGAACTGATTATCAAGTATGGACGCTCTATCAGTGCTTATGAATTACTAGACTTGCTTAAACAAACAGAGCCCCAAGCAAAACCACCAACGATCTATCGCGCACTGGATTTTTTATTGGAGCAAGGGTTTATTCATAAAGTCGAATCAACCAATAGTTACATTGCCTGCTGTGTACTCGAACATGCAGATCACTGTTCCTTATTGCTTGTTTGTGACCAATGCGGCTTTGTAGAAGAGTGTCATAATGATGAGCTGACAACCTTATTGCGCCGAAAAGCGCAGCATCATCAGTTCAGCGTTAGGCATAATGTTGTAGAAAGTCACGGCATCTGTCGACAGTGCAAGGACAGCAATTAATATTAATCAATCGAGATAAACGGCCAGACAATAATTATGCGTGCAGAATTTGTTAATCCATTCCTAGCCTCTCTCCTCAATGTGTTAAAAACCATGGCCTCAATGGAATTAGCGCCCCAAAAACCGCGGCTGAAAAAAGACGAGGTCGCTCGTGGTGATGTCTCTGGTTTAATTGGCATGGTAGGCCCTCAAACCCGCGGCTCTTTTTCAATTACCTTTGAAGAGAACTTAGCGCTAGAGATCATGCAACGTATGCTAGGTGAGCGCCCCAACAGTGTAAATGAAGAAGTCACCGATATGGTGGGCGAAATTACCAACATGGTCACAGGTGGCGCTAAGCGGATCCTTTCCGAAAAAGGCTACGACTTCAATATGGCGACCCCAGCCGTTGTCTCTGGCCGTGGACATACCATTACACATAAAAGTGAAGGCTCTATCATCTTAATGCCTTTTGAATCCGAGTTCGGTAATGCCTTTATTGAGATCTGTTTTGACGGCTAGCCGCCATTTGACTCTTGTTATTACCACACTGCCTTTCTTATCCAGAGTTGCATGACATCATGCAACTCTGCTTTGTCGTTCCTCCTTTTATTCGCACTGAGACTATTGCGCCAATAGATGTGTTACTTTTAAGTATATAAAAAATAAGAAAAAGAGATCCACGTCCTATTATCTACAATAGAAAAAATCTAGACTGATACTCGATAAATAACACGGTCTCAGCCGTTTCTTATCCGCTAGGCGAAGCAACAACGCTTCATGCAATACCCTATATAAAAGGAATACTGAAAAATGAGTAATAAGCTGACTGGCACAGTAAAATGGTTCAATGATGAGAAGGGTTTCGGCTTTATCTCAGGAGTAGATGGTAAAGACGTATTTGTACACTACAGTGCAATTCAAGCAGATGGACGCAAATCACTGCAAGAAGGGCAAAACGTACAGTTTATTATTACTGATGGCCAGAAAGGGCCTCAAGCCAGCGAAGTTGTTGCCGTTTAGCCGACACCGAAATAAAAAACGCCGCGATCACTGCGGCGTTTTTATTTCCCCTTTAAGCTTTAATGCGTTGCTCGAAACTAGGCACGCCACTGCTTAAAGGTGTTAATAAGACCGTTGGTAGAGCTATCATGACTATTTACATCACCATCGGCTTTTAGTTCAGGCAGAATTTGATTGGCCAGTTGCTTACCTAACTCCACCCCCCACTGATCAAAGCTAAAGATATTCCAAATCACGCCTTGCACAAAGATTTTGTGCTCATACATGGCAATCAAAGCACCTAACACGCTTGGGGTGACTTTCTTTACTAAGATAGAGTTAGTTGGTTTATTGCCTTCAAAGACTTTAAATGGCACTAAAGATGCCACCTCTTCTGCAGATTTACCTGCCGCGGCAAACTCAGCTTCTACTTGCGCTTGGGTTTTACCAAATGCCAATGCTTCCGTTTGTGCAAAAAAGTTAGCCATTAACTTTTGATGATGATCACCCGTTGGGTTGTGGCTGATCGCAGGTGCAATGAAGTCGCATGGGATCAATTTAGTCCCTTGGTGAATTAATTGGTAAAAAGCATGCTGCCCATTCGTGCCTGGCTCACCCCAGATGATTGGGCCTGTCTGATATTCCACATCATTACCACCACGGTCCACACACTTACCGTTAGACTCCATGTTGCCCTGTTGGAAGTATGCTGCAAAACGGTGCATGTATTGGTCATACGGTAGAATCGCTTCAGACTCAGCACCATGAAAGTTGTTATACCAAATACCTAACATAGCCAAAATAACCGGCAAGTTGTCTTGCCACTCTGCATTGGCAAAGTGCTTGTCCATCTCGTGTGCGCCGTCAAGCAGCTCGATATAACGCTCATACCCAACAGACAAACAAATAGACATCCCAATTGCAGACCATAGTGAGTAACGACCGCCCACCCAGTCCCAGAATTCGAACATATTGTCAGTATCAATGCCAAACTCAGCTACCGCTTTACCATTTGTCGACAATGCCGCGAAATGTTTTGCTACGTAGGCACTATTACGCGCTTCTTCAAGGAACCACTCACGCGCTGTTAGCGCATTCGTCATGGTTTCTTGCGTGGTGAAGGTCTTCGAAGCAATAAGGAATAGCGTTGTTTCAGGGTTAACTTTTTTTAGTGTCTCTGCGATGTGTGTCCCATCAACATTCGATACATAGTGCAGGTTTAGGTGATTTTTATACGCTGTTAACGCCTCGGTGACCATGTAAGGGCCAAGGTCAGAGCCGCCAATGCCGATATTAACCACGTCAGTGATCGCTTTGCCCGTATAACCTTTCCATTGGCCTTTGATAATACGATCTGAAAATGACTTTATTTTCTCTAGAACGCCGTTCACCGCTGGCATAACATCTTCACCATCAACCATGACAGGCGTGTTGCTGCGATTGCGTAGTGCCGTATGTAGCACTGATCGCCCTTCCGTTTGGTTGATTTTTGCACCACTAAACATGGCATCAATGGCACTTTTCAGCTCTGTCTCATCAGCCAACGCAAACAGCTTTTCCATGGTCTCATCATTGACCAAGTTCTTAGAGTAATCGAGTAGAACCTGATCACCAAACTGCACCGAATAACGATTAAAACGCTCTGCGTCTGCAGAGAATAACGCGTTAATGTCGAAATCTTGTGCTTGCTCAAAATGGGCAGTCAGTGCTTGCCAAGCTTGCGTTTGAGTTGGGTTGATGTTTTTCAACATAGTGTGTATTCCTGAGTAATGATATCTGCCTGGCGAGTGTGTATTCCTTCCCCTCGCTGGCTCCCTGATATTGAATGTTATGATTATCCCCTGACCAAATAAATGATCAAGCGTTATCACTTTAGCATAAGTAATGATTATCCCGGCTGCCAACCACTGGGTCTTTGTCTTAGGTCAGTTTGAGATTGTGAATCTCTCTTTAATACGCACTTTTTTATCGAACCGCTTTCTCTGTTCTGTTGTTCTCGCTACCATTAGCGCTTCTCGCGGCATAAGGAGCAGGAAATGTGGTATCAAAAAGTCATCACACTCACACCACGAAAACGCGGTTTCCACCTCATCACAAATGAGATTGAACAAGCCATTGAGCAAGAGTTACGCTCGTTGTCCGTCGGTATTGCCCATCTGTTTATCCAGCATACGTCCGCCAGCCTAACCATTAATGAAAACGCCGACCCCACAGTACGGGTCGATATGGAAGCCCATTTTAATGCTAACGTTAAAGAGCGAGCGCCATTTTATCTGCACACCGATGAAGGTGACGACGATATGCCCGCCCATATTAAAGCATCAATATTGGGCAGTAGTGTGACAGTGCCCATTCAACAAGGGCATTTTGCACTTGGAACATGGCAAGGGATATATCTCGGCGAGCATCGCAACCACGGCGGACAGCGTCGGGTGGTCATTACCGTTCAGGGGGAATAGTGGCCAAAGATGACGCCAGCCCAAAGTTAAAGCTGGCGATTAATACTAAAAAGGCTGATTAACCATAACGAGGAATGCGCCGTCTTCAGCACTGCGCGCCATTTCAGCTCGAACAACCAAGCCTTCAACTTGGAATCGCGCGCCAGCCCCAACGCTCCAGTGCATATCCTCATGCAAGGTGCTTAGTTGGTATTCATCAGCAACTCGACCGGCTTCAGCAAACGTCACCCATTGCCACCAAGATACATCATACCAACGAAGAATAGGCCAATCCTGTAACGGTTGCCATTGCGGCATCATGCGGTGCTCAAGGCTGTAATGGAGTGCGGCTTTATCGGCAAAGCGTCCTCCCCCATAACCTCGAAGGCGAAACAGGCCGCCTAAGCGGCTAGACGCCATGCTGGATGGACGACGGTACTTTATGTTATCTCCGACCACTTCTTGGCTATCCCAGCTGGGGATATTGGATGAGTAGAGGTTAAATGCCATCACTTGCGAAGAGAGCCAATCCGGTGCCATCGGCAAGGTGTAATACCAACTCTGTGAGAGCTCCCACTTCCACCAGCTCGCTCGTGTGTTTGAACCTGCATCATAGTGAAGATGGAAACGTGAGCGGCTACCTTGGGTTGGGTTGCGCACATCATCGCGATTATCCCAATCAACAATGCCTTCCAGCCCCCACAGCTCGGTTGGTTCATCAGGCTGCTGTTCACCCAGATCGCGACGAAGATAAAAAGGACGCAGCTCCAGCGATGAAATACCACTTTGCCCCGGCCAATAACCTTGCAATTCTCGCTGTGGAGTAAGCCCTGCCATGACACCACTGTCACCATGTCCAAACGGCAGAATATAGCGGACGGATAAACGGTATTCTGATTCTATGCCATCAGCAATGGTTCTAGCATTGGATGGGCTGTCGTGCTTACTGGCATTGTTAATGTAGTAAAATGCATCATTATATTGCGCCTCTATCGCTTCTAATCCCAATACCCAACGCTGCTGGGGTGAAACAAGGTAGTTGTTCACAGAGCCATAAAAGATATAACTGCCTTTGTCTGACATCATGCCAGCGCCAAGTAACCCCACTTGTGGCTGGCCAACCCCCTTGATGATCCCAGCAAAGCCCAGTGCATTACCAAAAGACTCACTAGAAAAAACAAACGGAACGGCGGCAGTCTCAGGTAGCCAGTTCGGCCACCCATCAGCCAAGATAGGCCAAGGCAAAGAAAGAGCCAGCAGCCCTTTTAACCAATTAGACATATTGCGTAATAACTCGTGCAGTAAGCTTGGTTACCAATTCATAAGCAATGGTGCCTATATGTGCTGCCACTTCTTCTGCGGGCAAACCGTCACCCCACAGCACTGCCGTATCACCCACGGCATCGGTGGCATCTGGGCCTAAGTCGACCGTGAGCATATCCATGGATACTCGCCCGACAATATTGACTCTGCGCCCATTAACCAGCACAGGCGTGCCATTCGGTGCCATACGGGGGTAGCCATCACCATAACCAATGGCGACAACACCAACTCGGGTATCACGCTCTGCACGCCACGCACCGCCATAGCCAACGGTTTCTCCCTGCTTAACATCATTAATCGCAATCAAACTGGCAGAAAGCGTCATGACGGGAGAGAGACCTAGTGAAGCGGCGGATTGCGTTTCAAGGGGAGAAACACCATACAACATGATGCCGGGACGAACCCACTGATAGTGACTGTCCGGCCAGCAGCAAATACCCGCCGATGCAGCCAGTGAGCGTTCACCATCAATATGCTGCGTTATCGCATTAAAACGCTGCATTTGCTTGACGCTAAACGGATTATCTAACTCATCAGCGCAACAAAAGTGGCTGATATAACGCAATGGCTTAACAACATTCGGGCATGCCTCGAGACGGCGAACAAACTCGTCGACTTGCTCTGGTCGAACACCTAATCGGTTCATGCCTGTATCTATTTTTAACCAAACCTGCGCGGCTTGATCCAGTGAAGCTTGCTCTAACGCTTGCAGCTGCTCGATAGTATGAACAACGGTATGAATGTTGTTTGTTACTGCGATTGACAAATCAGCCAGTGAGTAAAAACCCTCAAGCAGTAAGATTGGCCTTACCACACCACCAGCTCGCAACGTTAATGCCTCTTCTATGCGTGCCACACCAAAAGCATCAACCTCATCGAGATGCTGGGCAACCGGCAAGAGACCGTGACCATACGCATTCGCTTTTACCACTGCCAACACCTTACTGCGCGGGGCAAAACGTCTAACTTGCGCAAGGTTGTCACGCAGTGCGTGGGTGTTTATTGTCGCTGTTGCCGCCCTCAACTGCAATCCAGAATAAAATTTACTCATCGTCGTAAGCTGGACCTGCATAGTTATCAAAGCGTGAAAAGTGGCCTTGGAAGGTCAAACGCACACTACCAATTGGGCCATTACGCTGCTTACCGATAATAATTTCAGCGATCCCTTTTAATGCACTATCTTCGTGGTAAACCTCATCACGGTAAATAAACATAATAAGGTCAGCATCCTGCTCAATCGCGCCCGACTCACGCAGATCAGAGTTAATTGGCCGCTTATCTGCACGTTGCTCCAATGAACGGTTAAGCTGTGATAGTGCAACAACAGGGCATTGCAGCTCCTTCGCTAAGGCTTTTAACGAGCGAGAAATCTCAGCAATTTCGAGTGTTCGGTTATCTTGCATACCCGGCACACGCATTAACTGCAGGTAATCCACCATAATCATACTGATGCCGCCATGGTCACGCGCTACGCGACGAGCACGCGAGCGCAACTCGGTTGGGGTTAGACCAGAGCTGTCATCAATGAACATGTTTTTCTTCTGCATAAGCAGGCCCATGGTTGATGAAATACGCGCCCAATCCTCATCATCTAACTGACCGGTACGAATTTTAGTCTGATCAACCCGTGACAGTGAGGCGAGCATACGCATCATAATCTGCTCTGATGGCATCTCAAGGGAGAAGATCAGTACTGGCTTATCCTGATCCATGGCGGCATTCTCACACAAATTCATTGCAAAAGTGGTTTTACCCATGGATGGACGCGCAGCAACAATGATTAAATCGGAGGGTTGTAGACCAGCTGTTTTCTTATTCAAATCAGAAAAGCCCGTAGAAACGCCAGTGACACCATCTTGTGGTGTCTGATACAACAGCTCAATACGCTCTAAGGTCTTCTCTAAGATCGATTCAACATTTTGTGGGCCTTCATTGGCTGTGGTGCGCTGCTCTGCAATCGCAAAGACCTTACTTTCCGCCAAGTCCAACAGGTCTTCACTGGTACGCCCTTGAGGGTCGTAACCCGCATCTGCGATCTCATGCGCCACACTAATCATGCCACGAATCAACGATCGCTCTTGCACGATGCTTGCATACGCAGTGATATTAGCCGCACTTGGGGTGTTTTTCGCTAGCTCCGCCAGATAGGCAAAACCACCGACATCTTCCAACTTGTCTTGGCGCTCTAACTGCTCAGACAGGGTGATCAAATCTAGCGGCTGACCACCGTCAAGCAGCAGTTTTGCTCCCTCATAAATAATTCGATGAGGACGACTATAAAAATCACTTGGCAGCAATTTCTCAGCGACGCTATCCCATTTTTCGTTGTCCAACATCAAGCCGCCCAGCACCGACTGCTCCGCTTCGAGAGAATGCGGAGCCATCTTGATTGCATCAACTTGATTGTCTTTCGACGATTTTATGTGTCGTTGTTCAGCCATATTTTTTAGTGCAGTTAACAGGAACCCAGCATGTCAGTATACCCTAGTTTCCAGCGAGAAAGTGTATTGAGCTTTAAATAGATTATGCGGGATTCAGTGGCTTCCAAGCAATCGATGCTTATCTCTCTGACGAAAAACTGACACCAGGACAAACTATCCTTGATCTTCGGATGCAACAGGCAAAAAAAAACCAGCCCGAAGGCTGGTTTTTAACTATCAAAAAACGTTATTACTCTGCAGGAACAACGTTTAGGTTGATAGTAGCAAATACATCTGAGTGTAGTTGTAGGCTGATTTCGAACTCACCAGTAGTACGTAGTGCACCTTCTGGAAGACGAACTTCGCTCTTAGCAACTTCAACGCCAGCAGCAGTTACTGCGTCAGCGATGTCACGAGTACCGATAGAACCAAATAGTTTACCTTCGTCACCCGCTTTAGATGCGATAACAACCGCTTCTAGTGCGCTAACTTTCTCTGCACGTGCTTCAGCAGCAGTCAGTTGCTCAGCAACTTTAGCTTCTAGCTCAGCACGACGTGCTTCGAACATTTCAACGTTAGACTTAGTCGCCATAACAGCCTTACCTTGTGGGATAAGGAAGTTACGTGCGTAACCTGCTTTAACGTTAACTTGATCGCCTAGGCCACCTAGGTTACCGATTTTATCAAGTAGAATAACTTGCATTATCTTGTCCTCTTAAACTTAATTAGAGCCGCTACCAATTACTGATGCTTGTCAGTGTATGGTAGAAGAGCCAGGTAACGAGAACGCTTGATAGCGCGAGCTAGCTGACGCTGGTATTTTGCACGAGTACCGGTAATACGGCTTGGTACAATTTTGCCAGCTTCAGTGATGTAGTTTTTTAGAGTCGCTACGTCTTTGTAATCGATCTCTTGTACGTCTTCTGCAGTGAAACGGCAGAATTTACGACGACGGAAGAAACGTGCCATGGGCTTATCTCCTGATCTAAATATTTTCAATATGCTCGGCATGTAACACTATTTTTGCCAGACCATTTCGACCTGTTTGGTAAGAGACAAAGCCGCTTACCTTAATGTGACTGCCTTGAGCTAAATCTTGCGTAAGTGTTTGTAAACCTTCCCCACTGACGACCACGTTAATGCAACAATACACTTGACGCGGAAAACCAGCTTCTTGCTGAGTGGAACGGTGCTCTAACACAAAGTGACAGTGCGGTATTCCAGCCGGCGATTGGGTTCGTCTTAACGCTTTGACGATAACGCCAGTAAGCTCAAGACGATTGGTCACACAAATTACTCAGCTGCTGCTTCGTCTTCAGATTGTGCAGGTGCTGCACGCTCTTCGCGACGTGGTGCACGCTCTTCCTTCGCCTTCATCATAGGAGATGGCTCAGTGATAGCACCTTTAGTACGCATGATCATGTTACGGATCACAGCATCGTTGAAACGGAAAGTAGATTCCAACTCATCAACAACAGATTGCTCAGCTTCAACGTTCATTAGAACGTAGTGTGCTTTGTGCAGTTTGTTGATTGGGTAAGCCATTTGACGACGGCCCCAATCTTCTAGACGATGAATCTGGCCACCAGAATCTTTGATAGCAGCAGTGTAACGCTCGACCATGCCAGCAACCTGTTCGCTTTGATCAGGGTGCACCATGAATACGATTTCGTAATGACGCATTGGTTGCTCCTTACGGATTATTCAGCTTCCACGTTAGGCTCGGTTATCCTGAGGAAGCAAGGAACTAAAATAAAGAACCGAGAATTTGGACGCTGAATATTACAGAATTGACCTAGTAATAGCAAACAGTAATTGCGCTAATTTCACACAATACGTTGTTCAGCACCTAGGAACAAAAAAGCCTTCCAACATGGAAGGCTATCTTTCGATGAGCTTATATTAGCGACGCTGGCGTACCGCTTCAAACAAGCAAATGCCGGTTGCCACCGAAACATTCAAACTTGATACGCTGCCCGCCATCGGAATTTTAATCAACTCATCACATGTTTCACGCGTAAGGCGACGCATACCATCGCCTTCAGCTCCCATGACTAAGGCGATAGGGCCTGTCAGCTTGCTTTGGTAAACATCATGCGTGGCTTCACCAGCCGTACCCACAACCCAAACGCCTTTCTCTTGCAGTGCGCGCAAGGTACGGGCCAAGTTGGTCACACGAACCAATGGCACCACCTCAGCAGCACCACAAGCCACTTTACTGGCGGTGGCATTAAGCTGCGCTGATTTATCTTTTGGCACAATGACAGCAGCGACACCCGCCGCGTCTGCATTACGCAAGCAAGCACCGAGGTTATGCGGATCAGTGACACCATCTAATACCAGCAGCATCGGTTGCTCATGCTCGTCAACAATACGCTCTAAGTCATGCTCATTTAGAGGCTTCGTCGGCTTAACGCGGGCAATAATGCCTTGATGTGATGCACCTTTAGAGCGGTCATCTAGGGCTTTGCGCCCCGCTTCTTGTACGGTAATACCTAAAGACTGTATCTCGTTTAATACAGGTAATAGACGATCATCCTGACGCCCTTTAAGCACTAGCACTTCAATGAAGCGAGCCGGATCTGTTGCCAACACCGCTTTGACGGCATGAATGCCGTAAATCATTTCATTACTCATAATTCAGTTCGTTTGCCTGTTAATCGTCTATCTATTATTGCTTTGGTTTAGTGCGCGTCTTTTTCTTTTTACGCGCCTTATCCGCTTTTCCTTTAGAAGGTGCTGCGCTTGCCTTTCCAGCTTTAGGCTTTCTCTTTCCACCTTTCGATGACTTGCCCTTCGCTGGCGGTTTGCCGCCAAGTGACGGCGGTAAATCGCCACCGTCAGCCATCTCTTTCGCTGCCTTTGGCATCTCACCCTGCTTCAAAGATTGGCGCACAGAGCGACGTTCACGCTTTTTCTTCGCGCTCTCTTCTTGAGCTTTACCATCGGTAGCTTTAAAGCTTTTCGTATTCGCTGATGCAAGATTATTTCGAATGCCTTCGGCTTTACGCATACGCTGTTTCTGCGTTTTCCCTGCACCGCGTGGTTTGCGGTTACTGCCGACTAAATCAAAATCGATCATACGATCGTCAAGATTAACAGCAAGCACTTTGATCTGAACCGTATCACCTAGGCGATACACTTGCCCTGAACTATCACCAACCAAGCGCTGACCAATCGGATCATATTGGTAATAATCATTTGCAAGGTTAGAGATATGCACAAGGCCGTCGATGTTCAGTTCGTTCAAGCGAACGAAGAACCCAAAGCCGGTCACATTGGCTATGACTCCTTCAAACTCATCACCGACATGGTCTTGCATGTACTCACATTTCAACCAGTCAGCCACATCACGCGTTGCATCATCTGCACGACGCTCTGTCATCGAGCACTGCTCACCAAACTTATCCATATCATCGAATGAATAATGGTACCCACCCGTCGGTGTCCAGCGATCTTTATTCGTGCCCGCCTCTTTGGCAATAAGATACTTAATCGCACGGTGCAACAATAGATCAGGATAACGGCGAATGGGTGACGTAAAGTGCGCGTATTGTTTCAGTGCTAAGCCGAAGTGCCCCAAGTTGTCCGCTTGATAAATCGCTTGCTTCATTGAGCGCAAAAGCATGGTCTGAATCAGTTCTTTATCGGCTCGATTTTGAATGGCGTGAGCAACTTCCGCATAATCGCTTGGTGATGGATCAAGCCCACCGCCAAGATACAAACCAAGCTCGCCCAAGAAATCTCTAAAGCCAACTAAACGCTCTTCTCCTGGGGTTTCATGTACACGATAAAGCGCAGGCTCTTTGAGTTTTTCAACAAAACGCGCCGAGGCAATATTGGCTAAAATCATGCACTCTTCAATAATTTTATGCGCGTCGTTACGAATAACCGGTTCAACGCGATCAATCTTACGTTCACTATTGAAAATAAACTTCGTTTCAACCGTTTCAAACTCAATCGCACCACGCTTTTCACGCGTCGTTTTTAAGACTTTATACATAGCATGAAGCTCTTCTAGGTGCGGCACTAGAGGCGCATAGCGCTCTCGTAATACTTCATCACCTTCAAGCATGCTGTGTACTTTGTTGTACGTCAAACGTGCATGAGAATTCATTACGGCTTCGTAATGCTTAAAGCCAGACAAGTTACCGGTGGCCGAAATCGTCATTTCACACACCATACACAGGCGATCAACCTGAGGGTTCAATGAACAGAGACCGTTTGAAAGTACTTCTGGCAACATAGGAACGACTTGAGATGGGAAGTAAACTGAGTTACCTCGCTTAATCGCTTCATTATCCAACGCAGATTGAGGGCGCACATAGTAACTAACATCGGCAATCGCGACCCACAGGCGCCATCCGCCTGATTTTTTCTTTTCACAATAGACGGCATCATCGAAGTCTCGAGCATCTTCACCATCGATGGTCACCAGAGGTAGCTCACGTAAATCAACGCGACCTTTTTTTGCCTCTTCTGGTACCTCTTCAGTGAGATCTTTGGTTTGCTTTTCGACGTCTTGCGGCCACACATGTGGAATATCGTGGGTGCGCAGTGCGATTTCGATTTCCATCCCCGGCGCCATATTCTCACCGAGCACTTCGAGCACCTTACCCACGGCATTATATTGGCGTGTCGCTCGTTGGGTTATCTCAACCACGACAACATTGCCCATGCGCGCACCTAACTTTTGATCTTGTGGGATCACAATATCTTGCGCGATACGCGAGTCATCAGGAACAACATACCCCATGCCATTCTCGATAAAGAAGCGACCAACTATCTGTGATTTCTTCTCTTCAAGAATACGGACAACACGCGCTTCTTTACGGCCACGTTTATCTACGCCAACTTGCTGAGCAAGAATGTAATCACCATGGATCACACCGCGCATTTGATGAAATGGCAGCACTAAATCATCTTTAGATCCTACGCCCTCTGGACGTAAAAAGCCGAAGCCTTCGCGGTGACCAATAACATGGCCTTTGATCAGATCAATGCGCTCAGGCAGTGCATAGCACTTTCGACGCGTAAAGATTAACTGACCATCACGCTCCATCGCACGAAGGCGGCGACGTAACCCTTCGTATTGGTCATCACCAGACAACGCCAGTACTTCAAATAATTGATCACGGTTTACTGGAGTTTCAAAGCTTTCGATCACCGTTAAAATGTGTTCACGGCTAGGAATAGGGTTTTCATATTTTGACGCTTCTCGCGCAGCGAAAAGGTCTTGAGAAATATCACTGTCTTTTGACATGTAAAGATCCGTAAATGGCGGATTAATAGGATAAGTATATCCAAGGGGCGTCATAACAGATAGCACGACACCAGAATATTAGTATGGAACGGGAAAAATAGCGGTTTCTCGCGAGAATATCACCAAAAAGTATCGCGACGCTTAGCGCGATAAACAATGTTCTCCGGCATGCGCTGCTCTAGCCCATTACGCAATTGCGCAATGCGCTGATGTGCTACTTGGTTTGCAACCACAGAGTGATATAGCCAACGATAAGCATCCTCATAGTCAAGCGGACTACCATGATCATCGAGCAACAGTTCAGCTAGATGGATTCGAGCACCAATGTTACCTAAGGCCGCTGCTTCACGCAGGTATGGTATGGCTCTTTCTTTATCTTGTTGCACTAAAGTACCATTAGCGTAATAACGCCCTAACTGCTCGAGTGCCACAGGTAACCCTTGTCGCGCGGCTTGATTAATATAGAAGATGCCAAGTTCAACGTCACGTTCAACACAGATCCCCCACGCGAGCATATCACCATATAAAAACTGAAAAGCTGGGTACTCTACAACACGAGCTCGAGCCTCGATGTCTTCAACAAGCTGACACTCATCCTGTATGACTTGATCTAAATGACGGTTATCTGCAAACCAGCGGATTAACTGGGTTTCCGAGTATACTTCAACCGCACTCAGCGGTGCCGAAGCTGCCAGCGAAAGCGGACTGATAGTCAGTAGTAGGAGCAGAGTTAATAATCGCGTCATAATACATCTCAAGAAAAACTATTATGATTATCGGCTGGCTAAGGTACAACTTTAGAGGATATTCTTGTTGCGAATGCGAAGTTTGGCATCAGGTTCAAATAACAAGCTAAAAAAAGCCAGCTTAGCGCTGGCTTTTTTACGATTCAATTCGCTTACTTACCGTAAGGGTGAACCTTGATGATGGTTTCATTACGATCTGGGCCAGTTGATACAATATCAATTGGCACACCAGTCAGCTCTTCAATACGAGCAATGTAGTCAAGTGCTGCCTGAGGTAACTCTTCCAGTGTCTTCGCACCGAAGGTGTTCTCAGTCCAACCTGGCATTGTTTCGTAGATAAGCTCTAGACCTTCATAAGCATCAGCAGCCATTGGCGATACGTTAAGAACCGTGCCATCTGCAAGTTTATAACCAACACAGATCTTAATCTCTTTCAGGCCATCTAATACATCTAGCTTGGTTAGGCAGAAACCTGAGATTGAGTTGATCTGGATAGCACGACGCATAGCAACCGCATCAAACCAACCAGTACGACGTAGACGACCTGTCGTCGCGCCAAACTCGTTACCAACATCACCTAAGTGCTTACCAACTGGGTCTTGTTTTTCTAGACCGTCGTAAAGTTCTGTCGGGAACGGACCTGCACCAACACGGGTACAGTATGCTTTCGCGATACCTAAGATATAACCAATATGGCGTGGACCAAAACCAGACCCTGCCGCAACACCACCAGCTGTTGTGTTCGACGAAGTCACATACGGGTATGTACCGTGGTCAATATCCAACAATGTACCTTGTGCACCTTCAAACATGATCTTGTCACCACGTTGACGGGCATCGTCTAGCTCTTGGGTTACGTCCATAACCATCGCAGTTAGGATGTCAGCCTGAGACATGATGGTTTCAAGCACGCTTTCGTAACTAACTGGCTCTGCGTTATAGTAATGCTCCAGCTGGAAGTTATGGAATTCCATGACTTCCTTAAGCTTCTCAGCAAAGGCTTCTTTATCAAATAGGTCGCCAACACGTAGGCCACGACGCGCAACTTTGTCTTCGTACGCAGGACCGATACCACGACCTGTTGTACCAATCGCTTTTTTACCGCGCGCAACTTCGCGAGCTTGATCTAAAGCAACGTGATAAGGAAGAATTAGCGGACAAGCTTCTGATAGGAACAGACGCTCACGCACAGGAATGCCACGCTCTTCCAATGGCTTCATCTCTTTCAGTAAAGCATCTGGAGAAAGCACAACGCCGTTACCAATAATGCATTTTACATTATCGCGCAGGATGCCTGATGGAATGAGGTGTAGAACGGTTTTTTCACCGTCAATGACAAGGGTGTGACCAGCGTTATGACCGCCCTGGTAGCGCACTACATATTTAGCATCTTCGGTTAGAAGGTCAACGATTTTACCTTTACCTTCGTCACCCCATTGGGTGCCGAGAACGACTACGTTATTTGCCATCTTTCTTCGTCTGTTAGTAGTTAAAAATGGATTCTAGCAGTTTCGTAAGCGTGTTGCAGTCACTTTTTAACCAAACAATCATTTTTTTGTCAGGCTCATATCATGAAAGCAAGATACGGCATTTTACTTTCTCTACATAATGGTATAGAGAATCACCACTCCGATGACAACCAGACAGCCACCATAACGACGTAACTGGTTGTTATTTAATTGACTTAGCTGAGATACCATCTCTCGCCAGCCTTTTGGCGCCAGCATCGGCCCCAACCCTTCTAACACTAGCACTAATCCCAGTGCTAGCCAGATTGATTCGCTCATTAACACGTCCTATACACTCAATTACAGGGCATAAAGCGAGTAACCCGCACATAAAAAAAAGCAAGGCTGGTGCCTTGCTTTTCTATCTAAACCAGCTGGTTACTTACCGCCGAAAGGGTCCTTCATAAAGCGGAAGAACTCACTATTCGGGTCAACCACCATCACATCGTCTTTCGAGCTAAAGCTTGTCTCGTACGCAGACAGTGAACGCAAGAAGCTGTAGAATTCAGCATCCTTGTTGAACGCGTTTGCATAAACATTAGCAACTTCAGCATCAGCTTCACCCCGACGCACTCGAGCTTCACGATCCGCTTCAGCCAGCAATGTTGCCGTCTCTAGCTCAGCTTGAGCTCGAAGAACTTCTGCTTTTTCTCGACCTTGAGAACGGTGACGACGCGCAACGGCTTCACGCTCAGCACGCATACGTAAGTAGATCGACTCTGAAATCTCATCAGGTAGGTTGATCTTCTTAATTCGAACATCAACTACGCTAATACCGAGGTCAAGTGAACTACGCTGTGCCAATGCCAATACCGTATCCATTACTTGGTCTCGTTTTTCAGACACCAATTCTTGAATGGTTTTACCACCAATTTGGTTACGCAGGCCATCCGATACACGGCGTTGTAGCAAGGCTTCTGCAGTAAGAATATTACCGCCACCAGTCGCGAGGTAAAACTTACCAAAGTCCTCGATACGCCATTTAACAAACGAATCGATAATTACGTCTTTTTTCTCCGACGTAACAAAACGGTCCGCAGAACCGTCCATCGTTTGTAGACGTGCATCTAACTTTTGCACGGTATCAAACAGTGGCATCTTGAGGTGAATACCAGGTTGATAGATCTTGGCAACACCATTGCCATCATCCAAAATTCGGCCAAAGCGCACGACAATGCCGCGCTCGGCTTCTTGGACAACAAACAACGACATCAGCAATACGGCAATAGTCACCACTATCACAGGTAACGCGAGTTTACGCATAATTATAATCTCCCCTGACGTGTGGATGAACGGCTAGGGGCTGGCGTTGTCGGTGTTTCAACCTTCTTCTCCAACTCAATGCCGCTGAAATTGCTATTCGCATCCTGTGAGCCTGATACCGAACCTGGCGCCGCTGAATTACCAATTAAGCGATCTAATGGCAAATACATAATATTCCCACTCGACTCAGCGTCGATCAGCACCTTGCTCGTATTACCAAATACGCGCTCCATTGTTTCTAAATAGAGACGATTTCGCGTCACTTCAGGCGCTGATTTAAATTCAGGTAATAGCTGCTCGAAGCGTGCTACTTCACCCAATGCTTTATTGGTTAGCGTTTGATAGTAACCGTCGGCTTCTTTACGAACACGTTCCGCACGACCCTGCGCTTTTGGAATAATATCATTACGATATGCTTCTGCTTCACGCACATAACGCTCTTCATCTTCTCGCGCTTTAATCGCGTCATCGAAGGCGTCATTAACTTGTTGCGGTGGACGTGCTGATTGGAAGTTAACGTCTACAACCAACAATCCCATATCGTAACGTTCGATAATACGGTTAATCATATCTTGAGTACGATCCCGCACTAACTGACGCCCAGTCGTCAAAATGTCATCCATTCGACCGTCACCAATGACAGCACGCAGTGCTGCATCCGTTGCTTGGCGTAAGCTATCGTCCGCGTTCGTCACGTTATATAGGTACTTCTGAGGCTCAACGATGCGGTACTGTACGTTCATTTCAACGTTAACCACATTCTCATCACGCGTCAGCATCAAGCCTGAGGCGCGTAATGAACGGATTGCCTGAATGTTGATCGCTTCAACTTCATCAACAAACGTTGGCTTCCAGTTCAAACCTGCACTAACGATACGATCAAACTTACCAAAGCGTGTCACCACCCCTTGCTCTGCTTCACCAATCGTATAGAAACCCGAGGCACCCCATACCACAGCAGCAACCACCGCTATAGCACCTAAACCGAGCGCACCGGATCCACCACCCATTGAAGGGCCTTTTTTATTGCCCAAAATTCCACCCAGTTTACGACTCAGCTTACTGAAAACCTCATCGAGATCAGGGGGTCCTTGTTCGCGGCCGCCACGATTATTATTCCCCCAAGGGTCTTTATCGTTTCCACCGTTGTTGCCAGGCTCATTCCACGCCATTAGATAACTCCATGAATATGATATGACGACAGTTTTTTTTATACTTTAGCAGTCCATTAGGAGACGATAAAGCCTTCTAGTAAACTACTTTCCCTTTTTTTCAACCGCTGCCAATCGGTTTGTTGCATACGAACATCAATGACAAGGGTGCCATCGGGCTCATAAGACTCTTGTTCAATACAGTCATACTGGCAGAATAGACTGCGTAAACGACCTGCATGTTGTGGCGGAACATGTAGACAGTGCCGCACCATCGTTCCCGCGAGTCGTTCTTGTAGAGCTGTAAAGAGTAAATCGATACCGACACCGTCTCGTGCCGACACCCACACTCGGGTTGGTACGCCTTCATCATTACGTTCGATGCTAGGTTCGCGATCATCCATATTGTCGATTTTGTTCATCACCAGTAAAGATGGAATGTCGTTCGCTTCAATCTCTTCCAGTACAATATCAACCGATTCAATGTTTTCACGAAAGCGATCATCGCTCGCATCAACCACGTGTAGCTGTAACGTCGCTTCTTGCGTCTCTTGTAAGGTGGCTTTAAACGCAGCAACCAAATCGTGCGGTAAGTGGCGAATAAAACCAACAGTATCAGCCAATATCGCCGCACCAACATCCGCAATTTCAATTCGACGTAACGTTGGGTCTAGCGTCGCAAATAGCTGATCAGCGGCATAAACCCCTGATTCAGTGATGCGATTAAACAATGTTGATTTACCCGCATTGGTATAACCAACAAGAGACAGCGTTGGGATTTCAGCCCGCTGTCGTGCTCTTCGCCCTTGTTCGCGTTGTTTACTGACCTTCTCTAAACGCTTCAAAATCGTTTTAATTCGGTCGCGAAGCAAACGGCGATCAGTTTCTAGTTGTGTTTCACCGGGGCCACGTAAACCTATTCCGCCTTTTTGGCGTTCTAGGTGCGTCCAACCACGGATCAATCGGGTGGATAGGTGTCGTAACTGCGCTAACTCTACTTGTAATTTACCTTCATGCGTGCGGGCACGCTGGGCAAAAATATCTAATATTAGGCCAGTACGGTCTATAACTCGACATTTACACAAGTGTTCAAGGTTACGCTCCTGCGCTGGAGAGAGGGCGTGATTAAAGATGATGACATCGGCACCATCGGCCATCACGGCTTGGGCTATTTCCTGTGCTTTTCCTTCACCCACGAAGTATTTCGGATGGGGAGAGTTTCGGCTACCAGTGATCACTCGTAACGTATTAACTCCCGCCGAAGATACCAGCATTTCACATTCGCTGAGATCTTCGCGTTCATCTTCTTGATTGAAGTTTATGTGGACAAGAACAGCCTGCTCACCGGCTTCATAACGGTCAAACAAGCATTAACTCCTTCGAATAAATGTCATTACTCTTCAGTTTTCTCTTGACCACGTTCAGCGTTCGCTGGTGAACGCTGCTCACTGCCCGAACTGTGATGACTCACCGCTCGCGCAGGTACAACAGTAGAAATAGCATGCTTGTAAACCATTTGATTAACAGTGTTTTTCAACAAAATCACGAATTGATCAAAGGACTCGATTTGACCTTGTAATTTGATGCCGTTTACCAGATAAATTGACACTGGAATACGTTCACGACGTAGCGCATTCAAAAATGGGTCTTGTAAAGATTGCCCCTTAGCCATTATTTTTTTTCCTTATCTATTTGTAGTTATAAGCACTTAATAAAAATTAAAATACGCAAACAATTGATAGTATACACCTTTACTCGCCATCACAACTCAAAGAATTAATAATAGTCTGCAAAGCCAAATCAGGGCTATTACTGTCCAACCACGTCAACGCGTTCCAACTTCGCAACCACGTTATTTGTCGCTTAGCTAATTGACGGGTGGCACAGATCCCTTTAAAAATCGCTTCATCAAGCGAAATATCATGCTCCAGATAATCCCACATCTGGCGATAGCCGACACAACGTATTGACGGCATATCTGCATGCAAATCAGTGCGTTCGTGCAACCGTCTTACTTCGTCTTCAAAGCCTGCTTCCATCATTTTTTGAAAACGCAGTTCGATTCTTTGGTGCAGAACACTTCTATCTTGTGGTGCAATTGCAAACTGATGCACATTATAAGGTAGTGCATCACCTTTGCATTGTGTTAGTTCTGTTAAAGTTTTACCTGAAATTCGGAAAACTTCCAATGCTCTTGATAATCGCTGCGGATCATTGGGATGAATACGCGCGGCCGAAACTGGGTCAATGTCTGCCAACTCATCATGCAGACACTGCCAGCCCTTCTCTTTGGCCTCTTGCTCTATTTGTGAGCGAATAACAGCATCGGCAGCAGGAAGCGGTGACAACCCTTCCAACAATGCTTTGTAGTAGAGCATTGTACCGCCAACCAACAGCGGAATTTTTCCTTGCTCGGTAATCGCTTGCATTTCACGCAATGCATCACGACGAAAATCTGCTGCAGAATAGCTCTGTGCTGGGTCGAGAATATCAATCAGTTTATGCGGAGCTTGTGCCAACTCATTAGCATCAGGCTTCGCGGTACCAATATCCATCCCCTTATAAATCAAGGCAGAATCCACACTGATGATCTCAACAGGAAGCTGCTGACGTAGTCGAATGGCCAAGTCGGTTTTGCCTGACGCTGTCGGCCCCATTAAAAAGATGGCGGTTGGTAAATTATTACTCATGTTCAAATGCTTGTTTTGCTGCAGCCAAATCAATTGGCTGCAAGATAAACGGAAAATATTGCGATAATTGATGTTCCCATAGTTGCTCGACATCAGCCACCAGAGCTATCGCTTGCGACAAAGTATAGGGCTCAACCGTTACCAGCAGTGTTTTGGCGACCAACTCTAATAGAGCAGGTGCTAACGATGAATCTGTTAATGTGCTTAGCTGTTCCAATAACGCAGGAATTAGCTGTTGCAAATTGTGCTGTCGCATTGGTTGCGGTACACCCATAACCATAATCTGAGCACTGCCTTTCGGCTGTAACACTATACCTAACTCCAGCAGTGTATCACGATATTTTTGCACCACTGAAAGTAACTCTGTTCCCTGCGCATTTAGTACCAACGGAATTAATAATGGCTGCGGCTTTAAACCGCTCTTTAAGGCAGGCCATAACTGACCAAGTAATTGCAGGTAACGTAAACGATCTAATGACCCCAAATAGATCCCTGAGGCTTGTTCCACAACAATATAGCGCCCTTCGCTTAAGGCAAGCACCTTACCGACACCATGCTCAATACTGGAAGGTGGTACAGTGGCAGCGGGATGTTGACGAGTGTCACTTTTCTCCTCAATCATTGCTACATCCGAAGGGGTTTGCATGAGCGCTTGATAGGCTTGTGCTTTGGCTGGTGTTATCGAGGGAGCTTGATTTGGCATTGGCCTCGCGGTTCGGCTCTCGCCACCACGATAAGCTTCGCGGCTCCCTTGCGGGCTTGAACGAACGGAAGATTCACGCACCTGTCCTTGTAACTGAGTGCGCCAGCTTTGTTCATCGGCTTGATGTGGATACGCCGGAGCGGCTGAAATTGCTGACGCATAAGCTTGCCCTGCATCAACGGAAACGTGGGGCTCTTCTGCTAACAAGGCATCACCTTGTTGCAGCACATCAAAAATGGTTTGGAAAATAAAGTCGTGCACTAACCGCGCCTGATGAAAACGCACTTCATGCTTCGCAGGATGAACATTCACATCCACCTGATGGGGATCAATGTCGATATACAGCACATATGCCGCATACTGATCTGGCGCTAAACGAGATTCATAACCCTGCCGAATGGCATGATTAATGAGCTTATCCTTCATCATTCTGCCATTCACATAGCAATACTGAATATCGTTTTGTGACCGAGCCCCTGCCGGTGAACACACCCAGCCACGTAATTTTAGTGTATCGTGAGTCAACGCCACCTCTAACGCATGCTGTAAAAATGCGCTACCGCACACCGCCGCAAGACGCCTCTCGGTCTGGGCAGAGGTGTTGGCTGGGCGATACTGACGAACGACTTTACCGTTATGGCGTAAAATGAGTGTCGTATCTAATCGGCTCAAGGCGATACGCTTTAATAGCTCATCAATATGGCTAAACTCCGTTTTATCGGTACGTAAAAACTTGCGCCGGGCAGGAGTATTAAAGAACAGGTCATGAACTTCGACAGTTGTGCCCACGGGGTGAGCAGCAGGCTTAAGCTGTACCGCCATATCACGCCCTTCCGCATAAGCAGTCCACGCCTCTTGCTGATCTGCGGTTCGAGACGTCAGCGTCAAACGCGATACCGAACTGATACTGGCGAGCGCTTCGCCACGAAAACCAAGGCTATCAATGGCTTCCAAATCATCTAAGGTGCTGATCTTTGATGTCGCATGGCGACTTAATGCTAAACCCAATTCATCTTTACGAATCCCTGACCCATTGTCGCGAATGCGGATTAAGCGGCTGCCGCCTTTTTCAATGTCAACTTCCACGCGGTTTGCACCCGCATCTAAACTATTTTCAACTAGCTCTTTCACCACGGAGGCGGGCCGCTCAACCACCTCGCCTGCAGCTATCTGATTAGCAAGTCGAGCGGGCAATATTTGAATGGGCATGATTAACTACTCGGTATTGTCAAAACTTGGCCGATGGCCAGTTCATCGGAGCGTAAGCGATTAGCACGGCGAAGACTGTCTATCGTTACACCATACTGGCTCGCTATTTTACCGAGAAACTCCCCCCGTTGCACCGTGTGAGAAATCGGCGGCAATACTGTCGTCGCGATCTTCAGTTTTTGCCCAACAAGAAGCTTGTCATTTTTCAGGTTATTCTGCACGCGGATACTCTCGGCACTCACGTTGTGCGCCTGAGCAACTCGACCTAAAAAGTCCCCTCGCTTAACCGTGTAAGTGATCAATGCGCTCGACGACGAACTCGCGGCCTGAGAGGAGCGAATTGTCAGCTTCTGCCCAACGCGTAATTGATCGCTGCGTAATTTATTGGTTTGACGGATATCCGTCACACTCACACCATATTGCTCTGCGATTTTACCAAGATAATCACCACCGACTACCGTATGTACCAAGGTTTCTGATATCGGCAATGAAGCCACAACCGCTGTCACTCCTTGGGTTGCACCCTCGATTGTGAGCTTTTGTCCTACTGCCAACCCATCACTGCGTAAACGGTTAGCATCACGAATGCTCTGCACGCTGACGGCATAGCGTTCTGCTATCTTGCCTAGAAATTCGCCACGCTGAACCACATGCACCACGGTCTGCCCTTTCTCTGCGACCGTGGTTGTCGGAATATGGCGCGTCGGTATCGATAATGTCTGACCCACCTTTAACGTGGTAGTGGACAAGTTATTTTGCCGCTGCAATTCACTCGCTGTCGTACCGTAACGTTGAGCTATTTTACTGAGTGACTCACCTGATGTTACCGTATGTCGAATGCCTCGGCGGCGAGATGCCCATAACGTGCCATCGGGTGGGCTTACATCGAAGTAAGCTTCCACGCCATTTAAAATAGCCACCGCCAATTTATCCTGATGCGTGCGATTAAATAGCAACTGCTCTTCAGTTGGGTTGGTGATAAATCCGGTTTCTACTAGCAATGAGGGAATGTCTGGTGATTTCAATACCGCTAAACTGGCATGCTCCGGTTTAGACTTATGCAGCGTAGTGATTTTACGCATTTCACTTAACACCCGCGTGGCTACATCATAGCCCTCGCGCTGCGAGTGACTAAATTGCAAGTCCAATACGGCCATGCTCAAATATTGATCATCACTGCCACCGGAAAGAACATCTCCGCCTCCCAAGAGCTCTGACTGCTTCTCATGCTGCTCAATCCAACGACCAATCTCTGAGTTAGCACGGCGAGTACTGAGTACCCACACTGATGCACCACGCGGCTGCGGCTGGTGAAAGCCATCGGCATGGACAGAAATTAGCAAATGCGCTCGCTCTTTGCGGGCTATTTCTGTGCGTTGATTCAAGTTGACATAATAGTCACCATCTCGCGTCAATACCGCACGCATTCCCTCAATCGCGTTGATCTTATTCGCCAATTTACGCGATACATTCAACGTCACATCTTTCTCATATCGTCCACTCGGACCTATTGAGCCAGGATCTTCCCCGCCATGTCCTGGGTCTATTGCGATGACAATATCATCAACACCTAGAGGTGCAGACGCTGACGATGACGCGGCAGGCTTACTTTTCTCACGCTCTGCTGCCGGCTTCGTCTTATGCGGTAGATCTATCACCAAACGGTGGCCATACGTACCATCCGGGGTTGGCTTTAATGCAAAAAGCGTCGGTGTGGTGATATGGTTCAACTCAAAAACCAATCGATAGGTGCCACTCTCGGGAGGAGAGCTGTGTCGAATTAACGTTAATACTTCGCTCTTCTCGACCGCTACAGGTAACCCTGTCGACAAATCCGTCTGCTTTAAATCCACCACCAACCGGTTGGGCTCGGTCAGAGTGAAATAGCTGTAAACAGGCGTGGTCGCCATATCGACAACCACTCGGGTTTTATCCGGAGCTGGCCAAATACGAATACCGTTTAACTGATTACCCCAAACCGGTGTACATAGCACACTCACAAAACCGATGAACAACCACCATCGGCAAAAAGACACAATCCGTTTCAACACAACTCCACATTATGAATCAACTGCTTACCATAATCTGTATTAGCTCGAATCGAGACTCGACGCTGCTCATTCTGGTAACGAATATCAATATCCAAATCAGGCTCAGGCAATAACCCTTGTCCTTTCTCTGGCCACTCAACTAAACAAATCGCATCGTTGCTAAAGTAATCACGAATCCCCATAAATTCCAACTCCTCTGGATCCGCTAAGCGATACAGATCAAAGTGATATACTTGCCACAATGACAATTCGTAAGGTTCAACTAGCGTATACGTGGGGCTTTTCACGTTGCCGAGATGCCCCAATGCGCGAATAAATCCACGGCTAAACGTTGTTTTTCCAGCCCCTAAATCACCATGCAAATAAATCGTCGTTTGCTGTGAGCAAGCTTGCGCTAACTGACGACCCAACTCAATGGTGGCTGCTTCATTCTCTAATAGTATATCAATTACTGTCTGCGTCATGTTTATCCGGGTTTACTAACTGTCTGATATAAGGGAAAAGATCACTGGCTAACATACCTCGTTCTCCAGCTTGACTACACAAATCTGCCGCGCAACTGTGCAACCAAGTTCCTGTTACCGCGGCTTGCGATAACGTCAACCCCTGCGCGACCAACGCCGCCAGTATACCAGAGAGGACATCCCCCATCCCACCCGTTGCCATACCTGGGTTGCCCGCTGAAATGACCCAACACTTAGTGCCATCATAAACCAAGCTGCCCGCCCCTTTTAGAATGACGACCCCACCATACGTGTTTTGTAAATTCACGACGGCCTGAAAGCGGTCACTTTCTATTGTTTGAACACTACAATTCAATAGTCTAGCGGCCTCACCAGGGTGCGGCGTCAATATCCGGTTAGGATTATAGTCTGGTGAATGCGATAATAAGTTCAATCCATCCGCATCTAATATAATGTTTTTATTTGCCTTTTGGGCATTAGATAACAAACTTACGCCCCATCGTGCTTGCCCCATGCCAGGACCGGCTAATACCACATCAGCCCACTGCAAGCGTTCATTAAGCGCTAATTCATCACCATCCCAGCCCGACGCCATCAGCTCAGGACGTGCGGATAATAAGGCATTTAAATGCTCGCTCCGGGTTAAGACAGCGACTAAACCCGCACCAGTACGCAACGCAGCCTCACTGGCCAGACGAATAGCGCCACCCATACCGAAATCACCACCTAGACAGAGTAAACGACCATGCTGACCTTTATGAGCAGTACGCTTACGTGGTAATAGATAAGGCTCTACATCCATCGGCATCACACGCAAGCAGTCTGGTACGATGCCTGTAGCAAACTCGGCTTCAATTCCCAAGCCTGCAAAATGCATCTCACCGGTATAATCTGCCGCTTGGCCAGTCATCAGGCCGCGTTTAACAGCAACAAACGTTAAGGTTAAATCAGCACGAACGGCACAACCCAATACCTTGCCACTATCGGCGCATAGGCCCGAAGGAAGATCGACACTAAGCACCTGTGCTGCACTGTGATTGATCGCATTAATAATGCACTGCGCTGGTGTGCGAACTTCGCCTTGCATACCGGTTCCTAGCAACGCATCAACGATACAGTCAACATTTTCTGGAATCTCCGCTAGGGGGTCGCGCACCTCGCCACCGTCCTCCCGCCAATAATGACACGCCCTTTTTGCATCGCCTTGCAACTGTTCAAGCCCACCGAGTTGCCAAACCACCACATTCAGACCAGCCTGCTTTGCAAGGCGAGCAAAAATATAGCCATCACCACCATTATTACCACTGCCACAACAAACCAACACGCATGATGCGTCAGGAAAGCGCAGACGGAATAGAGCAAACAGAGCCTGCCCAGCTCGCTCCATTAAGGTATATAGATCGATATCTAACTGTTTTGCTACCCGACGCTCGCCCTGACGCACTTGCTCAGCGCGATAGAGAGAGTGTGGTAAACTTAACGACACCATAGTCATTCCATTACTTCCTTATCATGTCGAACTACTCTATTGATTACACTGCATTAGCCAAAAATATCAAGCAATGGGGCAAAGAACTGGGCTTTCAACACATTGGCATCTGCGACATTGACCTGTCCCAGCATGAGCATGCGCTCCAACACTGGCTTAGCAATCACTACCATGGCAACATGGATTGGATGGCTCGCCATGGCATGATGCGCGCTCACCCCGAAGAGCTGCACCCTGGAACAATTCGGGTTATCAGTGCAAGAATGGACTACTTACCACCCGATGCGGGCTTCGCCACTACACTAAAAGACCCTAACAAAGCTTATATTAGTCGATATGCACTGGGACGTGACTATCACAAGCTGATGCGTCAGCGATTAAAGCAGCTCTCCATCCGCATAGAGAAAGAAGTTGCAGCGCTGGGAGCACGCCCATTTGTTGACTCTGCGCCAATATTAGAACGCCCATTAGCAGAAAAAGCAGGGTTAGGCTGGGTAGGTAAACACTCTTTATTACTTGATGAATCAGCAGGGTCTTGGTTCTTTTTAGGCGAGTTACTTGTCGATATTCCATTGCCAGTCGATGACAGGGTTAATAATCAGTGTGGCAAGTGCGTAGCGTGTAAAACAAGTTGCCCAACAGGGGCGATTATTGACGATATGGTCGTGGATGCGCGGCGCTGTATCTCTTACCTGACGATTGAACACGACGGAATAATTGACGAAGCACTACGACCACTTATCGGTAATCGTATTTATGGTTGTGATGACTGCCAACTCGTTTGTCCGTTTAATCGCTACAGCAACCTCACTCAAGAAGCAGATTTTCATTGCCGTCCATCATTGTATCAACAAGATTTGCTCACTCTATTTAGCTGGACTGAGGCGATGTTTTTAAAGATTACCGAAGGGTCTGCCATTCGACGGATAGGACATCAACAATGGTTGCGTAACATTGCAATAGCCATGGGTAATGCCCCTTACGACAGCCGCTATATCGAAGCTCTGACACAACGCCTTGGTCTTTCCGAAGTACTAGATACACATATACACTGGGCTATCGAGCGACAACACCATCATCATTATACAACAGCGACGAAAACGAGCCGCCTTATACGTATTGTAGAAAAAGGGCTTCCTCGCGACGCAAAATAAGAGCGAGTTCAAACTTTCTTGCCGGATGTGGAAAACAGTTTCACACCGCCCCAAATTGGCGCGATTTTTGATTTTTAAACACAAGCAGAGATTTGCGCCAAGTTTTACCACCCACAGATTGAATAACAGTTGCAAAAGTTGTTGAAAACTTTGCTATCAAAGTTGCAACCAATTGATATGAAAGGAATTTGCAGCACTAAAACTGAAGAGGATAAAAAGTTTATATTTGTAATTTTCAACCCTAAACCAATGAAATAATGCATGGATAACACGGACTATCACCAGACTTATCCACAAAATAAATCCTGTGGACAACTCTGTGCAAGAACTGAAGAAAAGCATAGATAAACGGAGTGAAATGCGCATGATAACTGCGTTTCAAATCCATTAAAGCTGCGCTTTATTGTGTGTATAGATATTTTGAAGGGGGTTGATATGACTTCATATCAGAGTCGAAAACGACATGGGATAATGCTTCACAGCATTAAGTGCCTTTGGGCAATGATATTCAAATTATGCAGGTAAAGCGATATCCTAAGTGGTATTCACTCAGGCAATGAGACAAATCATTGCGATAAAAATGAAAAAACGCACAAAGCTCTCAACATCAAAGTATCAACTGATACCTCTGTAAGAGCTTTGACTGCGTGTTCAACGATTATATCGTTGATTCAAAATTTGGAGCGACACAC
>NZ_JBLBVL010000024.1:0-49194 GCF_047250365.1 Thaumasiovibrio clandestinus
TGGTCGCGCTGGGCTTTTGAGAGTAGGGAGTCCCGTCCGCTCCGCCACTTATCAAGAAGCCCTGTCAGTAATGACAGGGCTTTTTTGTATGTATGATATTTTGCATTAAAGAGTATGACTTAACTCTAAGTTCGGCCTTTAATGGTTACTGTTATCGCCATTTGAGCGTTGTATTTATACGTGATTACCCATACAATGCGTGTTCTATAGGGGTGTAGCTCCAATTGGCAGAGCAGCGGATTCCAAATCCGCGTGTTGGGAGTTCGAATCTCTCCACCCCTGCCACATTTTAAGGCCTAGTCGCAAGACTAGGCTTTTTTGTGTCACTACAAATAGCGGTGATTAACTTACGCATATGCCAAAATACTGAGAGTTTTTGCATAGGAAACTCGCTTGGTTAAACAATATTCACTTAAAGTTGAACGTCAATATCGTGGTTAAACTGTAGGCATCCGTACTACAGTCTCATTATCATTAGTACTTACACATTTATGTCCTTGGGGATAGGCCTTTCTGATGTACGAGCAGATCAGGCTCGTGTGCTTTCTCTGATTGTGAAAGGTATAGGGTTCTTGGGTGCCGGTATCATGATGACCCAGAATGGTCAGGTACATGGTGTTACTTCAGCCGTCATAGTGTGACTGTTAGTCACTGTAGGTGTATTGATTGCTGTTGATAAGTTAGAAGCTAGCTTTCGATTCTTACAAAATGGGGTGTATCAACATATCAAAGTACGCAGATCTAACTGTCGAGCAAGGGTGGGAACGTAGTACCCCTATTTTATCGGAGGTTTACAAATGGATTTCCAGCAGGAATACAGGGTGGGGTTTAATGAAATGCGGCTTTCTTTACAAAAGCCGCTAATTATCTTTTATATTGCTAGTTCACTATTTCTAGTAAATTAGTTGCCCATGATATCCATAACAATATCAGTCGCAGCTTTGGCGCCAAGATTTATTGACTCAATATCAACGCGATAGTCTGGGTTATGCGGAGCAAATGGTACAAATTCACCTCTGAGGCGAGCTTCTTCGAATAGGTCATGCTCTGCGGTGCCCATATATACGTAGCTAACTTTTACGCCAGGGATGCCCTCAACAAGCGTTGCTGCATCTTCAGAGCCTGCAGATGTGAACCCTGGAATAACTTTGGTAATGTAATCTTTTTCCTTCATTACATCAGCAATACGATTGGTCAATTCAGGGTCATTAACGACAGCTGTTGCGTAACCTTTGTGCTTGAATAACGGCATATTGTCTTCTTCGACACCATTCGCCAGTGCAATCGCATTAGAAATGCGTTTGATGGCTTTTACCATGTCTTCATGCACTTCTGGTGTCGAGAAATGTAGTTTTAGCTTTAGCGTCGCTTCTTCAGTAATAACGTTGTTATCAACACCCGCGTTAACAGCACCGATAGTAAGGATTGCAGTCTCTTGCGGGTCGGTATAGCGCGATACTACAGTTTGAAGTTGAGTGATTGCTTGGCCAGCCATTAAAACTGGGTCGTTAGTAAATTGTGGCGCAGAGCCATGACCACCGATACCACGGAAGGTGATATCAATATGTTCAGATCCTGTCATGATACGACCCGGTTGAATAAGCATCGTGCCTGTTGGGAATGGAACCGTATGCATTGCTAAGAAATGATCTGGCTTAGGAATGCCGTGAACGTCGTAAAGGCCGTCTTTAACCATTGCATGTGCACCTTCAATCGGCTCTTCTGCAGGCTGTGCGATCAGTACTAACGTTCCGCTCCACTCTGAGCGCGTCTCTGTCATGGTTTTCGCCATGCCGAGCAGCCACGTAGTGTGTGCATCGTGGCCACACATATGAGAAACATAGGTTTCGTTACCATCAAGGTTGGTGACTTTCACATTACTCGCGTAAGGTAAGCCAGTCTCTTCTTTTACAGCGTTGGCATCCATATCAGCACGGTACATTACGACAGGACCGGGGCCATTCTCTAATACCGCAGCGACCCCAGTGATACCAATTCCTGTCGTTACTTCAAAACCCAGCTCTTTTAATTCATTCGCAACGATTCCTGCTGTGCGATGCTCCATAAAGCCTAATTCAGGATTGGCGTGGATATCTTTATAGATTTCTTGTAGACGAGGAGTGTCTGCGTCGATGAGCTTATGAGTCGTGTTCGCTGCAACAGGAAGACTTAATCCCATCGCGACAGCAAGAGCGATAAGATTAGATTTGGTTGAATACTTCATTTATAGACCTTTAGTTCGCAAATTTTCGTATTTGTAGGTAAACGTTTTTTATCTACAAAACTATAAGCTCGATTTGCTAACCATAAAAGGACATAATGGTCGGGAGTTGCGTACATTTTGAGGGGAGTGGTATGTTTACATTAGAACAGGTTATCTGTTTTGATATGGTGTGTGATACTTGTAGTTATAGCGAAGCGGGGCGAAAACTTAATCGAAAGCGAAATACTGTACGTGAACATATAAAAGCACTCGAAGATGAATTGGGCTTCACATTATTTGATATTTGTGGGAAAAAGTTACTTCCAACAGCGAAAGCAACGTTATTGCGGCAGCGCGCTTCTCATATTGCGAAGCACGCACGAGATTTTGAAGCTGTTGCTAGAGCACTTTTCGATAATACACTGGATAGATTGGTACTGGTTCATGATGTATTTATTCCTTCAGGATTTCTTGCAGATATCCAAAATGAAATTAATCGTTGTTTTCCAGCGATGCGCTTGGTTTTTCAGCAAGCCTCCCGGCAGGATGCTTACAATGGCTTAATCCAAGGTCATTATCACGTTGCACTTTTATCCAGTGAAAACCGTACCAAAACAACATCAGAATTGGCGTTTATTAATATTGGTTCAATAAAACTTGAGCCTTATATTTCGTCAGTACATCCGTTAGCTCAAAAAAAATCCGTTTCTATTGATGAGTTGCGTATTATTCCGCAGTGGATGACAGAAGATGCCGTGAATAGTGAAGGAATTGGTCGTTTGGCCTTTTCTAATCAATGCCATACTGTTAGTTCGCTACCTTTGTTGCAAGCCTTGCTATCGAAGGATGGGTGGAGCACGCTGCCTCGCCACATCGCCGCGCCACTACTTGCCACGAAGATGATTAAACGTTTACAGATAGATGAGATGTTGCAACCCATAGGTGAGCGAGTGTGTGCATTTATGCCTATAGGGTACGCATCAATACCTGAAATGGTGAAGGTAGTTGAGTTAATTCGTCTTTATGCGCCTAATTACTTTCATTAGCGCTAGCTAGTCATAACGAAAAGGCCTTAATCTTTCGGTTAAGGCCTTTCAATATCAGTATCTTATACTAAAGATGGCAATGCAGTCTTATTGCATGTGCTCATCTAGGAAAGATGTGATGCGATCGAACAATGCCATGCGAGTACCATCACTTGCAACGGTTGGTGCATGGAACGGGTAGCTGTGTCCAAAGCCTGGTACCCAGTTAATCACAAACTCAGCATCAGAGCGCTCTAATAGCTTAATCATGCGTGGGAAGTGGGCCATCATTGTTCTGTCGTCATTTTGTGAGTACGTCAGTAGCGTTGGTGGAATGTCTGAGTCCATCACGCTTGCATCAAATGCGATTTCAGCACCTGACATTGGGAAAATTGCAGCAAGTGGTGCTTTAAATCCATACGCAGCATTCATACTGATACCGCCACCTGCAGAGTGACCACCCATTGCGATACGGCTTGGGTCAATGTTGTAAGTCTCTGCGTTTTCAACAAGATGATCTACCACTTTCACTGCATCTTCAAATGCTGATACACCCGCTTTCCATAGGGTTAATTTGCCTTCTTCGCCTTCTGCTGTTTCTAGGCCTAGGGCAGCACGTGCACGAGATACACCGGCTAACATAACGTCATCGACATAGGTGTCTAGATCGGCATAAAGGTTTGCTTCACCTGGTTTGTGATCAGGCTCTGGCCATTCTGGCGCTAAACGGTACTCAGGAACAAAGGTAACATAACCTGCCGCGGCGAAGTTACGACCATACTCTTGTGGGGATGATTGAATCGCACCTTCAATGCGGAATGGAGGTAGGAATTTACCACCACGGTGGTGACCGCCGCCATGTACGTAAATGATCGCAGGAAGAGAATCATCGTTTTCCATGCCGGCAGGATAGTAGACATCCATTTTTAGATCACGAAGTACGATGTCACCATGCTGACCATCTGGACGTACAGCCCCTTGACCATAGGTAACGTCTTGCTCTACGGAGAATCCAAAGATGCTATCGGCATCTGATGTTTGAGCAAATGCACTCGCAGACATTAATAGCGATGCCGCTATTGCTAGCTTTTTCATGTTAAACCTCATACTACTGGTTATTGGAACGCATAATACGTTGACGACATGAAGTGTAATCGATAGATTACCAACAAAAAAATACCATTTGGAAGCTAACTACCAACAAATAAGGAAGGGGTGATGATTACAATCGAGCAAATACATAGCTTTCGACAGGTGTATTTACTGGGCTCGTACAGTGCTGCTGCTGTAGCAATGAACAAAAAGCGCAGTACTATTCGAGATTCTGTGCTCGCCTTAGAGGATGCTACTAAGGTCACATTATTTGAAATTAATGGACGAAAAGCGATTCCAACGTTTAATGCACATCAACTTTTTATTCGCGCACAGAACTTAAGTAAGCAGGCAGAAGACTTTGAGGTTGCGGCGTTGTCGCTGAGTCGTGAAGAGGTGTTGGCTGTCACGGTTTTCTTTGATGGCATGCTTCCTTATGACATGCTGGTTCAGATCGATCAGCAGATGAGAAGCCTGGAACCTCGCCTGACGATAAATTGGCGGAATATGTCGAAGAATAAGGCATATGAAATGATCGAGGCTGGCGCAGGTCATTTGGCACTGTTAGCGATAGAAAATAAAACGCAAACACAGGCGAGAATTGAGTCCAATTATCTCGGCGCACTGCCTTTATCTTCCTATTGTATTCCGAGTTCAGCATTGGCTAAACAAGAAGCAACAATCGATGCGTTGCGATTATCAACACAATACATGCTCGATAGCAGCGGTGAAGGAGGGGTGGGTCATTTCGAAGTAGCCAATACAACAAAGGTTGCCGGGAATTTACCGCTATTGGTTCGAATGATGACCGACGATAGCTGGGTGATTCTTACGCCGGATAATGCGCAGCCGTACATCGATAGGGGCCAGCTGACGAGGATCGCACTATCAGATCGCAAACGTGATTATCTCTATGGCATAGGTTTGTTTCATGGCTTAGGACTTGAATACCACCCACAGATTAAAACACTATTAGATTGTATTTTTGATGTCGCGGATGATTATTTGCAATGAGTGTGATTAAGGCTGTTGAGGGAAGAGCCTGAATACAGGTAGAAACGTGTGCCTATTCCATATGACTAGTGGTATCTTAATCTTATAGAAACAACCTAGTAGGAATGAAAATGCCCCATTTACGAATTCGCGCCATTAAGGCTGACACAGTGCAAGTACTGTCAACGGAGCTCGTTAATCAACTGCAACCGTTAATGGACTGTCCACGAGAAGACTTTACCATTGAGTGTATATCGACACAGTTTTTCTTTGATGGGCAGTCATCACAGGCCTACCCCTTTGTTGAGGTCTATTGGTTTGATCGTGGCCAAGCGGTACAAGATAAAGTGGCGGCAGTGATCACCGATTTAATCAAACAGGTACAGCCATGTGATGACTTGGCTGTGGTTTTCACCGCGCTATCTCCAACGGCGTATTATGACAATGGTGCGCACTATTAATGTTGAGTAAGCGACAAAAGCTGCTGACCGCATCGGCTATCGTTGTAATGGTGGCGGGGGGAGGGGCGTGTCAATTTGTCGATAGGGCAATAATGATCCCCGAATATGCCGAGGTGCTTACTCTCGACAGCCAGCAGCTGCGTTGCTTTCAGAACGAAAACTCAGAGATTAAGCCGTTAGACAATAATGGCTTAATCAATTTAACAGTATGGAATATCTATAAAGGTGGAAAGCCGGGTTGGCAAGAAGGACTCAACCAGTTCAGTCACCATGCAGATTTAGTCTTACTGCAAGAAGCCAGTCTGCATGATGAATTTCGGCAATATTTAGAACAGACACCTTGGCAAGTCGCGATGGCGAATGCCTTTACCTTCTTTAGCCACTCAGCTGGGGTACTTAATCTATCGCGAACAGCTGCGTTGCAGTCTTGTGCGTATCTTTCTGTTGAACCTTGGCTTAAGTTACCTAAATCTGCCCTTTATGCTGAATTTTTGTTGAGTGATGGACAAACATTAGCGGTCGTCAATCTACATGGCATCAATTTTACGCTGGGGACAGAGCAGTATCAGCAACAACTTGGTGCATTAACCGCCGCCTTACGCTATCACGTTGGTCCGATGATTGTTGCCGGTGACTTTAATACTTGGCGTAAAGGTCGGCAGCGAGTAGTGGAGGATTTTGCGAAAGAGTTGGGATTATCGCATACTTTGTTCAATGATGATTATCGGACGCGAGTGTTAGGCTTGCCACTTGATCACTTGTTTTATCGTGGACTACAACTTGTTGAAGCGAACGCACCACAGACAGATGCCTCCGATCATAACCCTCTATTGGCACAGTTTCAGGTGATGCGGTAGAGATACGGGTTGGGATATTGACAGGTTAACGTCAAATAGAAAAGTGGCCCAATAAATGGGCCACTAATAGATATGCGATAGCAAATAGAATCTAGGCGATTAAACGCTCACTTTTGTTACATCAACATGCAGAGTCAGACGTTGACCTGGTTGCAGGTAGCTGTTGCTGTCTAAGTTGTTCCATTTCATCAGATCAGAAACACGCACTTTGTAGCGATTGGCAATAACACTTAGGTTGTCACCACTTCTCACCTGATAACTGATGGTGCGAATAATGCCGCCGTCTTGCGTATCCTTCCACATGGTCAGCTTTTGGCCGACGCGGATGGTCGAATTACGGGTAATGCCGTTCCAACGGGTTAAGTTATCAATCGAGACTTTCTCGTTGCGTGCAATGGTCCATAAGCTGTCCCCTGCTTTTACTTCATATTCCACACGGTAGCCATTGCCGTGCGTGTTACGGCTGCTCGCAAGTACAGAGCTGCGATTCGCAATGATAGAACTGTCATCCTTTAAGGCGACAGGTATCATAATGTGGCGGCCTGCGCGTAGCGAGGGGGAGTCCATATCATTGGCACGCATAATCAATGCGGTGGTAGTGTCATGCTTTTGTGCTAGAACACTTAATGTATCACCGGGTTGAATCTGATAACGGATCAAGTTCATGCCTTGTTGGTTATTGGCCGTCAGGTTTTCGGTAAAACGGTTCGCTTTATCTAGGGGGAGCAAGAGGTGGTTTGGGCCATCTGGTGCGGTTGCCCACTGATTATAGGCTGGATTATAGCTTTGCAGCTCAGCCACTGTCATCTCGGCATACTTCGCCGCCAGGGCCAAGTCCATTTGAATACCAGGCTCAACAACTTTTACCACTGGTTTGTTAGCGATGGCAGGAATAGACATGCCATATTGTTCAGCATTTGCGATAACGTCAGCGACAGCGAGCAGTTTAGGCACATAATCACTGGTTTCACGCGGTAAACTTAATGACCAAAAATCGGTAGATTTACCAGCATCACGGTTGCTACGAATTGCGCGGAATACACGTCCTTCACCGGTATTGTAAGCTGCTAAGGCATGTAGCCAGTTCCCACTAAACTTTTTGTTTAGGTAGTCAAGCAGATCCAATGCGCCATCGGTAGAGCGATCAACATCACGGCGACCGTCATACCACCAGTTTTGCTCTAGACCAAAACTGCGTCCAGTTGGCGGGGTGATTTGCCACAATCCGGCTGCTCGACCGTGCGAGTATGCGAACTGATCAAATGAGCTTTCAACGATAGGCAGCAGTGCCAGTTCGATAGGAAAACCTCGTGCTTCGACTTTTTCAGTGATTAAGTGCAAAAAAGGTTCGGCACGCTTTGCCACGGTTTGTAAATGTGAGGGATTGCGCAAGTACCAATTTTTATAATGCTCCACGCGTGGATCACCATTAGGCACCGGCAAGGATAGCTGCATAGAAATACGACGCCAAACATCTTCTTGTTCTTGAGGTGTGGCTTGTTTTTCTGTCTCAACAACGTTGTCGATGCCTGTCGCGTTTACGTCGCTGGGAGTGTCTAACTTATTGGTTGAAGACAATGTATCAAGTTGAGCCGACGCCTCATTTATTGGCGTAGTCGTTTCTTCTTTTGTTTCGTTTGTTTCTGGTTGTTGCGTCTTTAATGCGGTATTCGATAGTTGGCATCCGGCCAGTAATAGCGCACTCGCTACAAAAAATTTTGTTTTCATAAAATGCTGTCTTTTGCCAAAAATGGTCGTGGATCATACTGACCCACTCCGTTTGGTACAAGTATTTTTGATTAAAAATTGTCCTTCCAACGTCGTAGTTCTGTAAATGTTTCTAACTCACCTTTACATTGAGTCCGATCACTCACAGATTGTATAACGTTTGTTTGCGTACAACGCAGGAAAGGGTTAATGGCTTTTTCTTTGCCGATGGTGCTTGGTAATGTCGGCATTTCTCTAGCCCTCAGCAGATTAACTTGATCACGGTACTCACTGAGTTCTTGATTGCCTGGCTCGACAGTCAGTGCGAAAGCAAGGTTGCTGCTAGTATATTCGTGGGCACAGAATATAAGCGTGTTATCTGGCAAGGTGGCGAGGCGTTGAAGTGAATGATACATTTGCTCATATGTCCCTTCAAATATTCGCCCACAGCCAGCAGAGAACAAGGTGTCACCACAAAAGAGCTTATTGTCACCAATATAAGCGATATGGCCTGCGGTGTGTCCCGGGATATGCCAGACTGTGAAGTTGACGCCAAATAACTCAAGTTGATCTTGTTCATCGACGGTAACCGATAGACCTGGCACGGGGTCGTGTTTGGGGCCGATAACCTGACATTCTGGGAATTGCCGTTTTAGTTCACTGATCCCGCCAGTGTGGTCGGCATGGTGGTGGGTAATGAGTATGGCGTCGAGCCGCATTTGATGTTTCTCAAGCCATTTAAGTACGGGTTCTGCAACGCCAGGATCAACAACAATGGCTTGACCTTCTGGATTGTGAATCAGCCATATGTAATTGTCATTAAAAGCGGGTATGCTCTTGATTGTTAGCATGCGTTTTCCTTCCCTGAGGTGGTGAGCATTCATTATATGAAGCCAGCAAGAATTTCCAAACAAATTCGGGCACCAAAATCGTGGCATCTTTTAGCGAACGGTGCATGGGCTCGCGAGTTAATTCAAGCTCGCCTTGACGAATGGTGTCCGAGAATCTTCGGTTATCACTTTTTAAAGCTGGGTGGGCTAAGCTGTGAACTGCTAAGTCACCACTGTAATGTCCCTCATCATATCCAATTAGATACCCAGAGTCCGTATCGAAACTTAACGGCTGAGTTAGATGCCCTCCCTTTTATTGAAAAATCGATCGATGCATGTTTGCTAGTTAATCAGCTAGAGTACAGCGCAGATCCACATCGATTGTTGCGCGAAATTGATCGTGTGTTAATTGATGATGGTTATCTATTGATCGCAGGCTTTAATCCAATCAGTTTATATGGTTTAACTTCGTTATTGCCATGGAAACGTAAAAATTACCCTTGGTGTGGGCGGCGGTTCTCCCCTTATCGAGTTAAAGATTGGCTGGGAGTGCTCAATTATGAGGTGATTCATCACGAATCGTTTGCCGTGTTGCCAGCGACACGCCATGAGGTCTGTTGGGCATGGGCTGAAAATATGCTTGTCGATTACTTATCGTCGGTAGGGTGTATGTATTTTATTGTCGCGAGAAAGCGCACCTCGCCACTTAAACCGATTAAACCGGGGTGGTTATTACGGCGTCGAATCGCTACCGCGAGAGTCAATGTGCGTTCGGCCGGGCGCAGGGCAGCTTCATTAACTAAGCTATACCGCCAAAAATAACGGCTGTCTCTACAGCCGCTTTCTGGGGGCTATGCGGGTTGATAGCCATCATCTGGGCGTGTTGGCGCTTCCGCTGCTGCGCGAGCAAGATCATCGCAACGTTCATTTTCTGGGTGTCCAGCGTGCCCTTTAACCCAATGCCAATTAACGCTGTGGCGTTGACACTGTTCGTCTAAGCGTACCCATAAGTCAGAATTTTTAACCGGCTTTCTATCCGCTGTTTTCCAACCGCGTTTTTTCCAATTGTGGATCCACTGCGTGATACCTTGTCGAACATATTGGCTATCCGTGGTTAATTCGACTGAGCAAGGCTCTTTTAGAGAGGCGAGTGCAGCAATGGCCGCGAGTAGCTCCATGCGATTATTGGTGGTAAGGGAAAATCCTTCGCTGAGCTCTTTTGTATGCTTATTGTAGCGTAATAAAGCACCATATCCACCGGGTCCTGGATTTCCCAAGCAAGAACCGTCTGTGAAAATCTCTACCTGTTTGCGCATATTTGGTAGTATTCAGTAATTGATGATGCCAATAGTGTGACACAGTTACTATGTATGAAGCCAGAAGCAAGCGAATTATCGTATTAGATACCGAAACCACCGGTATGAATTTGGGCAGCGGCCCCCACTATCTAGATCATCGGATCATTGAGATTGGGGCGGTTGAAATCGTAAACCGTAAGCTGACCGGAAATAACTTTCACGTTTATATTAAGCCCGATAGACAAATTGATCTTGAAGCGATCGGTGTTCACGGTATTACCGATGAATTTTTAGAAGATAAGCCCGAATATGCCGAGGTCCATCAAGCCTTCTTGGATTACATCAAAGGGGCAGAACTCGTCGCGCATAACGCGCCGTTCGATGTCGGTTTTATGGACTACGAGTTTCAGATGTTAGACCCTGCGATTGGTAAAACGGAAGATTTCTGTCAAGTTACCGATACGCTAGCGATGGCGAAAAAGATCTTTCCAGGCAAGCGCAATAACTTAGATGTGTTGTGTTCTCGCTATGGTATCGATAATTCGCATCGAACCCTTCACGGCGCATTGCTCGATGCTGAAATTTTAGCTGATGTCTATTTGATGATGACGGGGGGGCAAACCAGCCTGTCATTTGTTGATGCCAAAGGGGAAGCTGGTGGCGAGACAAATGCGGAAGGAAGCATGACACGGCTCTCATCAGGACGAAAAGCATTAAAGGTTATCACAGCGTCTGCCGATGAAATAACAGCACATGAACAACGTCTTGATCTCATTGCAGAGAAAGGAGGGGCCCCTCTCTGGCGTCAATAGGAATGAAAATGGTATTACGGATTATTAGCTTATTCGCGGGTTTTCTGTTTGTTGGTACATTGTACGCAGATACGGATATGCAGTGGCTTGATAATCGTTTTCGCGTTGATCCGGCGATTAAGCGCATAACGTTTATTATTCAGCGTGAAGAGCCGTCACAGTCAGCGATACTGGTGCGCCCGGATGGAGGAAAATATTACGCATCACGTCACCCAGAATACATTGAGTGGTATCAAGGTGATGATGTTGATATTGTCTCGGTTGAGCAGCCAATGCCGGGCCCATGGCAAGCGATTGGTAAAGTTTCTAAACAGAACCGTATCCAATTGATCAGCAACATTAGCATGCAAGTTGATCACTTTCCGGCCCGCCTGTACAGCAGTGAGGTGATTAAATTTACCGTTTCGCTGCTCAAAGATGGAAAACCATTAACAAACCGTAATTTTTTGCAGCATGTACAACTGCAAGTTGTATTTACGGCTGAATACGATAGTAGTGATATATACCCAGATTACGCCGAACCAGCGCCGCAAGTCGTCGCTCAGTTTTTAGATGATGGGGTTGGCTTGGATGAAAAAGCTGGAGATGGGGTCTTTACCGCCGCTTTGCCCGTTGATGTTTCACCAGGGCGTTATCGGGTTAGTATCGTGTCTAAAAATGAATTGTTTACGCGTGCGCAAGAGCAGGTCGTATTGGTTTATCCAAGCCCTGTGATGATTAGCTTTGTGCAAGGGCGAGGACAAAAAGAGGCACATAAAGTCGTCGTTGATGGTGAGGTTGGGTCTATTCACCCGGGAAGCCTTGCCCTTCATGTGGAGCAAGTGTTTCCAGATGGAACGGTTGGGGTCAGTCAGGCACAAGCGTACCTTGATGATATGACCTTAAGCGCGCGCCTTGAAAATGGTCAAGCGCCTGGGCGCTATACTTGGCGAGGTTGGCTATATGCAACTGATGGATTCGAGCAGCGCGAGCTTATTTTTCCACTACCGGAGCAACACTTTGCCGTTCAAGGTGCGTTGCGTTTAGATCGTAACTTGGCTGAATTCAGAGCCGCAGAAGAACGTAGACAAAAAGAAGCGGAGTTGCAGTATCAAGCAGAGTTAGCGGCACAAGCACGGCGAAAATTTTTCATCAAAATGGTGTTAGGCAATTTAATATTGATGGCGCTAGGAGGAGGGTTAGCTTGGTGGTTTCGAAGACAGAAGCGAGCGTTATCTTAAACAGGTTAAACGGCAGTTGTGCCGTTTAACCTGTTATAGCATCAACACGGTTAAATTAAGCGGCGCTGATATGTGGGGCAGAATGACTCTGCTGAACAGGTAAGGCTTCAGGTGCAAAGTCATCGACATTTATGGAAGCCAGTCGCCCTTGTTCTGCCTGCCTTAACAGTTGCGCTTCTTGTTCATTAATCACCCCTTCACTTAACCCCAGCTCTGCGATTTTATCGAGTTGGGTGAATGGCATCTTTTTGCCTGTTGAATGGCAGATGCGTTCATAAATGGGTTCTGCAGCGAGAATATCGACCAGTGCTGCCTCAAGTTGTCCCACCGGATTATTGTCGGTGGCAGCCAAATATTGGTGACGCCCAATTCGGCTGCGGGTCGCTGATGGGGTTTGGAGGATGTGCGCAACGAGATGATCGAGTTGATCACTGGGGCGGTAGCGCATTTTCCCGGTCGGCTGAATGATTCCACGTAATAGTGCTGCCAGCGTGCGATTTGGGAAGTTGCGCAGCAACGCTTCAATGGCCTCTTCAGCTTGATATAGCGCATCTTGAACAGCCCAGTGCACGAGAGGGAGGTCTTCAACGTGACGGCCATCATCATCAAAGCGTTTTAAAGTGGCAGAGGCGAAGTACATTTGACTTAAAATATCGCCAAGGCGAGCAGATAAGCGTTCCTTGCGCTTTAAGCTGCCACCAAGTGTTGCCATAGATACATCTGCCAATAGCGCCATGTTGGCACTGTAGCGATTCAATCGCTGGTAGTAGCGTTTAGTTTGGTCGTTAAATGGAGTGCTACTTCCCCGCCCGTCGAAAATACCTAACCATAATGAGCGAAATAGATTACTAGATGCAAAGCCGATATGGCTAAACAACGCATGATCGAATGCCTTAAGGGTTTGTTCGTTTTCTGCACTATAGGCTGCATTCATCTCTTTTAACACGTAAGGATGGCAGCGAATCGCACCTTGACCAAAGATGATCATTGAACGGGTTAAAATATTGGCCCCTTCGACCGTAACGGCAATAGGAGCACCTTGGTAGCTGCGAGCCAGGAAGTTGCTCGGCCCCATGCAGATACCTTTACCACCCGCAATATCCATCGCGTCAATGATGGCGCGTTGGCCACGGTGGGTGCAATGGTATTTGATAATGGCTGATATCACGGACGGTTTTTGGCCTTGATCTATGCCAGCCACGGTAAGTGCACTGGCGGCATCCATCGCATAGGCATTGCCGGCAATGCGAGCGAGTGGTTCCTCAATGCCTTCCATTTTCCCGATAGGTAACTTAAATTGACGTCGAATGCGCGCATAAGCACCCGTTGCCATTGCCGCCGCTTTTAGCCCTCCAGTTGCATTTGAGGGTAAGGTAATACCTCGGCCAACAGACAAGCATTCAACCAGCATGCGCCAACCTTGCCCGGCCATTTCAGGCCCACCTATAATGTAACTCAAAGGTACAAACACCTTGTTACCGCGGGTCGGCCCATTTTGGAAGGGGATATTGAGTGGGAAGTGGCGACGTCCAATTTCTACGCCGTCGGTGTTGGCTGGAATTAGCGCGCAGGTTATCCCCAAGCCTTCTGTTTCACCGAGCAAGTGCTCAGGATCAGACAGTTTGAATGCCAGTCCTAGTACGGTCGCGATTGGGGCCAAGGTGATATAACGCTTATTCCAAGTTAGCTCCATTCCGACAATTTCTTCTCCTTGCCAAATGCCTTTTTTCACAATGCCGAAATCGGGGATTGCACCAGCATCAGAGCCAGCTTCAGGGCTGGTTAAGGCAAAGCATGGGATTTCCTCACCACGAGCAAGGCGGGGCAGGTAGTATTCTTTTTGGGCATCGGTGCCGTAATGTTGCAGTAATTCCCCTGGCCCGAGTGAATTAGGAACACCGACAGTTGAAGATAGTACGCCAGAAACGCCAGCCAGTTTTTGCAAAACCAACGATTGAGCATGGGCAGAAAACTCGAGACCGCTATATTTCTTTTTGATGATCATGGCAAAAAATTTATTATCTTTTAAAAACTGCCATACCTCTGGCGGAAGGTCTGCCAATTGGTGTGTAATTTCAAAATCTTTGGCCATCGCACAAAGTTCATTAACGGGCCCGTCAAGAAACGCCTTTTCTTCAGCAGATAGGCGCGAGACAGGCACATCATGCAGTTTCTTCCAGTCAGGGTTTCCGGCAAATAGCTCGGCTTCCCACCATACCGTCCCGGCATCGATGGCCTCTTTTTCAGTGCGTGACATTTCGGGCATAACTTGCCGGAATAGCGCTAAGATCTTCTGGCTTAGAAATAAGCGAAAGAGACTGATATTTAAAAAACCAGCTAATGCGATAAACGTTATCCATATTAAGGTGCCCACGAGACTAAGCGCACTACCTAATGTCAGTGCAAGTAATAGGGCGATAGTTTGCGTTTTTAGACTTGCTCTGTGGTACGCAAGTCCGCCAAGCAGCATGAGCAGAGCTCCAAAATACAGTAATGCCATCATTATCGTCTCCTTGCTTGGTAAGAGGTCTAACCACTATACAAGGTAAGCACAAGGTTGATGGGTTGTAAACTTAATGTTAATTGGTTCGTGGTTAAAATTGATATTTTGCTCTATCCAGAGATCCGCTGATGAGATGGGCACCTATTTCGATGGTGTTCTTATCACAGCATTTTTTCGAAGGAGTCGACATACCGTGTATTTTGCAGTTAAATGGCTGCAATCATATTGTTGTCATGAGCAACGCAAGAGTAAGAGAACAGAGTATGTATAGTGATTTAATTCGCGGTGAGTTAGAAGAAGCGGCACGCGTACTGAATGAATTTTTAAGTGCGGACGAGAATATTGCGTCAATTGAGAACGCAGCCAAGTTAGTCGCTGCGTCATTTAAGCAAGGTGGCAAAGTGTTATCGTGTGGTAATGGCGGTTCACATTGTGATGCCATGCACTTTGCTGAAGAATTAACAGGACGCTATCGTGATAACCGTCCAGGTTATCCAGGGATTGCTATATCAGACCCTAGCCATTTATCTTGTGTGAGTAATGACTTTGGTTATGAGTACGTTTTCTCGCGTTATGTCGAAGCCGTAGGCAGCCAAGGCGACGTTTTACTGGGTATTTCTACGTCGGGTAACTCGGGGAATATCTTAAAGGCGATGGATGCCGCGAAGTCGAAAGGAATGAAAACCATCGCGTTAACCGGCAAAGATGGTGGAAATATGGCCGGGGTTGCTGATATTGAGATCAGAGTGCCACATTTTGGCTATGCTGATCGTATTCAAGAAGTTCATATTAAAATCATCCATATTCTTATTCAGTTGATAGAAAAAGAGATGGAAGCATAAAATAGAAAGGAGAGCACAAGGAGATGTGTGAGCTTTTAGGTATGAGTGCCAACGTGCCAACAGATATCTGCTTTAGCTTTACGGGGTTGATGCAGCGTGGGGGCAATACTGGTCCACATTGTGACGGTTGGGGGATTACCTTTTATGACGGCAAGGGCTGTCAGAATTTTAAGGATCCTCATCCGAGTTGTGAGTCCGAAATTGCTCAGTTGGTCCAACAATACCCAATTAAAAGCCGTGCGGTGATTAGCCATATTCGGCAAGCCAATCGCGGTGAAGTGAGCTTAGTGAATACTCACCCTTTCACTCGTGAACTGTGGGGCTGTTATTGGACTTTTGCACATAACGGACAGTTAGCGGATTATGCGGCACTAGAGACAGGACGTTTTGTTCCTGTTGGTGATACCGACAGTGAAATTGCATTTTGCTGGTTGCTGAATCAGTTAGAAACACGCTTTCCAACCCGACCAGACAGCACGGAAGAGCTGTTTGCTTTTATGGCGCAGTGTTGCGATAAGTTACGTGCGTTAGGGGTTTACAATATGTTGCTTTCTGATGGCAGTGTTGTGGCTAACTATTGCACCAATAAATTGTATTGGATTACGCGACGAGCACCGTTTGGTAAAGCCTCGTTGATTGACGATGATGTAACGATCGACTTTCAACAAGAGACAACCCCAAATGATGTTGTTACCGTGATTGCCACACAGCCGTTGACCAATAACGAACAGTGGACACGTATGTTAATGGGTGAACTCTGTGTTTTTGAGCTCGGTGAAGTGATCTATCGGCGTGATGGAAGCGCTCATGCAGAGCCGCAATAGCACAGGTGCTACTTACTTATGGCAATAAAAAAAACGCGACGTTACCGTCGCGTTTTTTATTTTCTGTTTGCTTATGCCCTATTCGTCGCTAGCGTAGCCTTGAATAGGCAGCACAAGAGAGTCTAAGATTGCGAGCCCATTCTCCATCTCTAGGCGGCCACGTAAAAACCAGTCAGCAACCAACGGGTAGATCTTGTGCTCTTGTTGCTGAACGCGTGCTTGAATCTCATCGACATCATCGTTATCAAAGATTGGCACTTTAGCTTGCAAAATAACAGGCCCACCATCTAACTCCTCAGTGACAAAATGAACACTCGTACCATGTTCTTTGTCGCCAGCGTCTAGCGCGCGTTGATGAGTATGAAGCCCGGGGTATTTCGGCAGCAGTGATGGATGAATATTTAGCATTCGGCCCAGATAACGGCGTACAAAATTTGGCGATAAAATACGCATATAACCAGCGAGAATGACTAAATCGGGGTCATAGTGATCAATTTTATCGGCGAGAGCTTGATCGAAGCTTTCTCGGCCATCAAAATCACTCGCACTGACACTGATAGCATCAACGCCAGCTTGACGTGCTCGCTCCAAACCATACGCCGTCTCTTTGTTGGAGATAACTGCGACGACTTGGCTGTCGGCAATGGTGCCTTGCTCGCAAGCATCAAGTATTGCTTGTAAGTTCGACCCACTACCGGATATAAGCACAACGATCTTTTTCATCGGTTAGATAATCTCTACTTGCTCTTCGCCGTCGGCTGCGTTGGCAATCGAACCTAGTAGCCAAGCATTCTCACCTTCAGCTTTCAGGATCTCAATGGCTTGTTCCGCTTGGGCTTGTGGTAGCGCGATAACAAGACCAACACCACAGTTGAAGGTACGGTACATTTCGTATGTCTCAACGTTACCTTTCTCTTGCAGCCAGTTAAAGATAGCCGGCCATTCCCAACTGTTGCCTTGTACAACGGCTTTAGCGCCTTGCGGCAGAACGCGCGGAATGTTTTCCCAGAAACCACCACCAGTAATATGTGAGATCGCATGGACATCAGTGCTTTCAAGCAGTTTGAGTACTGACTTAACGTAAATTTTTGTTGGTTCAAGTAGGTGATCAGATAGCGTTTTACCTTCTAGCTCAGCACTTAAATCAGCGTTAGAAACTTCGATGATTTTACGCACCAAAGAGTAACCATTCGAGTGTGGGCCACTTGAACCTAGTGCAATCAATGCATCGCCAGCGGCAACTTTCGTGCCGTCGATGACGTCCGCTTTTTCAGCAACGCCAACACAGAAACCCGCGACATCGTAGTCTTCACCATGGTACATGCCAGGCATTTCAGCGGTTTCACCACCGATAAGGGCACAGCCTGATTGAAGACAACCTTCGCCGATACCAGCAACAACCGCTGCTGCTGTGTCGACATCTAGTTTGCCAGTGGCGTAGTAATCGAGGAAAAATAGCGGCTCAGCACCTTGAACGATTAGGTCGTTTACACACATGGCAACCAAATCGATACCAATGGTGTCATGCTTTTTCAAATCCATTGCCAATCGTAACTTGGTACCTACACCATCAGTGCCTGATACCAGTACTGGCTCTTTGTATTTTGTCGGTAGTTGGCATAATGCGCCGAAACCACCAATCCCTCCCATCACCTCTGGACGGTGGGTGCGCTTAACCACCCCTTTGATACGATCTACTAACGCGTTACCGGCATCAATATCAACACCTGCATCTTTGTAACTAAGAGAAGAATTATTACTGCTCACAAGGGGCCTCACCACATTGAAGATAAAAAAGCCACGCTATTCTAACAGCAGACTGAGCCTAAAGGAAAACGTTTGCGTCAAATTTTTTTCTCTCTTTTGATACGGTTGAGATTTGAATGCTGTTTATTATGCGCCACTACGATATAATTAGACGGTTTAGGTAATTTTTACAGGGCGTAGCACTATGAAAGTCGTTGAAGTTAAACATCCACTAGTAAAACACAAACTTGGTCTGATGCGCGAAGGCAATATCAGTACTAAGCGTTTCCGTGAATTAGCGACAGAGGTGGGAAGTTTGCTGACATACGAAGCAACCGCGGACTTTGAAACAGAGAAAGTCTCAATCGAAGGCTGGAACGGTCCGGTTGAGATTGATCAAATCAAAGGCAAGAAAGTGACAGTCGTGCCAATCTTGCGTGCGGGTCTTGGTATGATGGACGGCGTATTGGAGCACATTCCAAGCGCTCGAATCAGTGTTGTCGGTATTTATCGTGATGAAGAGACACTAGAGCCAGTTCCTTATTTTAACAAACTAGCATCTAACATTGATGAGCGTATGGCATTGGTTGTTGACCCTATGCTGGCCACTGGCGGCTCAATGATTGCCACCATTGACTTGCTAAAAGAGAATGGCTGTAAATCAATTAAAGTGCTAGTTCTTGTTGCGGCACCAGAAGGGATTGAAGCACTAGAAAAAGCGCATCCAGATGTAGAGATGTATACTGCGGCTATCGACGAGAAGTTGAATGATAAAGGTTATATCGTTCCAGGGCTTGGTGATGCAGGTGATAAGATTTTCGGTACTCAGTAATCACTAAGTAGTGATAAGTGACATCGATTAATAAGGGCTTTACTGAGGTAAAGCCCTTTTATTATTAATGACTTTTCTTATTAATTAGCGCTTGGCTCATCGGCAATTTCATCGCCGATATGGCTCTCACCCAGTTTTCTCGGCAAGATAAGATTCAAGATAATTGCCACGATACCGCACAAGCTCACGCCTTGTAGACTGAAGTCTCCCACGCCCAGCGCCATTCCACCAATACCAAATACCAAGGTAACAGCAACGATAACCAGATTACGCGCATCGTTTAAATCAACGCGGTTTTTGATCAGGGTATTCAGGCCAACGGTGGCAATAGAACCAAACAGTAACATCATGATGCCGCCCATTACTGGCATTGGAATAGTTTGCAACAATGCGCCGAGCTTGCCAACAAAAGCGAGTGTAATCGCCGTAACAGCCGTCCATGTCATGATCACGGGGTTATAGGCTTTGGTTAGCATGACTGCCCCCGTCACTTCACTATAAGTGGTGTTTGGTGGTGCACCAAACAGTGAGGCGGCAATGGTTGCAACGCCGTCACCTGCAATGGTGCGGTGTAGTCCCGGCTTTTTCAGGTAGTCTTTTCCTGTAACATTAGAAATAGCTAACATATCACCGACATGCTCAACTGCTGGTGCGATAGCCACTGGAATCATGAACAAAACTGCATTGATATTGAATTCAGGCATGGTGAAGGCAGGAACAGACAACCACGCGGCATTTTGCACTGGACTGAAGTCAACAATACCGAAGAATAAGCTGGTGGTGTACCCGACAATGATGCCCGCCATAATCGGAACCAGTTTTAAATACCCCTTTGCAAAAACGCTAAAGCCAATAGTCGTTATTAATGCCAAGCTTGAGACAATCAGTGATACATCGGCGTCCATTATCTGAGCGCCATCGCCACCGCGTCCTAGTGCCATATTAACGGCTGTTGGTGCAAGACCAAGACCGATAACCATGATAACCGGCCCCACAACCACGGGTGGAAGGATGCGGTGAATAATGCCAACGCCGCGTACCTTGATGATTCCACCCATGCAGATATAAACAACACCAGCTGCCATTAGTCCGCCCATGGTGGCCGGGATTCCCCATGTTTGGATACCAAACATAATTGGCGCAATAAACGCAAAAGATGATGCAAGGAAAATAGGCACTTGGCGACGGGTAACCAGTTGGAATAACAAAGTACCGAATCCTGCACCAAAGAGTGCAACGTTAGGATCTAGACCAGTGAGCAGTGGAACAAGTACCAATGCACCAAAGGCAACAAAGAGCATTTGTGCTCCTTGAATAACATGCAGCATGGGGGAAACCTCTAAAAAAATAAAAAATCGGCGAATACTATCATGTGATATTCGCTATGCCTATTCGAGACTTTTGTCAATATTGGCACCTGCCCTCTTGCATGGTTGTTTCATAGCTATATGTGATATAGATCGTATTTTGATAATTTAAGTTAAGCTGGCGAATGAGAATATGGTCAAAGTTTGTGTTTTTTGTATGAAAAGATTGCCGCAACACCACCGTTGCCATTAATATCGGCGTAGAATTTTTAGTATTGAGTTAGATATGTATAAAGTATTGATCTTTATCCTTGCTGTCTTTACGTCAGTGGCCCAAGCTACGCCAGTGACTGGGCTGTATCGTGCACAAATTCCTTTGGCTGACACTGATAGGTCAAGCGAACAAAAAGCGCGTACTGAGGCGTTCGAGCAAGTGATACTCAAGTTAACGGGTAATGAGGCGGCATTTAATAACGATGTATTAGATAAAGCTCGGAATAATGCTGGTCAATATGTGCGCCAGTTAAGTTATGAAAACATAAAAGGTGAGACGAGATTGAATGTCACCTTTGACCCAGCCCAAATACAGAGTGTGCTAACCCAAGCTCAAATCAACTATTGGCCTACCGAGCGTCCAATGGTACTTGTCTGGGTGGTTGAAGAGCAGGCAGGTCGTCGTAATATCTTATGGGATCAGTCTAATCATGATGCAGTGACGCAATTAAAGCAGCGAGCGAATGAGCGAGCCCTGCCTTTATTGGTTCCGGTCGGCGATTTCGATGATCAGATTTCTATCTCTGTTCCAGATCTATGGGGAGGGTTTGCTAAACCGATTGGCGTGGCATCGACACGTTACCAACCTGATGCCGTATTGGTTATTCGCGATCGTGTGCGCTCTGGAAAAAGCAGCATAGACTGGCAGCTTTACCCCATTGAGCCAACGCAGATGCAAACGTCTCGTCCAGAAATGCACCGTGGTATGGCGAGTGGTGATGATGCCTATCGTTCTGTGGTTGATGAAGTGGCCAGCTTTTTTGCCGAGCGTATGGCAAGGCCTTTAGGGGCTGAAGGTGAGGAAGGGCAGCAGATTGCAGTGACAAATGTGCAACGATTTGAAGATCTTCTGCAAATTGAGCGCAGTTTAATGGCGTTAACCAATGTAGCTTCGGTTCGCTTTAAGCACTTTGTTGGCAATAAGGCTCAGTTTGGACTTAATCTATTGGGCAGTGAGGAAGCATTTAAGCGTGAGTGGTTAGCGCTTCCTCAGGTGAGTATAGCCACATCAGCGTCAGTTGATGAGGAACAAGCGTTTGATGAAACCGTTGCGCTTTTGCCTCGGTATCGTTGGAATTAAACGACGCTGAAACAGTGTGAAAAGCCGGCATTGCTGGCTTTTTTATTGCTTAGAAAAGGGAGCGTTAAGGCAAGTAGCGTTGACGCTCTTCTTTTTCTACTTCAGACAGTTTTTTTAAGTGTAGTCCTTGCGCTTTTCCCGCACGTCTCGCATAGATCAAGTTGGCACTAAAAGAGCCACTGATCAGTAATAGCTCTATCAGGGCCAATCCTCGCTCTCCTTCATTAACCCATAGTAACGTCAGTGCGTGAGTAAAGTAGAGCATCAGAATAAAGTTTGCCCATGCACAGGTATAAGGCTTGCCTCTTATCATGCCTGGCAAAGGAAACAGCAGCGGGACTAGCCATAGCGTTAGCATAAATGGCTTTGAGAGGTGCGGGGAAGGAGATAACCAGCTGTGCCACAGAATGATGAATAACAACAGACTCAGGTGTAAGAGCAAAGCAAGTTGATGTAGGTGACGTGAGGATGATGGCATTAGCTTAACCTTATGGCAGCGAGAGCGAGTCGTTTTCCCATCGCTCTGGCCAGTTCAATTTCTTCAGGGCTTAGCGGACACCCTTGTTGGTCGACATGCGTCGGTCCGTAGGGAGTCCCCCCACTTCGCGTGGTATGCAAGGCGGGTTCACTGTAGGGAATCCCCATTACGAGCATGCCGTGATGGAGTAGGGGCAACATCATTGACTGTAACGTTGTCTCTTGCCCTCCGTGTAGCGATGACGAGCTACTAAAAACGCACCCAGGCTTATCAATCAGGTGACCAGAGAGCCACGCTGCACTCGTTGAATCGATAAAGTGCTTGAGTGGGGCAGCCATATTACCAAAGCGAACAGGGCTGCCCATAGCTAGCCCTCGGCACGCTTGGATATCGTCTAATGTCACCAATGGATCGGTTGCTGGCGTGTCCGAAGCTCCGATAGGGGCAACGGTGCGTAGACGCGCTTCGCAGCCATCAACTAACTCGATACCGCGTGCAATTTGTCGCGCCAGGCGCTGAGTTGCACCGTGGCGACTGTAATAGAGCACCAATAATGGCAGCATTATAGAATATCCAACACATTTTCAGGCGGGCGTCCTAATACGGCCTTGTCACCGTTAACCACGATTGGGCGTTCAATGAGTTTAGGGTGTTGCTGCATGGCCTGTAGCAATTCAAGATTTGATCGTTCAGTCTTATCTAGCTCAAGTTCTTTATAGAGTGCATCTTTTATTCGCATTAGTTGTCTTGGCTGTTCAAAGCCCAACAGGGATAACAGGCGTTGTAATTGCTCAACATCCAGCGGTGTATCCAGATAGCGAACGACGTCAGGCTCAATCCCTCTTTCTTGCAGTAGGGTTAATGTAGCTCGGCTTTTTGAACATTTAGGATTATGGTAGATAGTGATTGGCATAAGGCTTCCTTGCTTAAATGGGGTGGTTGTTACTGAATTGTATGTGTTTCGTTGGAATAAAAAAAGCAGCCAGTGGCTGCTTTTTGAATACGTTGAATTTTTGAGTTATCCAATGGCGATGATTAACGCCTTCTTATGGTGCCCACTATTACCGCAGTTTGGCGTAAAGCAGCGCCCGATCGGGCGGGGAGAAGTCAGAAAGCGTGATATGTTATTTTCCAGGGGTGTATGAGAGTAGGTGCTTAACCTAAGCTTCCGTTGCCGCTGCAATACCGCCGAGGATTATTTCGTATTGACCTTGCTCGAGTCCCTCAAGGGTAAACTTAGCATGTACACCACTATCATCATGCCAGTTAGATGCGGAATCTTGTGGATTCAGCACTAAGTAGTACTCAACGCCGTATTCTAAACGAACACTATTCGTGTGCAAAGGAACGCCTTCAAAGCGCTGACGAGTACCAACAAATTGGGTATCAGAAAGTATGCTTTGTGCGAACACACGGACGCCTTCGTTACCTTCACTATTTACTTTAGAGACCCGAATATAATACATCTGAGGGGCTGTAATATGGCCGCGTACATTATTAAACCACAGCCTTGCCACACCGTCGCTCGCTGTAAGATTGATATTGTGCTCGAATGGGAATTTGGTGTTTTTGAAAACGTCCAGGCGTGCCTGATTATATTTATCTAGTTCAACGGTTTGTTGTAGCCCTTCGTTACGATACTGAAATGTCCACGCCTCACCTAATAGTGCGCCAGCGGAGCGGAACGATAATGGAGACAACTCGTTGTCACTATAGTCTGCATCAGGACGACCAACATCAACCATAAAATAAGGATCTGCAGCCATTGCAATACGGTCGAACTCAACGCGGTCTTCGTATATCTCAACCAAGAGTAAAGACCAGATTGGATGAAAGTTGTAACCACGAAGATAATCATCTTTGTGGATACCGCCAGAGCCATCTAGCCAGTTATAAGTGGATGGGGATGCACAATTTACATGGGTAAATGTATCTTGGAAGATGGAGCGGTCATCGGTCAGTGGGTAGTGTGAGTGACCAGAGAAGTGAATGACTTCTGGGTGCTTACTCAAAATGTCTCTGATTATGCTGTTTCCGCCATGCCAAGCGCCACCGCAGACGCCACCTGGCAATGGGTGGTGTGCTTGGACGATAATTGGCTCGCCGTTATAATCTGCTGAGTTTTTAATGTCCTGCAACGCTTGCTCGACAAAGCCGTTCTGAGCCTCATGCGTATTGCTGAGGTTTGAGTCGTAGCCAATCACATGGATATTCTTAACCACAGTATGGTAGAAGCCTCCATTTTCACTTTCATCCTCAATAGGGAACCATGATTTAGGGTAGTTATTAACCATATCCATTGTGTAAGCATCATGATTTCCTCGAGCCAAGAGCACTTGTGTATCGATCATGCCAACACGATTCATGTTTTGCTCAAATACGTTGCGAAGCAGTGAGTGGGTCCAACCTGTCGTATTATTATTATCTGCAATCAAATCACCCGCATTGATGATTAAGTCTGGGTTAGGCATATAGTGTTGCAGTACGTCAAAATGGGAGTTCCAGCCAGTCACTACGCCAGGCTCATAAAGGTTACTAAACTCAGTATCCGACATCGCAATCATGCGAAAAAGCGGCTCTTCATCTGTTTTGATGAGGTAATTGTGAACAACCATCTCGCTCTCTTCTTCATCGCGGAACGCACGAGCACAGATAGTTTTTGATTCGGTAAGGGTAATGCCTTCTGCTGGGTTATAAAGCTTGTCGCTGCGACTAGGCTCAAAACGATCTAGGGTATAGCGAATCTCAACATTTGCAGGTACATCTTCAAAGTAAATTGTTTGTGCACCAATGTAGCGTCCACTGAGTTGTTTTGCTTTTGGATCGAGTAACGGTGTATTGTCGCCGTTGTTATCATCATTATTGCCAGTTGAACTGCTTCCACAACCGACTAATGTCGTGGCACTGGCTCCCAATATAATTGCACCACTTGCTGTGCGAAAGAAATTACGTCGGGAGTGATTGAAATCTTCATTCTTCATTGGGTAACCTGATTAAATTAGAGTAATTAACAAGTGAAGCTAAATAACGCTCTTTGAATTAATGCTAATGCATGTTCTTTACACTTTTTAGGTTGTGATCTATCAGTATTTATAACTCGTATGTTAATAAAATCTAATGGTTGGGTTGTCATATTTTATTCATGTGATATGAGTAAGATTAGTTATTAATTGTGTAAGGTTGAGGTTTGTTGAATATGGGTGTTAGTACCTGGCAGCTACTTATTGTTTTTCTAATCATCATTTTAGTTTTTGGAACAAAACGCCTAAAAGGAATGGGAGGAGATATCGGAACGGCGATACGAGACTTCAAGCTTGAGATGAAAGATGTTGACAGCGATAAGTATTGATTTATCTATACTTCAGGTGGTCAAATAATATACAAGCAAGGAAATGTAAGTGTTTCTAGTAATAGATGTAAAAGTAGCGAAGTTGTGTGTAGACTCTCGCTCAAATAAGCCTGATGTCACCAGAAGCACCAGGCTTTAGATCTTTAATGGCTCACACTGTTAGAAAAGGCATTGATGATCACCGTCCCTACTAAAATAAAACTCATCCCGATCATCGCTGGCATATCGAGGCGTTGGTCGTAAACGAGCCATGCAATGCCTGCCACTAATACGATGCCAGCCCCGCACCAGATAGCATACGCAATACCAACAGGCATATATTTAACGACTTGGGCTAAGCAAGAGAATGCGATGGCATAGAAGCCAAGACAAATCAGGGTGGGGAAAGGCTTGGTAAACCCTGCCGTTTTTGCCAAGGCACTGGTCGCAATAACTTCGGCGATAACGGCAACGGCTAGAAATAAATAGTGCATATTGTTGTCTCCTGCACGTAATGAATAATTAATTTTTCAGCGCATTAATGAGCATTTTCTCAGGCTGAAGCGCTAAAAAGCGTTGCTGTAGCCAGCTAGTGAACAGCGTAACTTTTGGTGTTGCATGGTTGCGGTCGAACTGTAAATAGTGGCAATCGGTGGATGACATAGTGTAGTCATTAAAGACAACGATACGTTGACTTTTGAGTAGTGGTAGCGCATTGAGTGAGCGACACAGCATAATCCCCGCTCCTTGAGCAGCAAGCTCTAGCCCCATCATAGTACTGTCGACTTCATATTGCTGCAGAGGTGGAGAGCTCGACAAGGTATTGCTGTTCAACCACTCGTGCCAACCCTCGGTGTAGCCGCGAACATAAATTCCAGGTAGTTGCTCTAAAGCGCATTGTTCTAATAGCTCACTGTGTTGCGCTTTAAACTCCGGACTACACACCGCCATCCAATACTCTTTGCAGATCAACTCAGAATGAACATCGCTACTTGGTTGCCCATTAACAATCTCGATATCCACCTTGGTTTTATTCGCTTGTAACTGCGGCCAATCTTCAGTGTGTAATTTAATGTTGATAAAGGGATAGTTTTTGCAAAAATCCTGCAGCTGCGGCAGCAGCCAATAGTAACCAAATGACGTATTAACTTTAATGGAGAGCTGCTGCGGCTCATTTCTATGCGTCAGGGCTTTAGTTTGATGGCTGATCGCGCGCAGCGATTGGTGAATGGTCGGATAATATTGTTGGCCACGAACCGAGAGTTTTAGGCGACGGTTTTCTCGGTTAAACAGAGCAAATCCGAGATATTGTTCAAGTGCCTTTATATGTTGGCTAATCGCGGCTTGAGTGACGAACAACTCTTGCGCTGCCTTGGTAATGGATTGGTGGCGAGCACAAGCTTCAAATGCGACCAGAGATTTTAGTGGGGGCAACATGGGCACGACACTCCAGAGGGATACAGTCAGCACTGTAAGAAGAGTAGATGTCAAAAATATGACCAAATAATGAAATTAGTTTTACTTAACACCATGACATACGGATGACCAATAACTTAAGCCTAGCTTAACTAAAAAGGTTGAAATAATCATTTTATTGTCACTTTGCTTTAATTATTGGTGGTTAACTTAGGCAGCAACTTAACTGCTGCCAAGAATGTTGGCGGCAACGAATATTTGGTTATGGAGATTGTAATGAAAAAGGTTTTATTAGCTTCATTGGTTGCCGCGACATGTAGTTCAGCTGCGTTTGCTCAAGAAGAGTTAACCGTTTATACCGCGTTTGAAATTGAGCAAATCCGTGCGCTAGAGGCTGCGTTCAATGTTGAGTATCCAGATATCAAACTTAACTTTATGCGCGATTCAACCAGTGTGGTGACGGCACGTTTATTGGCAGAGAAGAGCAACCCGCAAGCAGACGTTATTTGGGGCCTTGCTGCAACGTCAATGATGGTGCTAGATAAAGATGATTTGCTGGCAGCGTATGCGCCACAAGGGCTGGATAAGCTAGATGAAAAGTTCCGCGACAGCCGTGAAGTACCACATTGGATTGGTATGGATGCGTGGATTGCGGGCGTTTGTTTCAACACCATTGAAGCAGAAAAGAATGGCCTAGAGATGCCACAAACGTGGGCGGATTTAACCAAACCTGAGTACAAGGGTCACATTGTGATGCCAAACCCAGCCTCTTCAGGTACCGGCTTCCTTGACGTGTCAGGTTGGTTGCAACAGTTCGGTGAAGAGGCGGGTTGGGAGTTCATGGAAGGCCTTCATGACAACATCGCTCGTTACACTCACTCGGGCTCAGCCCCTTGTAACCTTGCAGCAACGGGTGAAGCGACAATGGGGATCTCATTTGCTTTCCGTGGTGCAACGTTGAAACAACAAGGCGCGCCAATCGAGATGATCTTCCCGACAGAAGGCGTGGGCTGGGATATGGAAGCGGCTGCCATTGTCGACGGTACACCAAAACTCGCCGCTGCACAGAAGTTGATTGATTTTGCTGCTTCAGCAGAAGCGAACCGTCAGTACAATAAATTCTACCCAGTGATTGCGAAGCCACATCTTGCTGAAGCGGTTGAGTTTTACCCAGATAACGCCACTGAGCTAATGATTGAGAATGACTTTGCTTGGGCGTCTGATAACTACGATCGCATTATCGGCGAGTGGGTTAAGCGCTTCGACGGCAAATCTGAAGCAAAATAACCCTTAAGCAACCTAAAAAATAATAAGACCGCTGTTATCGATGGCGGTCTACTTTGTGTCTTATTGTGCCAGACACCGTATTTAACGAGAGTAAAATACCGAAATGACTACGAACTATCTGCATATTGAACGCCTTATCAAACGTTTTGGCGACTTTACCGCGCTAAAAGGGATCTCATTGGATATAAAGGACGGTGAGTTTGTTTGCTTCCTTGGTCCATCTGGCTGTGGGAAAACCACGTTATTGCGCGCAATTGCAGGTTTAGAGTTGCCAAGTGAAGGTCAAATTGTGCAAAACGGTCGTGACATTACTGTACTGCCGCCTGAGCAGCGTGATTTCGGTATTGTATTCCAATCTTATGCGCTATTTCCAAACCTGAACGTGGCTGACAATATCGCCTTTGGTTTGATCAATCGTGGTATGAAAAAGCAACATGCGATGCAAAAAGTGCGTGAATGGCTCTACCTTGTTGATCTTGATGGCTATGAAGAAAAGTTTCCTGCGCAACTCTCTGGGGGGCAGCAGCAGCGTGTTGCCTTAGTCAGAGCATTAGCCCTATCGCCGGGCTTACTGTTACTCGATGAACCGTTGTCCGCACTGGATGCCAAAGTAAGAACGCATTTACGTCATGAAATATGCCAACTGCAACGTAAGTTAGGGATCACTACCATCATGGTAACCCATGATCAGGAAGAAGCGTTGACAATGGCAGACCGTATTGTGGTAATGAACCATGGTGTGGTTGAGCAGGTGGGGACCCCGGAAGAGGTCTATAACAATCCGGCATCAGAGTTTGTTGCTCAGTTTGTTGGCACCATGAACTTTCTGCCAGCCGATGTGATCGATGGTGATCAGCTTAAGCTTGAAGGTATTACCGTTCCTTCTCCACAGACAGTAAAAGGTGTGCAAGCAACGCTGGCGTTGCGTCCTGAGCAAATCCGCATAGGTGGCCAGTCTGAATCAGGGTTAAATGCGACGGTAAAGACTATCGAGTTTATGGGCGCATTTGTGCGCCTAGAGTGTCAAGTTAGTCCCAACGCGCCGTTACTCCAAGTTGATGTATCCGCAGAGCGAGCCAAACGAGGCCTCCCGGCACAAGGCGAGGTGTGTACCTTAACTTGGGATGTTGCCAATAGTCAGGTATTTGAGAGGGCTGCAGCATGAGTGTCCAAACTGCCGTCGATGCCAAGCTAATTTCGCCCACATCTCTACCGCTTTTCGGGCGAGCGAAAGACACTTTAAATCGTATGAGCACGGATCAATGGGTGATGGGCGGGGTCTTGTTGTCAGCCGCTTTGTTGATGATCATTGGTCTTATTGCGCCGTTGGGCGCAATGTTTGTAAAAAGTATTCAAGATCGCAGTGGGGAGTATATTGGCTTTGCTAACTACGTAAACTATCTCAATAATCCGGCACTGACCCAGTCTATTTACAACACCTTATTTATTTGTATTGCCGTTTCATCGATTGTGGGTTTATTGGCGTTCTGTTACGCGTATGCGTTGACTCGCACCTGTATGCCAGCAAAGCGCCTATTTAAGTTGGTAGGTAGCCTACCAATATTAGCGCCTTCACTGTTACCTGCCATCTCGCTGGTTTACTTATTTGGCAACCAAGGGATCTGGAAGTCATGGCTAATGGGCAATAGCATCTATGGACCTATTGGGATTGTGCTTGGTTTAGTGTTCTGGTGTTTTCCGCATGCGCTGTTGATTATGAGCACGGGCCTATCCACCGCCGATGCGCGTCTCTATGAAGCGGCTCGCGCCATGCGCACCTCACCGATACGGACGTTTTTTACCGTGACATTGCCAGGGGCAAAATATGGTTTGATGAGCGCGATGGTGGTGATCTTTACCTTGGTGGTGTGCGATTTTGGTGTCGCGAAGGTGATTGGTGGGCAATACAACGTATTAGCAACGGATATATATAAACAGGTTATCGGTCAACATAACTTTGCGATGGGTGCGGTCACCTCAGTCGTGCTTCTTTTTCCTGCGCTGCTCTCATTTGCACTTGAAACCCGTATTCGTAAAAAGCAGCAAAGTATGATGAGCACCAGCTCGGTGATCTATCAGCCAAAGCCAAGTAAAATCAGAGATATCGGCGCATTTGTCTTTTGTTTGAGTGTGGCGACAGCCATCATGGTGGTGATTGGTATGGCGTTTTATGGCTCATTAGTGAGTTTCTGGCCATATAACAAAGCATTGACCTTAGGGAATTATGATTTCGGGCGTTTTATCAGCTATGGCTGGGCACCGTTCTATAATTCCGTGAAGATGGCCTTGTCAGTGGCATTAATTGGGACATTGTTCACCTTCGTTGTTGCATACTGTGTGGAAAAAGGACGTGACATGCAACCGGTGCGAAGTGCCTTGCACTTGATGGCGATGATGCCGATGGCGGTACCGGGCATGGTATTGGGTTTGGGGTATATCTTCTTCTTCAACTCGCCTGATAATCCATTAAACAACCTTTATGGCACGATGACAATTTTGGTGGTGTGCACGGTGGTTCACCTGTATACCGTGGGTCATATGACAGCACTGACGGCGCTGCGCCAGATCCCAGCTGAGATAGAAGCGGTGGCTGCATCGTTAAAAATTCCACAATACAAAGCCTTTTTGAAAATTTCTATTCCGGTTGGACTGCCCGCGTTGTTGGATATTGGTAGTTACCTGTTTGTGAATGCGATGACGACGACGTCTGGGGTGATATTCCTTTACACCACGGACAATGTATTAGCATCCATTGCGGTCATGCACCTCGATGAGATGGGGTATACCGCCGCAGCGGCAGCGATGGCAGTGATGATTATGCTAACGTCAGCTGCAGCTCGACTGATCCACGGTGCCTTTAGCCACTTGTTAATTAAGCGCACCCAGCGCTGGCGTACGCGCTAATTCCCCCTGTTAGCGCATTGAATCATGACTGACTCAATGCGCTGATTGTCCTCTAATCTTAAAAAATTGAGGCTGGTGTACGACCTGCCTCTGGTTAGGTATACCTGTATGAAAATGAAAACCTCTGAAGCGGCGACAGATCTTGTTGTCTTTGATATGGATGAGACGCTGATCGGTAATGACCTTACTGTGCTTTGGCATACCTTTGTGGTGGAAGAGCTAAAGATGGCCGATGAGCAATTTTTGGCTCAGGACAAAGAGATGATGGATCTCTATTATCAAGGGGAGATGGATCTCGATGACTACATGGCGTTTAGCTTGTCACCGCTTCGTTCTCTGACTGCTGAGCAGGTTGATGCGTTAGCAGATCGATATGTCAGTGAACAGGCAGCACAGTATATTTTCCCGCAAGCGAATGCACTGTTGGCTGAGCTGCAAAAACGCAATGTTACTTGCATGATTATCTCTGCCAGTGCGTCGTTTTTAGTTAAGGCGATGGGGCGCTACCTGGGGATCCCCTCTGCAGAAGGTGTCGATCTTGAAATTGAAAATGGTTACTACACTGGCAAAATTGATGGTATCCCAAGTTATCAGTACGGCAAGGTCATTCGCTTGCAACGTTGGCTTGAAACGAGTGGTGGCAGTTACAGCTCAATCCATTTCTATTCTGACTCGATAAACGATCTGCCCTTGTTACTGGAAGTCGACCATCCCATCGTCGTGAATGGTTGTCCCCAACTACAATCTGAAGCGGCATCGCGAGGGTGGCCACAACTTGAATGGCAGCTCTGTGAAGCAGGCTAAGCGGTGAGTGCTTACCCAGCTTTGATCATATGCCTATCGGCACTGCTTCACGCCAGTTGGAACTTGGTTGGTAAACGTCAAGGTGAAGGCCCCGCTTTTTTAGCGTTGGCCACGGTTGTGCCGGGCGTTATCTTATTGCCACAGGTGGTGGTCTCGCCGCTAGCGACTCTGCCGGCGATGTTTTGGTGGTTGTTGGCAGCGAGCGGTTTTTTCCAGGTGTTGTATGTGGTGGCCTTATCTCACGCTTATCGGGCGGGGGATATTGGCACGGTATACCCATTAGCTAGGGCGCTGCCAGTGTTGCTGGTTGCGCTTGTTGGCGCGGCGCTGGGGAAGCACTTACCACCCTTGGTTTGGCTTGGTCTGATTGTGTTAACTACTGGCTGTTTGATGGTGCCGCTGCATGGTTTCAAACAGTGGAGCTGGCGTAACTATGTTAACCCTACGTGTGCGTGGGCGCTGCTAACAGCTGTGGGTGTGATGGGTTATTCGCTGGTGGACAACGCAGCGCTGGCGGTGATAGATAAGAGTGTCAGTACTATGCCGGCCATGAGGCAGTCATTGCTATTTCTTGCCTTACAATCGTTAACCGTTGCGCTTTGGTTAGCCCCTGCGTTGGCACTCGTATCGGCGCGACAATCTTTGCGTAAGGTATTGAACCAACCACTGCCTGTTATTCAAGCGGGGGCGTTGATCGGCATAACGTATGGCTTGGTACTCTACGCAATGACAATGACTGAGAATGTTACCTATGTGGTAGCGCTGCGCCAGCTCAGTATTCCGATTGGGTTAGTGTTAGGGATATTCTGGTTGGGGGAGCGCGCTTATAAACCACGTTTGATTGGCGCGTTGTTAGTGTGTGTCGGGTTGGTTGTAACCAATAGTGTCGGTTAATTGTATAGTTGGCTATTGGGCTAAAAAGCAACAAGCCTCATGAAGAGGCTTGCTGTTATGACGTGTAATGGCCAGAACAGAGGCGTAATCTATAAGGCCTCAAAACGTTGTCGAGCAATACGAAGTTGATCGATCCTCGCATCATAGATGGACTGTTTGATCGAGCCGTTTTCAACGAGTTGGCTGGCCTTAATATAGTCACTAATAGCTCTATTCCAATTGCCACGCAGGGCAAATTGCTCTGCACGGGCGGTGAGCTCTTCTGGACGCTGTCCTGTTCTTGCGTAAGCAACACTGAGCATCGACCATCCGGTGATATCTTGTGGATAATCAAAGGTATATCGAGTAAGGACTGGAATGCTGTCCATGTAGCGCTCAGCCTCTTGATAAGCATACGCCAAATTTAGGCGCAAGACGGCATTCCCTGGAGCCTGTTTAAGAGCGTTATTTAGCCGAGTAATAGCACGGTCAAACTGTTTATTCTTGATATCCAAATCGGTAATAGCGTCAAGATAGAATCGGTTAGACGGTGATGCCTCGATAAGCGGAAGCAATAGTTCTTCGGCTTGCTCTAAGTTATTTTGATCGATATGTAGTAACGCCATGCCGTAATCAAGTGCTGCTTTTTTTTCTGGATTATTCTGCGCTAATTGTCGCTTGAACCAATCTTGCGCAGCATTGATTTCTAATCCGGCATACCGGGCAATGATCCGCGAGCGGGCATGGTAATAGCGTTGCCCATCAGGATCCTTGATACTGCCCATTTGTTGAGCGCGTTGGCGGCTCTCTGTGATTCTCTCTTCTGGCAATGGGTGGGTGAGAAGCATTGCAGGAGGCGTACTGGCATAGCGGTATTGTTCTGCCATACGGCCAAAAAAGCGTGGCATCGCTTTGGGGTCAAAGCCTGAGTTGACCAGTGTTGTCATGCCAATCCGGTCGGCTTCTCGCTCGTTGCTACGGGTATAGTTGATATGTCCTTGCATGGATGCTGCAGTGGTGGCATGTAGTGCGGCGATTCCCGCTTCAGGTGACGCGATGGCGAGCATTAAAGAACCAATCATCGCCGCCATTGTAGCAGGGGAGCGCTTTGCTTGCTCTTCCATGCTGCGAGCTAAATGCCGTTGTGTAACGTGAGCGATTTCATGTGCGAGTACAGAAGCTAACTCGCTTTCAGTGTTAGCATGCAGAAACAGGCCACTATGTACCCCGATATGTCCGCCAAAAAAGGCAAAGGCATTGATATCACGATTTTGAATTAAGAAAAATTTGAATGGTGTTCTAACATCAGAAGCATTAGCAACAAGGCGATCACCCAAGCTATTTAGGTACTCTTTCAGTAACGGGTCGCGAATAATTGGCTGGCTAGCACGCATCATGCGCATGTAGGCGTCACCATACTCACGTTCTTTATCGATAGTGAGTGTCGCCGCCGCTGTGGTACCGATATCTGGCAGTGAAGAGATATTGGCCGTAGCAGGCGTGATCGTCAGGCACGAAATTAGTAAATACTGGTAAAGCAGGGATCTTTTAAACATGACGGACGAGAGTACCTCAGTTATTCTCTAAGTCTAAGTATGACAACAAAACCTCGGCGAGGTTTACTTAGATGGACATAATACCTTTATGGAAATCAATATGACAATACAAATACTTGATTTGAAATCAGAACGTTGTCCTATGGCATTGTTAAAGGTTAAGCGATTTGTTACAACAGTGGCTTCAGATCACGTTATCGATGTTTATCTACAAGATAGAGCAAGTCTTGCCGACATACAGCGTTATTTGAAACAGCAACAATATTCAGTAACAATGATGCCTAGCCCAGACCCTGTTGTGGTTTTGCGGATACAAAAAGAGAAGAAGACATTAATATGTTCGAAATGCTAAATGGCTGGTACAAAAAACGCTTTTCAGATCCTCATGCAACAGCGCTTCTCGTGTTGTTGGTGGTTGGTTTTTTAACTATCTATTTTTTAGGTCACCTCATTGCACCGGTGCTGGCGGCGATTGTTCTAGCATACCTGCTGGAGTGGCCAGTTATGCGTCTGGTACGTCTTGGTGCGCCAAGAACGCTATCTGTGGTTATTGTTGTGCTGATATTTATGGGGCTTATGTTATTGGCGGTGTTTGGTTTAGTCCCGACAGTATGGCGTCAGGTAGCGAATTTTCTTGCCGATATCCCGAACATGTTTAACAGCTTTCAAGCCTTTGTCTTGAGCCTTCCAGAGCGTTACCCCGAGCTAGTGGATGAGACACAAGTATTGATTGTTATGGATTCATTGCGATTAAAAATGTTGGGACTTGGGGAGAGTGTCTTAAAAGGATCGCTGGCATCGTTAGTGAATATAGCGACCATCGCTGTCTATATGATCCTCGTCCCTCTGCTGGTCTTCTTTTTATTGAAAGACAAAGAAGAGATGCTGACAACGCTGAGTTCAATATTGCCTCGTAACCGCCGCTTAACCGATAAAGTTGGCACTGAAATGAACCAACAGATATCCAATTACATTCGCGGAAAAGTAACAGAAATCCTAATTGTTGGTAGTGTTGCCTACGTAATGTTCCTGTTTTTGGGTTTGCAATATGCTGTGTTACTAAGTGTCTTGGCTGGTGTTTCAGTGCTAATTCCTTATATTGGTGCTGCGGCCGTTACCGTTCCAATCATGATGGTGGCCCTGTTTCAATGGGGAGTGAGTGGGGAAACTTGGTGGGTATTAATCGCTTATGGTGTTTTGCAAGCTTTAGATGGAAATGTCTTGGTTCCTGTACTGTTTTCTGAAGCAGTAAACTTACACCCCGTTGCCATCATTATTGCGGTCTTGGTGTTTGGTGGTTTGTGGGGATTCTGGGGCGTATTCTTTGCAATTCCGTTAGCAACCTTAGTTAAGGCTGTGTGGCGAGCATTTCCTTCCCCTGAGCACATGGAAGCAGAATAAGCGAACACACCGTTTAACATAATGCAGTGAAAGGGGACCTTGTCCCCTTTTTTCTAAACAGTGCTCAAATAGCGTCCCTTAGTTCGCATCTAAATAGTTTAAAACCACTTCATGATGATCTTTGGTTTTAAACTTATTAAAGATGTGCTCAATATTTCCAGACTCATCAATCAGGAAGCTGGTTCTCACTACCCCCATGTTCTCACGTCCCATGAACTTCTTGAGTTGCCAAACCCCGTACATCTCGCAAACCGCGTGGTCTTCATCAGCCAGTAATGTGAAGTTTAGCGTTTGCTTGTTGCTAAAGTTAGTGAGTTTTTTCGGGGTATCAGGACTGACACCAAGGACAACAACGTTGCGAGCATCGAGTTCAGCTTTGGTGTCACGTAACCCTTGAGCCTGTACGGTACAACCGGGTGTTGACGCTCGAGGGTAGAAGTAGAGTAAGACTTTTTTACCGTTGAATTGGGTCAAAGAGACAGGGGTGCCATTTTGATCTAACAAGGTAAATGTTGGCGCAGGTGTGCCAACGACGAGGTCGTTCATGCGGAGCTTCCTTGTATATTGTTTTGACTAAAGGTGACTGAGCCTTGGGCATTTAGCGATAGGCATAGCGCCGTAAAGGCTTCTTGTAATTCGATAAGGTGGCAGTCATCAGGGAGCCGACTACTGATATTAATTGATAGCTGTTTACTGCCATCAGCGCAGTCCGTTGTATTGGTACGCAATGTCGTTAGGTCTATGTCTCGGGTCGCAAGGAAGTGGGTAAACTTTGCGATAATAGCGGGAGCGTCGGTTAATGTGATGGTGAAATCTGCCATATACTCGGTAACGGTATGCTGATGGGGAGTGGTGCGCTTTAGCAAGGTAATAAGAGCCCTTTGCTGTGCGAATCGCGGCAGGGTCTGTTCGATCTGCGTAATGGCCAATTTAGAACCGGAGATAAGCATAATTAGCGTAAATTCATCACCAAAACTGCCGATACGGCTATCAATGATATTGCACGGTGCGTCACTGATATGCTGGATAACTTCGTCACATATCCCTGGTCTATCCTGACCCATTGCAGTAAAGACTAAGTAGTGGTCCATCGAAGAGCTTTCCTTTTATGATTGAGCGCTAATGTCAGGTTAACGCAAAATGATAGGAATACAAATGGTTATCAAGCTAGCGATTTCCAGTATTACTGAGTTTTTTAATCAATAAAAGGGGAGGAATGTCGTGGTTTGGCATCGAGTTTTAATATTGTCACCAATTTAACCTCGTCAGGCTTGTGTTTCCTGATTGGCAAAAGTACCATGAAGCACTGATCTATAAGGGGAGAAGGACATGTTTAAAGGAAGCATGGTAGCTTTAATTACGCCTCTAGATGCGGCGGGAAATGTTGATTACAAAAGCCTGCAACGTTTGGTGGAATATCATATCGAAGCAGGAACGGATGCTATTATTTCGATGGGAACAACGGGTGAATCAGCCACACTGAGTGTTGATGAGCATGTTGAGGTTGTTCTAAAGACAATTGCTTTCGCGGCAGGACGTGTTCAGGTTATTGCCGGAACGGGTGCAAATGCCACACATGAAGCGGTCGATTTTAATAAACGCTTTGCCAATACAGGTATATCGGGTTGTTTGACCGTTACCCCTTATTATAACCGTCCGACTCAGGAAGGGTTATATCAACACTTTAAGGCAATTGCTGAATCAGCAGATGTGCCTCAAATTCTATATAATGTTCCCGCACGAACTGGCGTTGACTTACTACCAGAAACGGTAGCAAGGCTGGCTAAATTACCGAATATTGTTGGTATTAAAGATGCGACTGGCGATCTTAAACGCGTTAGCATTACTCGGGAACTTTGTGGCCATGATTTTATCCAATTGAGCGGTGACGACCAAACAGGTTTGGACTTCGTTGCCCTAGGTGGACATGGCGTTATTTCTGTTACGGCGAACATTGCTGCGAAAGAGATGGCGACCATGTTTGGATTAGCATTGAATGGTCAGCTTGAAGAAGCGCGTGCGATTGACCGTCGTTTGATGCCATTACATAAAAATTTATTTATTGAATCTAGCCCAACACCGGTTAAGTGGGCGGCAACTCAGTTGAAGTTAATTGAGTCTCCTGTGGTTCGCTTACCATTGGTGGCATTATCAGAGCAGGGAAAATCAACCATTTCTACTGCATTAACTGATTCCGGGTTGTTGTAATTTCAGGAGTTGTAATGAAGTTCACTTCAAAGCTTGTACTAAGTGGTTCGTTAATTGTTTTGTTAGCGGCATGTTCCAGAGATCCAGAATCACGGCGTCAGGCTAAACAAGATTTTAATTATTTGGATACCCCCCCATTACAGGGAATGGTGTTGCCAGAAGGAAAAGAATTCTCTGAGATGTCAGATTATGTCATCCCTTCTGGAGAGTATCGCGGAGGTATTGGTAATGAGGTGGACATCCGCTCTCCAGTACAAGTACTTGAACTGATCCCCGGTGCACGTACTCAAATTGATGAGGACGGAACCATTACAATGTGGTTGCAGCAACAAGAAGAGCAACAACGTGTATGGCGTGTCCTTGAAGAGGCGATGGTCGAGCAAGGTACGCCAATCAAGGTGCAAGAAGCAAACTTGATTGAAACAGACTGGCTAATTTGGGAACAGGAAGGTGACGCAGACTTCGGTATTGAAAGTCGCTATCGCATTAACCAGGTCTCACAAGACAACCGTTACGGCTTTCAAGTGCGCTTACTTGAATGGCGCAAGCAGGGGGTGGAAGCTGCAGAATCAGATCGCTTAAGCGCGCTGCGCTACAACACCATTGTGACCAATATTATTACCTCACGCTACGATCAAATGTTACGTAAGCAAGCATTATTGCGTGCTCAGCAACAGGTTAAGCGCGTGGCAGTGAATATGGGGCAAGATCGTAGCGGATTACCAGTGATCATTGCGCGAGCTGAGTACGATGTTTTCTGGGAGCGCTTACCAATATTGCTTGAGCAAACGGGTTTCACGATCAGTGGACGAAATCGTTCTCAAGGTGAGATTGAAGTGAAATTTAAAGCGCCGAACGATGAATACTGGCAAGAGATTGGCATTAAGCCTATCCGTTTAGATGATCGCAGCTATACATTGCAACTGGGTGATCTTGGCAACCGTACGTCGATTAATGTCACCGATAACAAAGGTAAACCTGTTCCGGAAGAAGCGTTAGAAACATTCGCTTTGGCGTTGGCGTCATTCTCTGATATGGAATAGCAACCAATAGATGGAAATATGAAAAGGCCAGTTATTGCTGGCCTTTTTGCTGTTGGCTGGACAATGTTAGCCAGATAAGCGTTGCGGTTCTATTTTACTTCAACTCCTTTTGCCTGCAGATCCGCATGGTAAGAGGAGCGCACAAATGGACCACAAGCGGCGTGGGTAAAGCCTAAATCAAGGGCAATCTGTTTTAGCTCATCAAACTCTTCTGGTGGAACGTAACGCTCTACCGGTAAGTGATGTCGGCTTGGCGCAAGGTATTGACCAAGAGTTAGCATTGTCACTCCGTGCGCACGAAGATCTTTCATTACCTCTATAATCTCTTCTTTGGTTTCACCTAAGCCCATCATTAACCCAGACTTAGTAGGAATTGTTGGGTGCATCTCGCCAAACTTTTTCAGCAGTGTTAACGACCATTGGTAGTTTGCACCTGGCCTCGCGCGGCGATAGAGGCGTGGCGCTGTTTCTAAGTTGTGGTTAAACACATCTGGCGGTGAGCTATTTAAAACCTCTAAGGCAATGTCCATCCGACCGCGAAAATCTGGTACTAATGTTTCGATACGGATATCAGGGCTCTTGGCACGAATGTGTGCAACACAGTCAGCAAAGTGTTGTGCACCACCATCACGCAGGTCGTCACGATCGACAGACGTGATAACCACATAACGTAGGGCCATTTCAGCTATCGTTTGAGCAAGTTTGCTAGGTTCATTCTCATCAGGAGGCAATGGGCGACCGTGGCCTACATCGCAGAAAGGACAGCGGCGAGTGCAGATTGCGCCCAGAATCATGAACGTCGCAGTACCGTGGTTAAAGCACTCAGCAAGGTTGGGGCACGATGCCTCCTCGCAGACGGAATGTAGCTTATTTTTGCGCATTGCAGATTTGATATCTTGAATGCGTTTATTGTCTGCGGGAAGTTTAATCTTCATCCAATCTGGCTTGCGCAATACTTCTGCGGCTGGCTCCGTGACATGTTTCACCGGAATGAGGGCCATTTTATCGGCGTCACGGTACTTTACTCCGGTTTCCATCTGTATAGGTTTACTCATTATACTTTGCTTTCCGTAGGCCACACCACCTGCTTATAACGCAGCTGTGCAGCAAAATGTTGAACCAATATGGGGTGAATATCTAACAGCTGTGTTGGCCCGTTGAGCTGAGCCGTTTGCGTCATCTCCATGCCTGCGTAACCGCAAGGGTTAATACGTAGAAATGGAGACAAATCCATATTAACGTTTAAAGCCAAGCCATGAAATGAACACCCTTTTCGAATACGTAGCCCTAAAGAACAGATTTTCTGTGAACCGACATAGACGCCTGGTGCATCTGGACGCGCTTCGGCGTCGATAGAAAACGTCTTTAAGGTGTCAATAACGCTACTTTCAATGTGCGTGACCAGATCGCGAACGCCCAGTTTTCGGCGCCGTAAGTCGACCAATACATAAGCAACCAGTTGGCCAGGCCCATGATAGGTGACTTGGCCTCCACGATCGCTTTGAAATATAGGGATATCAGCGGTATTGAGGAGGTGTTCTTCTTTTCCTGCTTGACCTTGGGTAAACACCGGGCGGTGTTCAACCAACCACAACTCATCAGGCGTGTCTGCATCACGATGATCGGTGAAGTCATGCATAGCCTGATAGGTTGTCTGGTAGTCACATAAGCCCAAATGGCGAATAATAAGTTCTGATTGCACTGCGTTTGCCCACTGTGAATGGTAATATCCTTTCCGTACTGAGCATACCTGATCCGTTACAGAGATTAAAGAATTGCGGGTGGATATGTTACGCGATTGCTACAAGGTTGAATTTCAAGCATAAAAAAACGGCCACAACAGTGGCCGTTAGAAATGAATTCAATGAGGGCTTACAATACCATTTTGACGATATCGATCGCTGCCAACTCTTTGTATAGAATCTCTACCTGCTCAATCGATGTTGCGGTAATCGAAACAGAGACTGAGTGAAAATTTCCCTTCGCGCTAGGCTTTACACGCGGGGTATAGTCACCCGGTGCATGGCGTTGGATCACTTCCAAAACCAAGTCCGGTAGTTCAGGTTTGGCTGCACCTACTGCTTTGTAAGTGAATGAGCACGGAAAATCAAGCAGGTCCCGTAGCGTAGCCTGTGGTTGTTGCATAACGAACTCCAGCAAAAATGGTATAGCGGGGCATATTAATCGCTTGTCCCCAAGAACTCAAGTAATCAGCTAAACAGGTTACTAAAGTACTGTTTTATGCGATCGATCAGCTGGCTAAACCAGCTACCCGCTTCAACGGCTTCCATGGTGACTAACGGAAAAGTGGCAATGGTGGTGCCATCCATTTGGTAGTTAACGCTACCAATCTGTTGTCCTTGTTGCAGTGGTGCCTCCAGCACTTCGTCAATGCTGAAGTTCGCCGTCAGATCTTCCACTTGAGCACGAGGAACCGTAAGTTGAATATCTTGCATAACGCCTAGTGCCACATCTGGTTGCTGACCTAGCCATACCCGCTCTGTTGCCAATACATCGCCTTGCTGGTGCAGAGCAACGGTGTCAAAGAAACGGAAACCATAATTGAGGAGTTTCTTACTTTCAGCGCTACGGGCTTCAGGGCTATCTGTTCCCATAACCACCGCAATGAGGCGCATGTGATCTTGAGTCGCGGTGCTAACTAAGCTGTAGCCGGCCTTGCTAGTATGGCCTGTCTTCATGCCATCGACATTTAAGCTGGAATCCCAAAGTAAGCTATTACGGTTATATTGGGTAATGCCGTTATAGGTAAATGACTTTTCGCTATAGAGAGAAAACTCCTCTGGCACATCGCGGATCAGTGCTTGAGCCAGCAGCGACATATCGTAAGGTGTGGTATATAGGTTGTCGTTATCGAGACCATGAGGGTTGGCGTATTGGGTATTTTCCATCGCCAGTTTTGCCGCCCAATTATTCATTAATGTCACAAATGCATCACTTGAACCCGCGATATGTTCTGCCATTGCAACGCTAGCATCATTGCCAGACTGGATAACAATACCACGATTGAGATCCGCGACTTTGACTGTGGTGCCCACTTCAATAAACATTTTTGATGAGCCAGGGAAGTTCTTAGCCCATGCCTTTTCACTGATCACAACATCATCATCTAGCGAGATATTTCCCTGTTTGATCTCCTGACCAATAATATAGCTGGTCATCATCTTGGTCAGGCTTGCTGGATTGAGGGTCTCATGGGCATTTTTCTCACTAATGATTTGCCCCGAATTGTAATCGAGCAAGACATAGCCTTTAGCATCGATAGACGGTGCAGTTGGCGTTGGTGATATAGCGGCCATCACTGGCCAAGAGAAAGAAGCAGCCAGACAAGCCGCTGGCATCGTACGCAAAGCTATTTTAAACATATAAATTTTTTATAATTACTGTAATGAAGTGTGACTATAACAAATTTAAAAAGGAAATAATGTTATTCGTCAGTAAGAGTCGGTTTATGTTGTGGCGTAAATTGCGACGTCATCGCCGCAGAGCTTGTCACCCCGTCGATTACCTCACGTTGGTGTGATGAGGTAATAATGTAGGCGGCACTAAAACCGTTGGCAATCGCAGCGTCTTTCACTTGCTTCGCCAATGCTTTGTTCGTGATTGGCCCTAATCGAACACGGGTTAAATTGCTTGTTTCATCATTGATACTGAGTGCTTCTGTGGCGAACTGCTCTGCGATAGGGGCGGCTTGTGCCAAGCTAATCGTGGGATCATTTACCGCGGCCAGTTGCACGTAGTAGTCGTATTGGTGAAGGGTATGAATTTCATCATCGCTCGGTTTATCGACAGTGATGATTTCAACACGGACTGGTGCCGTTCCGGTTTTGATTACGCCAATTTTTTTCGCTGCAGCGTAACTAAGGTCAATAACACGGCCCTCGTGGAAAGGTCCGCGATCATTGACTCTAACAATCACACTGTGGCCATTATCCAAGTTTGTTACCGTAACATAACTAGGGAGAGGGAGTGTTTTGTGTGCCGCTGTCATCGAATACATGTCGTACACCTCACCGTTCGACGTGAGGTGGCCGTGGAACTTTTTGCCATACCATGACGCTAGGCCTTCTTCGCTAAACTCAGCACTATCTTGAATGATGGTGTAGCTTTCACCACGTAGCGTATAGTCTCTATTGCCTGCTAGGCTGTATGGTTCATAGCGCGGCTGAGCGTCATCCAGATGAATAACAGTTGGGGTTTGCTCTGGTGCTACGTCATCGTCCAGTGCGTAGCGACCTGATGGTGGGGATGATTGACACGCTGCTAATAGCAATATAATAGAGAGTGAATACAGTCTGCGTTGCATTAGTTGGCCTTTGATAACATTTTGCGGTGAGTATGAATAGACATTAATATGCCGAAGCCGGCCATCAACGTCACCATGGATGTACCACCATAACTGACTAAGGGTAACGGTACGCCAACAACGGGTAAAATTCCGCTAACCATTCCGACATTTACAAAAATATAGACAAAAAAGCTTAAAACAACACTTCCCGACATCATACGCCCAAACGCACTTTGTACGCGACTGGCAAGCAGTAGGCCGCGGCCAATAATAAAGAGGTACAGTGCAAATAATGCCACAATGCCCGTTAACCCCCACTCTTCACCAATAACGGCAAAAATGAAGTCAGTATGACGCTCGGGTAAGAACTCTAATTGTGACTGTGTGCCTTGTAACCAGCCTTTGCCTGTCACTCCCCCAGAGCCGATGGCGATTTTCGATTGGATAATATGATAGCCAGCACCAAGAGGATCAGACTCAGGGTTAAATAAGGTACGCACTCGAACGCGTTGGTAATCGCGCATCAAAAAGAACCATAGCACCGGCATAAAAGAGGCGCCCAGAACTCCAGCAGACGCGATGAGTCGCCAGCTTATGCCGGACAAAAATAGTACAAATATTCCTGATGCGGCAATGAGGATCGACGTGCCTAAGTCGGGCTGTTTTGCGATCAGAATGGTGGGCACCAGAATCATAACTAAAGCAAGAACAATATTTTTCAGCTTAGGAGGGAGCGGTTGGCTACCGATAAAGCGCGCGACCATCAACGGCACGGCGAGCTTTAATAATTCTGAGGGCTGGAAGCGAACAAAACCTAAATCTAACCAACGCTGTGCCCCTTTTGATGACACACCGAAAAAGAGCACACCCAACAGCAGTACAACGCCCAGCGCGTAAAGATAAGGTGCCCAATACTCGTACTGACGTGGCGGTATTTGAGCTAAAACAAACATCACACCAAAGGCGATGACAATACGAATGGCTTGCCTTTCCATCATGGCTGTATTTTGGCCGCTCGCACTCCACATAACCAATAGGCCAAAAGCGGTGACAGCCAGAAGCCCTAATAGCAGTGGCAGATCTAAGTGAATGCGCTCAAAAAGTGATTTTTTATTTCCAGTCACGGAAGACAGGGTATTCATCGGGTGATCACCTTTTCGATTATCTTATCCTCAGGTTCTGGCTCAACGAGCATATGATCGAAAATCTGTCGGGTTAACGGGGCCGCATTGGCCGAACCGCCACCCGCATTTTCAAGCACCATCGAAATCACGAGTTCAGGTTCTTCGTAAGGCGCAAAGGCGACATAGAGTGCATGGTCACGCAAATGCTCTTCAATTTCATCCGCATCGTACTCTTGATCTTCTGCCAAGCCAAAGACTTGTGCTGTGCCAGTCTTACCGCCAGAGGTGTATTTTGCATCGGCAAAGCTGCGTCGAGCTGTCCCAGTGACGCCATGGTTAACACGACGCATGCCATCTTTGGCAATCTCCCAATAACGGCGGTTAACATCATCAATATCAGGGAACGGGCGTGGAATAATTTCGGCATTGTTGTCAGCAATACGCATAAGAAGCTGTGGTGCATCGACTTGCCCCGAATTAATTAACACATTGGTGGCCTTTGCCATTTGAATAGGGGTTGCAGTCCAATAACCCTGACCAATTCCAACTGGAATGGTGTCTCCTTTATACCAAGGTTCTTTATGACGTGCTTGCTTCCATGCACGGGTTGGCATGTTGGCGCGGCTCTCTTCAAAAATATCAATACCCGTCAGGTCACCAAAACCAAAGCGATACATCCAACTGGATATTCTGTCGATCCCTAAGTCATAGGCCATTTGATAAAAGAAGGTATCAACAGATTCTTCGATAGCTTTACTAATATTAACCTTACCATGTCCCCAACGTTTCCAGTCTCGGAAGGGGCGGGTATTGGAGTTAGGAATATGCCAATAGCCGGGGTCGTTACGGGTGGTTTGGGGGGTAATAACTCGCTCTTGCAATGCCGCAACGGCGAGATAAGGTTTTACTGTGGACGCTGGTGGGTAGACACCCAGCGTTACACGGTTAACTAGAGGGCGACTGTTGTCATTGAGCAAGGCACGATAATCTGACGCTGAAATGCCATGCACAAACAGATTAGGGTCGTAACTCGGGCTAGAGACCATAGCCAATATAGACGCGTCATTCGGATCAAGAATAACCACAGCGCCGCGTTTCTGAACCTCTTTTACCTCTCCTGTCTCTTCATTGATGATCTGCTTAGTGAGTTTTTTCTGCACATAAAGCTGTAAATCAATGTCGATATTTAGGTAAATATCCACCCCTGCAACAGGTGGGACATATTTGAGCGTTCGGATCACTCGGCCTCGGCTGTTCACTTCAACTTCTTGATAGCCAGATGTCCCGTGCAATAGATCTTCGTAGTAACGTTCTATTCCGATCTTGCCAATATCACGGGTTGCACGATAGTTATTAATTTTTTCTTCGCGCTCTAGGTGATCAATATCGCGGTCATTAATACGGGCGACATAACCAAGGGCGTGGGTAAGGGCATCACCGAATGGATAGTGACGTTTAAGGTGAGCACGAACTTCGACACCAGGAAAACGGTGTTGGTTGACAGAGAAGAGAGCGACTTCTTCTTCACTGAGCTGATCTTTTATCGCGATGGTATTAAAGCGTCGGGTACGACGCCGTTCGCGTTCAAAGCGCGCAATATTAGCATCACTTAGTTCAATAAGTTCACTGAGCGCCGAGATGGTTTTAGCGGTATCGCCGGCTTGCTCTGGCGTGATTTCCAAAGAAAAAACGGGCAGATTTTCAGCCAGCACAATGCCATTGCGATCGTAAATGAGGCCGCGATTTGGTGCGACAGGTACGAATTTTATTCGGTTGTCATTTGACCGAGTCGCATAATCATCGAACTGTTTAACCTGAATATTATACAGATTAATCAAAAGTAGGCCGACCAGAACAAGAATACCCGCAAAAGAGACAAGAGCTCGGCGGAAAAAGAGTGCCGACTCAGCCCGATAGTCGCGGATCTGGCTACGCTTTTGTCTCATGACGAATTATTCCCGATGGTAAGGGTGGTTAGCGGTGATACTCCAGGCACGATACAGGCTTTCAGCCATCACGACACGCACGAGCGGGTGGGGGAGTGTCAAGGGGGACAATGACCAGCTTTGATCAGCGGCCGCCTTGCAAGCAGGGGCGAGTCCCTCTGGCCCCCCAATCAAGATAGACACATCACGCCCATCTAGCTTCCAGCTATCAAGCTGTTCAGCCAGTTGCGGGGTATCCCAGCGCTTTCCGGGAATATCTAGAGTTACAATTCTGTTGCCTTTTGGTACGGCAGCGAGCATAGCTTCGCCTTCTTTTTGCAGAATACGGGCGATATCTGCATTCTTCCCTCGTTTACCAGCTGAAATTTCGATCAACTCTAAAGGCATGTCTTTGGGAAAACGGCGGCTATATTCTTTGTAGCCTTCTTCAACCCATTTGGGCATCTTCGTACCAACAGCAATTAATTGTAACTTCATGGTTAGATCAGCTCCACAGCTTTTCTAGTTGGTATAGTTCACGTGCGCTGTTTTGCATGATATGTAGCATTACGCTGCCCATATCAACGATGACCCATTCAGCATCAACTTGTCCACTAATGCCAAAAGGAGGGTAGTCGATGGCTTTGCTCTCTTTTTCAACATGATCTGCAATAGAAGCAACATGGCGATTGGAGTTACCGGTACAAATTACCATCACTTCTGTAATGCTCGATTTTCCACGAACATCTATGGTTACGATATCGGCGGCTTTCATATCATCAACTTTATCTACAATAAAGTCTTGAAGGTCTTGTACTTGCAAGGTATATCCTCAGGTTGGTGTCAAAAAGCCACATCAATTAATGCGACTTAATGTCGTTGCAGTTTTAGGCAGAATCACTACCTATAATAAACACACAGAGTCGTATTCTGCGGGCTTTCATTTGATTTGAGCGCAGGAGTATAGCATTCGCGCTACTCAGGGCAAGTAGGCAGTCAATGGCTTGACAGCAAGACCACACATTTCGATCGAGAATTGACGTAACCTTGACCAAATCGCATTGTCATATTCGGTTTTGGCTTCAATTTCTAAGGCCGCGAGTAGCGACAGTAGCATAATGACTTTAGCACGAGGTAATCGCTGCAATGCCCCTGTTATCAAAGGCCTACGTGTTTGCCATATTTTTAGCTGCTCAAATGTTATTTGGAGAGTTTGCCCTTTCATACCCAGCTCGTGGATTTTGTTAAGTTGCATTAACTCTCTTTGTAGCGTGCGAAGAATGATAATGGGTTCAACCCCTTCTCCTTCTAAGCGCTGCAATACGCGTTGGGCCCGTTTTGTTTGCCCAGCAAGCAGGGCATCAACGAGCTGAAATGGCGTATAGTGGCTATGGCTGCTTAGTGCCTCTTCCAATCGCACCAACGTAAGTTGCCCATCAGGAAAGAGTAAAGCCAGTTTCTCAAGGCTTTGCGCTAAGGCCAGTAAATTGCCCTCATGTAGCTGAGCTAAAAACTGAACCGACTCAGGATCGGCTTGAAGCTTCAATGTTTGGCAACGCTGTTGGATAAAGCGAGGAAGTTGACGCAGTTCGGGACTATTACAAGGCACCCAAACACCGGCTTTTGTGAGAGCTTTAAACCACTGGGCGCTCTCTTGGCGTTTGTTTATGCGTGGGCCAAAGATAACCAGCAAGATATCGCTATGTAACATTTCAGCGAGGTTGACCAACTGCTTGCTTTGTGGCGCAGTTAGGCCTGTATCAGGCATCTCTAAGCTGATCACTTGACGTTGCGAAAATAGGCTCAATGCTTGGCAACAGTCGAAGACCTCTTGCCAGTCAAGTTGGTTCGTTATGGCAAAGTGATGTTTTTCTTCAAAACCCGCTTGGCGAGCAGCTTTAAAAATATCTCGGCTAACCTCTGATTTTAGTAGTGGTTCATTGCCAAGTAAGAGGTAGCTCTGTTGTAGCGAACGTGATAATTGGCTACCCAGCGCTTCTGGATAAGTGCGCATAGGGCTAGTCTATTGCCTCGTAATACTCAGTTTCTTCGTAAAAACCGGTCTCTTCGTAATAATTGGCGTCGTCGTTAAACCCGTCTTCTTGATTGAGTTCCGAGACGTCGCCTGCCCCTCTCTCGTCATAGAGGCGATTTACACGAGCAAGTTGGCGTACAATTTGTGAAGCGGCTTGTTCGCGCATCTCGTTTCTTACCATGTCACGCTCGACCGATTTTGCCAATGCGGTTTGTGGGTTGTCCAAAAATGTACGATTTACCTGCGTGGTTAGGTTCAATGTCCCTTTGCCAGGTACGGTAATCGCGTAACTGACGCGCATCGATAGTGCATATTCGGCTTTGCGGCTATTTTGATACAGCGATAACGTGTGTTCGGACAGTCCTTCTCGGATGATGCGCAAGTGAGGTATATCAGCATGGGCGGGAACAGTTGAAATGCCTGCTAAGGTTAGTTGATGCTCCATTATGCGTCGGAAAGATCCAAAGCGATCATAGCTGCTAACGGATATTTCAGATAGCTCTTCAGGCAATAAACTGGTACTTCTTAGCTGGAAGCCGCACGCAGTAAGTAAGAGTGTAAATACGCCGATCAGACTAAGGCGGTACAGTGTAGTCACAG
>NZ_JBLBVL010000025.1:0-29580 GCF_047250365.1 Thaumasiovibrio clandestinus
ATTAAATTCGTTGGCAAGTGTTTTTCTGATTTTTTTTAAAAAAAACCATCAAGCGTACAAATATAGACCAAGATCACGCTTTTTAACGCTTAATTGGCCTTTGGGGTCATAATAAGCAAGCAATGCTATCCCTCAGTAGTCCCGCCATGAACCTTCAATCCAGTTTATCTGGGTAGTAAAGTCCTCTAATGGGGTCTCTATATCATCTCGATTAAAGAGGAAATGTAGTGCGCCTCTATATATTGCGTAAGTTCCTTCAGCATCCATTACATACCCACCAGAAGGATTAAATGCCCCATTATTGAAGAATGAAACATTATCAATCGTAATGGCTGTTCCAGTCAAAGCGCCCAATAACTCAGCTTTAATAACGGGTGCGACGCTATTCCAGTGCATACTTGACGGAGAGAAGCCTAAGTCATCATCGACAAAGTGGTAAACCATGCCTTTTAGATTATGCGAACCATTAACTGCAAAAATACCATTGTGAACAACCAGCACCATGCTGTTTGGTGTTGACGCTTTAGACAGTTCCGTTTTGATCCCCACCAAATCAGCACCATCCAATTCGCACCCACCATAAACCCATATAAGATCTTCACCGCTTCCTATCGCGTTTTTAATTTTGTTACCGCAGCTACTATTTAAAACTGGTGCAATAGGCAAACTACTTTTATTGCTTGGTTTAGTGGGAGGCAAGGACGATGGTCCAATTCGATAAACAGAATCGTGGTACATCACCTCCAACCATTCGCTGCGATCATAGTTAAATGTCTCTTTAAACGGATCAAATGCAGTATCGTTTACTACATCATTCTTCAACCCCGTTGGATACCCATAGTTACCTACGCCATTAATCGTTTGATGGCTTGCACTACAAGCTTGTGGTGGCGCAGTCGGAGGAGTAGGAAAATCAGCATAAGGGGCGGTAACACCATGGCCGACACCCTGGTTGATGATATTTCCATGTGCAATAAAGTCATTTTTAAAGCGCAACATGGTGCAATCCCAAAGATTTTCGTCTGCAGGCTCGCCCGGGTCTGCCAGCATAGCGACAGAGCCAAGTAAAAATAGGTTTGAGGTTGCCTTCATCACACCTGACGAGCGACCTGATCCCAAAGCTGTAAACGTGCGCTGTACTTGAGTGGGCCCAGATGTCGCCACCACGTCAACTTTCGGACTCCCAGAAAAAACCACACTGTCAAGATCGACTAAGCCACATTCCGTCGCAGAGAACACTGGTACGCTATTGACTATTTTTGCTTTAGTAAAAGCACACTCCAAGCCGCCTTCGGCTGCCCAATGCGCCTGAGCTGCACCCACTTCATTTTGCGCTCGTTTTATCTGATAAAAAGCGGTTCTCGATGCCCCTAAAATGGTTAGCAGCGATGCGACCAGCAACATTCCTGTCACCAGCAGACTCATGGCACCTTGTTCTCTTCTCATATTGCCGTCTCCCTAAATAAGACAGCCCATCACTACTAACTACGAGAGCTCACGTCTCTATCTATATTCAATCAAACTCACTGTAACGCGATAGCATCGTGTTTAAGTCAATGCTATGTACTTCTCCCCAGCGATCTTGCCAGCCAACCGATACCGTAATCGTTTTTGCCGCAGCGGAAACACTCGGAGGCGGCAGCATAATTGCGTCATTAATCACTGTTTGACGAGCGAAAGTATAGCTTGAGCCCGACACCGCTAAATCATTTTCAGTAACACCGCTACCGTTGTCGGCTAACTCAGTGCCATCAAACCATAACGTACTTGTCGCCGCGCTGTTCGTTGAACGGGTGCGATAGTGTTCTAACTTTAATTCCGCTAACGAAAGCGCCTCCAATGAGGTCAGCGCATAATCGGCTTTTTTATCGATAAAGACTTGCAGTCTGACCAAGCCTAGAATTCCAACACTTAACACCACTAACGCGATAAGGCTTTCTAATAGGCTAAAGCCATGTTGTTGTTTAAAAATCATGCCACGACCCTTCTACCCATTTTGGTGGTCCTACTTCAATTACATCTTCAATATTGTCTCTATTAAAAGCAAAGTTAAGCGATTGATCAAAATAGGCGTCTAAACCCACAGTGTCGAGTATTTGTCCCCCCGAGAAGGTAAACGCCCCACGCTGAAAATAGATCGTATTTGCCTTTGCTAAACTAGGAAAAAGTGAAAAGGTTCCAAAGTAATCTTTCGCTTCAAAGTGATCCCAAAGCGCTGCTGTTGGAGTAAACCCAGTCGTTACATGCATCAATAACCCAGGGAAATCCATTGAAGATTGAATAGAAAACAGTCCATTATGGATTAGCAATAACGTCGATGGGTTCCCCATATCATTGAGAGCATCTGAGAGCGTCTCTACCCCACCACCAACACCGGACGTCAACTCACAAGAGCCAGATACCCAAATCCGTGTTTGTCCAGCAAGAACTTTATTCGCTATCTCAGCACCACAATCCTCCACATACTTGTATGTGATATCATCAATAATTATCTCGTTCAGCGCGGTTATGGTGGTGAAGTTCCACTCTGCGCTCGTTCTAACATCATTCCACTGTGACTTCGGTTTTTTAAAAATGTCATAGAATGGATCTAAGCTAGGTGTTTGTACAAAATCATTGCCATAACCAGTATCAGCAGATACCGTTGTCATATGGGTTGATGCACAGTCTTGCCCTTGCGAATCAAAGTCAGCATAAGGTGAAACACCATTTAATACCCCTTGATTGATAGCACCTGATAACGAAGAAAAGATATTCTGATAATTTATCGCTACACACTGCCATTTCCCCCCAACAAAGTCGCCCGGATCTGGCGTCGAAAATGCTGACGAGCCTCGAATATAGAGGTTCGCTGTGGCTTTAATCGCTCCTGGATCTCCAGTGCCAAATGCCATTAAACGAGATAGTTGTTTCTTTCCCGACATCTGCAAAGCGTTGGACACCACCTTGTACTTATTTAAAAAAGGGACAAACGATAACGACTGCAAATCTAAAGGAGTCAAACAATCTGCGGTCAAGTAGCTTGGATATAAACTATCATCCAAATAGTCTTTATTCTGATCGACGGAAACCTTCGCAAATGCACACTCCAAGCCTCCTTCTGCCGCCCAATGAGCTTGCCGTGCGAGCACTTCATTTTGTGCACGCTTGACCTGATAAAATACTTTTTTAGATGCTCCCAATGAAAATAACAGGGCCGCAATAAGTAGCATGGTGGTGATCAGTAAGCTCATGGCTCCACGTTGCTTTCTTCTCATCGCCAGTTCCTCAGCAATACCGCCTTCTCTTTACTATAACTTTCACCCGTTGCAGGCAGTGACGCAGTCAGTTGCACCGTCAATTTCTGGCTTGTTGCGCTTGAGGACGAAACAACTTCTTCTGTAATATTAAACGCATCAACCTGAATCAATTGGCTATCAAGTAACGCGTCGCCTCCGGTAAACGACGGACAAAAGCCGGCCAATTCTGTCGCATACACATCCGTTGTTAGGGGCGGAGTCCCGTCCGTTTTGCACATTTTAAGCCAGTCATAAGGCTTATTGCCTCCGGCACTTTTTTTAGCGATACCGATAACATCCCAGCTACCATCAGGGGCTTGATAAACAAAATCAGCCCAAGTATCACCACCTGAACTGAGGTTAACGACGCTGCTCGCGCCTGATAACTTAATTGACTTCCCCCGTTCCGAGTATCCTGCTCGAAGTAGATCTTCAGCGATTAAACGAACCGCGTCATTAACATTTTGACGCAGTACCAATTGACGCGTGCGCTCTGTCACCACCTTTTGCCCTTGAACATAGACCGAACCCACAGCGCCGATGGCCAGTAAGCTCACTGACGATGCTACCATCAATTCAATCAACGACATTCCACGTTGCCTAGACGCATTCGACATAACCATAACTTCCTTGCTGCGAGCAAATGCTGATCCGACCGGATATATTACTGACTTTAACTGTTGTGGACGCTTCCAGATTATTAGTAATAATCGCACTAAGGTTATTACTAAAAACCCCACGCACAGGCTCAACTACCACCTCTAAACTCGTAACGGAAAGCCCAGTATTTTTAAACGCGTCTCCATCAAGAATTGACATGGCTTCAGCCTTCGCCGACGAGATATCTGATGCAGTCGACGACTCCAACAACAGAGCCAATATCCACATTCCATCTCGATACTCTGTGTTTACCGCTGGCGTGTCATCGCGAATAAGCTTAATTTTTAACCTGTCATTCTTCATCACGGCTTCAGACTTGGCTTGCAGCAGAAAACCATGAACTTCATCGGTTAGACGTACGACTCTATTCTTCTCTATTACTGACTGATAAGAAGGAACCGCCACCATCGCCAATATGGCAATTAACCCAACTGCTACCACCATTTCGAGCAGAGAGATCCCTGCGATCAACGCATGTCTTTGCGGCAATTTTTGCGTTCTGTGCAGTTTCATCTTGTGAACCATTTCCTAAAATTCCGCGCTATATATAACAAAGCCTAAGAAGAACCATTGATATGAGGATAACATTAGCGAATCGACCCAAAAGGTTAAAACAACAACTGTTCGAGTGAAATCGAACACAAGCGTAACGGAAGAGAATGATGAGACAAAAAGGCGTGACACTGATCGAATTAATGATAGCCGTTGCGATTGTTGGCGTTTTGGCAGCCATTGCCTTTCCTGCCTACGATAACCACGTTAAAAGCAGCCACCGTTCACAGGCAAAAACGAACCTTGTAATGATGCAACTATGGCTTGAGCAACAAATATCATCAGGCAGCGTTGACTGGGGGCTAAATATTGCCAACGAGTGTACAAGCTGTAATACCGACAGCGGTCGGTACACCTATGCTTATAGTCAAGACGGAAGCACCGTTTATAAAATTAGTGCAGCACCCAGTGGTGGGCAAAGTGGAGATGACTGTGGTACGTTAACATTAAGAGGCAATGGCGCAACAGAAGCCGACGCTCAGCAATGTTGGTAATGGCTGTGCGAAATGTACACCGTAGATAAAAAAAACCGCAGGACAAGTCCTGCGGTTAATTATTCTTAACTCTAACCGATTAGCCGGTTAGATCATCAAAAAACTTCTTCACTCCGTTGAAGAACCCTTCAGCTTTAGGCTTGTGCTTTGTCGCCGCCGCACCACCAAATGACTCTTCAAGCTCTTTAAGAAGCTCTTTCTGACGTGAACTTAAATTAACTGGAGTCTCAACCACAAGCTTACACATCAGATCACCCGTAGCACCACTACGTACCGACTTCACGCCTTTACCACGCATACGGAACATACGGCCGGTTTGTGTTTCAGCGGGAACTTTTAAGCTCACGCGGCCATCAAGGGTTGGAACTTCCACCTCTCCGCCCAAGGCTGCCATGGTAAAGCTAACTGGTACTTCACAATACAAGTTGTTGCCATCACGCTCAAAAATCGCATGCTCACGAACATGTACTTGTACGTATAGGTCGCCTGCTGGTGCACCCATTTCTCCGGCTTCACCCTCACCAGACAAACGAATACGATCTCCGGTATCCACCCCTGCAGGGATCTTAACGGACAGTGTTTTCGTCTTCTGAGTGCGACCTTGACCATGACAGATATTACATGGATCTTTAATGATCTTACCGCGGCCATGACATGTCGGACAGGTTTGCTGAACGGCAAAGAAACCCTGACGCATCTGCACTTGGCCATGACCATGACACGTACCACATGTCGTCGCCGATGAGCCTTTCTTCGCGCCACTACCATCACACGCATCACAATGCGCTAGAGTCGGGATTTCAATTTCTTTGGTAACGCCACGAACAGCCTCTTCTAGCGACAACTCCATGTTGTAGCGTAAGTCCGAGCCACGTTGAGCGCGTTGTTGTTGACGACGGCCACCGCCCCCCCCAAAAATATCACCAAACACATCACCGAAAATATCGCCAAAGTCACCGCCAGCACCGCCACCGAAGCCGCCGCCGCCAAAGCCACCTTGTTCGAAGGCCGCATGACCATACTGATCATACGCCGCTTTCTTCTGCGCATCGGTCAGAATTTCGTAAGCTTCTTTTACTTCTTTAAATTTGTCTGCTGCGCTGTCATCACCCGCATTCCGATCTGGGTGGAACTTCATTGCAAGGCGTTTATACGCCTTTTTGATATCGCGCTCAGAGGCGTCACGACTGACACCTAACACTTCATAATAATCGCGTTTCGACATAATTATTTTGGCCTGCTTTTTATATAGCGACGGGCGCAGGAGGTAACTCCAACGCCCGCGCCATCAAAACAACACTAGTTAGCTAGTCTTATTTTTTGTCGTCTTTAACTTCTTCAAACTCAGCGTCAACAACGTCGTCGTCTTGCTGTGCTTGCTGACCTTCAGCACCTTCAGCGGCTTGCTGAGCTTGTGCTTGCTGCTGAGCAATTTCCATCAGCTTTTGAGATGCTTCGATTAGCGCTTGAACTTTTGCGTCAATCGCTTCTTTATCTTCGCCTTTAGATGCAACGTCTAACTCAGAAATTGCGGCTTCGATTTTTTCTTTCTCATCCGCTGGAAGTGCTTCGCCTGCTTCTTCTACTTGCTTACGCGTACCGTGAACAAGTTGGTCTGCTTGGTTACGAGCAGTAACAAGTTCTTCGAACTTCTTATCTGCTTCAGCGTTCATTTCTGCGTCTTGAACCATCTTATTGATATCATCTTCGCTCAGGCCACCAGAAGCTTGGATAGTGATCTTCTGCTCTTTACCTGTGCTCTTATCTTTCGCAGATACGTGCAGGATACCATCCGCATCTAGATCGAAGGTTACTTCGATTTGCGGCATGCCACGTGGCGCAGCTTGAATGCCTTCTAGGTTGAATTGACCTAGAGACTTGTTGTCCATTGAACGCTTACGCTCACCTTGCAGTACGTGAATCGTTACCGCATTTTGGTTATCTTCCGCAGTAGAGAATACTTGGTTCGCTTTCGTTGGAATTGTGGTGTTCTTTTCGATTAGCTTGGTCATCACGCCACCCATGGTTTCAATACCAAGAGACAGTGGAGTAACGTCAAGTAGAAGAACGTCTTTCACATCACCAGCAAGTACGCCACCTTGAACAGCAGCACCCATCGCTACAGCTTCATCAGGGTTAACGTCTTTACGCGGCTCTTTACCAAAGAACTCAGTTACTTTAGCTTGAACCATAGGCATACGCGTCTGGCCACCAACTAGGATTACATCGTTGATGTCACCAACAGATAAGTCTGCGTCAGCAAGAGCAATTTTTAATGGCTCAAGAGAACGTTGAACTAGATCTTCAACTAGAGATTCTAGTTTCGCACGCGTTACTTTGATGTTCATGTGCTTAGGACCAGTCGCATCTGCTGTTACGTAAGGCAGATTAACGTCGGTCTGTTGCGCAGAAGACAGTTCAATTTTCGCTTTTTCAGCCGCTTCTTTAACACGCTGCATCGCAAGAGAATCATTTTTAAGGTCGATGCCTTGCTCTTTTTTGAACTCATCTACCAAGTAGTTGATCATGCGGTTATCAAAGTCTTCACCACCTAGGTGAGTGTCGCCGTTAGTTGCTAGAACTTCGAATGTTTTCTCGCCTTCAACTTCATCGATTTCGATAATTGAAATATCGAACGTACCACCACCAAGGTCATAAACAGCGATTGTGCGGTCGCCGCCTTTTTTGTCTAGACCGTATGCTAGCGCTGCTGCTGTTGGTTCGTTGATAATACGCTTAACTTCTAGTCCAGCGATACGACCAGCATCTTTGGTTGCTTGACGCTGAGCATCGTTAAAGTATGCAGGAACTGTGATAACAGCACCGGTCACTGTCTCACCAAGGAAGTCTTCCGCTGTCTTCTTCATTTTCTTTAGAACTTCAGCAGAAACCTGAGGCGCAGCCATCTTGTTGCCCTTCGCTTCTACCCATGCATCACCGTTGTCTGCCTTAACAATTTTGTATGGCATGATTTCGATGTCACGCTGAACTTCTTCGTCTTCAAAACGACGACCGATCAAACGCTTAATTGCAAATAGAGTATTCTCTGGGTTAGTCACTGCTTGACGCTTAGCAGGTTGACCTACCAAAGTTTCACCATCTTGGGTGTAAGCGATAACCGATGCAGTAGTACGCTCACCTTCAGCATTTTCAATAACACGTGGCGCATCACCATCCAGTACTGCTACACAAGAGTTGGTTGTACCCAAATCGATACCAATGATTTTACCCATCAGGTTTTCTCCGAAATTCGTTATTTTTTCTTTAATACCGGCTCTGCTCATCAGCAACCGATAGTAGGGACAAGTCCCAGAAAGTAGTTAATGACTTTGTATGACTCTTAGATAAGGGCGGCAAAACCCTTTTCAAGGGGAAAAATAAAAAAAAAGCGAAAAAATAAAAAAACCCGCTAATTGGCGGGCTTTTATCTACGCCAACAGATTACGCTTTCGTGTCCACGTTGCCTGATGCCGCTTTAGAAACCATTACCATCGCTGGACGTACCACGCGACCGTTTAGCTCATACCCTTTCTGCATGACCATCATCACCGTGTTTGGCTCATGCTCAGCACTTTCCTGAATCGACATTGCTTGATGCTGCTCAGGATTGAATGGTTCGTTAACAGGGTTAATCGCTTTCAAACCAAATTTAGTCACCGTGTCTGTCATGGTTTTTAGTGTCAGCTCGACACCTTCAACCATTGGTTTGATGGTGTCGTTGGTTCTGTCTGCCATCTCAACAGCACGTTCCATATTGTCGATCACTGGCAATAGTTCACCAGCAAAACGCTCAAGGGCAAATTTACGTGCCTTGTCGATCTCTTGCTCAGTACGGCGACGCATATTCTCTACTTCAGCTTTCGCACGTAGTACAGAGTCACGCTGCTCTTGCACGGTTGCATCTGATTGCGCAAGTGCTGCTTTCAATTCTTCGATCTTGGTTTCTAGCAAGTTTTCTTCGCTTTGTGCCTCTTCAGTTGTTTCCTCGGTCACTTCTTCTGGTGCTACTGCGTCATTCAATTGCTCGTCTTGTACTTTCTTTTCTTCTTTGCTCATGGTCACTCCGCCAAGATATCAAAATGGGTTACGTGGCGTTCTACTTCTTTTACAAGGACCGCCAAACTCAAACTGTTGCTGCATATTATGGGGATGAAGTTCAATGATTCAAGCGTCTTGCCTCGACAATTCACTAAAATGCAGACGACAATAACAAGATGACAGCGTTATACTGGCATTAATCTTCATCACAGGATCAATAAGATGGCGACGATTTTCAATACCATCGCACTGATAGGCAAGCCAAGAAACCCAGAGGCAATACAGACTCATCAAAAGCTTTATGACTGGCTAACCGCTCGTGGACATCGCGTTTTAGTTGAACAGCGATTAAATCAAGACCTTACAGTGGACGACGCAGATTATTGCGATCTACTCACTATTGGCCAAGCGGCTGATCTCGCGATCGTTGTCGGTGGTGATGGCAATATGCTTGGCGCTGCCCGCGTGTTATCACGCTTTGATATCTCAGTTATTGGTGTGAATCGTGGCAATCTTGGTTTTTTGACCGATCTCGACCCCGATGAATTTGAGCATGAGTTAGCTAAAGTTCTCGATGGACATTTTGAACCGGAATACCGCTTTTTACTGGAAACCGAGGTTTACCGCCATGGCGAGTTAAAAAGTCGCAATGCAGCGTTAAACGAATGCGTATTGCACCCGGGCAAAGTGGCACACATGATTGAGTTTGAAGTCTATATTGATGATAAGTTTGCTTTCTCTCAACGCTCTGATGGCTTAATCATTGCGACACCAACTGGCTCTACCGCTTACTCGCTTTCGGCAGGCGGCCCCATCCTGTCGCCAAGCATTAGTGCTATCACCCTAGTGCCTAAGTTTCCACACACCCTTTCCAGTAGACCACTCGTTGTTGATGCTAACCAACGAATTAAACTGCTTATCCCACCCGGAATCAATGACGCACTAGAAGTACGCTGTGATGGACAAGTTTCACTGCCAGTCAACCCTGGCGATGAAATCCATATTTTTAAAAGTCCTGAAGAACTGCAAATGATCCATCCAAAATCTTACAGTTACTACAACGTGTTAAGAAACAAGCTTGGCTGGTCGAGTAGATTATTTTAATTGCTTTAATTAGCTAGCCACCCTGCTGTGGCTAGCTACCACCACTAAATCAAATCTTCCTTTTTCACCTTACCTTCTAGCCATTGGTTCATTTGCTTGTCCATTATGCCGTTCGCAAAAAACTGCACAAAAAGATTTACTGTATGCAAACACAGTATATACTGTTCATCAGTACAGTTGTTGATCTGAACAGGTAGACGTAAATGCTAACCCATATGACCATCTCTAATTTTGCAATTGTTAAAGCTCTCGAGTTTGAGCTTAAAGCTGGCATGACCACTATCACAGGTGAAACCGGTGCCGGTAAATCCATTGCGATTGATGCGCTAGGTTTATGCCTTGGCGATCGTGCCGAAGCCAGCATGGTACGGCCCGAAGAAAACAAAGCGGAAATTAATGCCACTTTTTCATTGGATAATAATCTCGCAGCAAAGCGTTGGTTAGAGAATAACGAACTGGCCGATGGCGATGAGTGTATTTTGCGCCGTGTCATTACTAAAGAAGGGCGGTCACGTGGCTTTATTAATGGCAGTCCAGTCCCTGCCTCTCAGCAACGAGCACTCGGGCAACTGTTAATCAACATCCATGGTCAGCATGCGCACCAGCAACTTTTAAAACCCGAACATCAAATCGACATGCTCGACCAGTACGCAGGTCATATTAACCTGATAGAACAGACCACCCAGCACTATCAAATCTGGCGTCAGGCACAAAACAACCTTAATACGCTGATTAAAAACCGCGCTAACAACCAAGCACAAAAGCAACTACTCGAGTATCAAGTAAAAGAACTCGACGAACTTGGTTTAAGCGACGGCGAATTTGCCCTTATTGAAGATGAACATAAACGCTTATCTAACAGCAGCGAACTGGCTGCCAATAGCCAACTAACTCTCGATATCCTCTATGACGGTGAAGACGTTAATGCCTTGCAATTACTGCAAAGTGCCAGCCAAAAAATGCAAGAGCTGAGCGAGTTAGATCCGCAGCTTCAACACCTCTCTCCAATGATTGAAGAATCGATTATTCAAGTACAAGAAGCCAGCAGTGAGCTGCGCAACTACATGGATAGCATGGAGATGGATCCCGAACGCTTCCATCATCTGGATGAGCGATTAGGCAAAATCATGTCGTTGGCGCGTAAGCACTATGTTCAACCCGAAGGGTTATATAATAAACATCAGGAGCTACTCGCAGAGCTCGCTTCACTCGATTGCAGTGATGAAAAGCTCGATGAACTACGACAAGAAGTAGAAGCACTAAAACAGCACTACCTACACGCTTGTGAAAAATTAAGCAAAAGCCGTCAACGTTATGCCAAAGAACTCAATAAAAAAATCTCGGCCAGTATGCACGAACTTAGTATGGAGAATGGCCAGTTCTGTATTGACGTTGCGCCTAGCGAACAACAACTCACACCGCGTGGTTATGACAAAGTCGACTTCTTGGTGTCAACCAACCCCGGTCAGCCACTATCACCCCTAGCAAAAGTCGCATCAGGCGGCGAATTATCGCGTATCTCTCTGGCAATCCAAGTTATTACCGCTCAGAAAGTTGATACACCTAGCTTGATTTTTGATGAAGTGGATGTGGGAATCAGTGGCCCAACCGCCGCCATCGTGGGTAAGCTGCTGCGCCAGCTGGGCAACTCAACCCAAGTGATGTGTGTTACCCATTTACCTCAGGTTGCAGGTTGCGGTCATCAGCAGATGTTTGTTGCTAAAAAAACCAGCAAGGGGCAAACCGAAACACAAATGCGCCTACTCGATACAGAAGCACGCATTGGCGAACTTGCACGTTTACTCGGAGGCAGCGAAATCACAGCAACCACGTTAGCTAACGCCAAAGAACTACTGATTGCCGCCTAAGGACGATTTATTCAGAAAAATTGCGAACTCAGTGAACAATCTACAGTCATAGCTAACAGCATACTGGTGCCAATTGCAGCGAATATGCGCTATTATCAGCATCACTATATTACGCTACTTAAAAGCGCCCGGCCTAAGAGGCTGAAAAACGGCGTTATCGACTATGGAAAAGGTGGATTAGAACAACCGTGGCTATCAAGAAATTTGCCGTAATGGCCCTTATTACCGGAGTATTGAGTGGCTGCTCTATGCTCGACAATCTGGTATATCGCATCGACATCAATCAGGGTAACTATATTGTCGAACAAGACATCACCAAGCTGCGTGCAGGCATGAGCGGCGAACAGGTGCGCTTTGTGTTGGGTTCACCAATGATCGTCGAGTCTCACGCGCCTAATACTTGGTATTATATTTACCATCACCAGCCAGCACACGGTGAAACAGTGCAAAAGAACTTGATTCTCGAATTTGATAACCAAGGCAAACTGCTGGGCTATTACGGTGATTACACTCCAGACAGCAACTTCTACACTCCTGTTAGTTAATGGCTCGTTAAATAAAATCACCCCCAACTCATGTGAGCCAGGGGTGATTATTTTTTATCACTTTCACGCCAACTAAAGCTCGAGCGGCAGGCACATCTAACCGCTATGCCTTTTTTTCAGTCAACTTGGCTTTTTCTGCTCGCTGGCGACGAATTTCGCGCGGGTCAGCAATGAGTGGGCGATAAACCTCGATACGATCTCCCTCACGTACCGTCGCGTCAAGCTTTACATTACGACTATAAATCCCGATTTTATTCTTCGCCAAATCGATCTCGGGATACATCACCAATATTCCAGACTGACGAATGATTTGCTCCACACTGCTATCCGGCTTTGCCGCCACCTTGATCACACGCTGCACATCAGGCAACGCATACACTACTTCTACATGGATCATCTCTTCAGAATTCATAAACCTTTTTCGCTCGCTGGGTAAATGCCTGTACCATGTTTCCGGTTAACTCTTTAAACACCTGACCAAATGCCATCTCTACCAACCGATTAGTAAATTCAAACTCTAGCTGCAACTCAACCTTACATGCCTGCGCATCCAGCTCAGTAAACTGCCAGCCCCCTACCAATTTTTTGAATGGCCCTTCAACCAGCTGCATCTCAATGCGTTGAAAGCGATTGAGCACATTGTAAGTGGTAAAGGTTTTACACACGCCAGCCTTCGCCACATCGACCGAGGCTCTCATATGCGCTTCTGACTGCTCATGAACAGTACTGCCGACACAACCAGGCAAAAACTCAGGATAAGCAGCCACATTGTTTACAAGTTCAAACATCTGCTGAGCGCTGAACGGCACCAATGCAGTACGACTAATTTGCGGCATACACACTCCTTATGTCAAACACGGGCCAGCATCACCACTTTGATGACAAAGCTATGACAACCGGCATCACGATGATAACATTACTCGACTCTTAGCCCAAACGGGCAGATACATTAGTAAGTATCACACGGTGCTTACATCGACCAGACCATCTGGGACAGGAAAAAATGGCAAAGAAACCGAATAAATCTAAAAAGCCAACCGACAACACCATTGCGAAAAACCGCTCGGCACGTCATGAATTTGCAATTCAAGATGAGTACGAAGCAGGCTTGGAGCTGCAAGGTTGGGAAGTTAAAGCGATCCGAAATGGTAAAGTAAACCTCACCGAAAGTTACGTTTTTTTGCGTAACGGTGAAGCCTTCATTTCAGGAATGACGATCACACCACTAACGGCGACGTCCACTCACGTTGTTGCCGATCCAACTCGCGTACGCAAACTGCTCTTAAACCGTAAAGAGATCGACCGCCTCACTGGTGCAGTAAACCGTGATGGGCAAACCATTGTTGCCCTCTCTATGTACTGGAAAGCGTCTTGGGTGAAACTAAAAATCGGTACCGCGCGAGGCAAAAAGCTGCACGACAAGCGTGCCGATGAGAAGAGTAAAGATTGGGCGCGCGATAAGGCACGTATTATGAAGGGTAGCCTTCGCTAGCAGGTTTTAAGCCATGCAGTTCAACAAAAACGGCAGCCAACTTTCATTGCGCTGCCGTTTTTCTGTTTATTGCTAACTAGCTATTGGCTTGACTGTAGCCGTTAGACATAAAACGCAACAGCAAAGGCCCTAAAATGCAAGCAGCGTTAATCAAGCTAAAGTAGTCAAAAATGCTAGCACGCCAAGTGTCAAAGTAGTGCATTCCCATCGACACAAGCAGAAACAGTCCCAACATCATACAGATGCGATGCAGTTTCTTGATTGGAACCGCTTGTGGCGCGGCATAAGAGCAAAACAGACAACGCAAACCATACACGATAACCAGCGCAAACATCACGATGATAAATACGCGTTCGTAAGGGAAGACAAAGCCTCGCGACAGTATCCAGAAAAACTCAGGGTGAAGCGAGAACGAGTCTAAATTGATGAATGAAAATTGATCACGAAATGTCCAACCAAAAGCGTGCGTAAAACCCCACAACACAACGGCGTAGACTAAGAAAAATGAAAATCGAAATTTAGTTGTCACTCTTATCTCCTAAAAAATTCTTTCAAGCGCTATAGCTTGTTGACATGTTGACCAGCTTGAGTCAGCTTGGATATTGCTTGATTCAACTGCTCTTCACTGTGATGTTGTTCATTTTGACAGTGACGGATCGACTTTTGATGACCTTCAGTATGCTCACTCGCCAGCATTGCCGAATTTTCGACTCGCTGTGCCAGTTGCAACTGCTCATCAATCAACTCTCGCATGTGATGCAGCGATTGACTACGCTCGTCACTGTATTCTAAATACTGACTGAGCTGGCGATTAAACTCGCCAAAAGCGGCCTGCGTCGGCTCCACATTGCGCTGTGTCACGGCGCGACAAGCGTCATCTTTCCACTGACTCGCTAAGGTTTCGCTGTGCTCTTGATACGAGATCAACATCCGAAACAAGCTTTGTTGCCTGTCACTCAAATCACAATGAGCGCGATAATAAAAATCGGGTTCAAAGGTTCTTTGCATTACAACCCCACAAATATTGGTTGATCGAACACATTCAGCAGCTCAGTTTTTTCTGCAATTGCATGAGTCAAATTGTGCATCTGATAGACAAAATCGCCCCGCGCTTGCTCTACCGTGCGGATAGTCACCTGTGCATTGTCATTCACCGCACGCAACTGTGTGACACATGCCAGTTGTCGCTCTAAGCATTCATCCATGCTCTCTAACAACGTGTCGATTTCACTTATAACCCCAGCCTTTTGGTTTAAGACCGTACTGGCCGTTTTGCCATGCGACATGGCGATCTCAGCGGTACGCACACTGTCCGAGCCCACCTTTAATGCTGATTCACAATCATCAATCGCACGTTGACTGCCCGACTTTTGTCGCTCTGCGCGGCTCAAGTCAGCAAGGGCACCATTAAGTTCAGCCTGACAACTCATTACCACAGAGCTGGCTCGGCTGCGCACAGATTCCGCCGCATTCAACGCACTAAGTTCAGTCGTTGCCGGATTCTGCTCTTGTCGATAAGTAGCATTGCCATTGCTATCTTTACCCGCGTACACCGAGATGGTTCGACTTCGCGCCGCGTTGTAAGCTGCCTGACATTGCGCCACTTCGGATTCCGCTCGGGCTAACTCGGCTTGAGCGACACTTAGCGCGTTTCGCGCGGCATCAACTCGACGGTGTGCCCGAGCCTCCCAGTCACAAGCGAGTTTGAACTGACGATGCCATTCGGTAAGCTCGGCGCCAATTTCATCCACTTGCGCTTCCGTCTTTTCAAGCAACTTAGCATTGGCATTTAGCGTGGTTTGCGTTTGCGCTTCATGCTTTTCATGCTCGTAGTGACGACGCTTTTGATCAGACTGCAAGTTTTCTAGAAAGTGCTTACAGGCTAAATAGTCGTTATTTAGACGCTGGCTGTGCTCAACCCCTAACGTTTCGGTGTACTGAGTATCCCCCACCACATCATCGGCATTGGCGGTATAGTAGTGACCTTGATAACCGTAATCATCAAGCAAAGAGATAAGCCATCTAGGTTGCATCGCTCACCTCTTTAAATTGAGTACTCGCATTGAGCTCCTGCTGCACTGATCCTGTCATCACCAGCAGACGCTCAACCCCTTCTTTGTACTGCTCGATATTGACGCTGAGCTGACGATACGCCTGCTCGGTCTCTTCAGCACCCAGCCCCGCATAATGCTCTGACAAATTGAGCCAAGCGGTAAGAAGATTTTTTTCCGCCTCTGTTACCGTGCTGAGCGATTTTTGCAGTGCGATATCAAGCTTCTCTGCTGCACCAAGTCGTTGCTGATCATTCATAAAGGTAACTCCTTAAAATGCGCAAACGAGTGGTTAGCCCTTCACTTATCGCTGGGGCCACAAGGTGAGCAATACCGCTATAGTACTTTTCTAAGTCTGCGACGATATCTTTCAACTGTGCTTGCAGCGCCTCATCAAATAGGCCGTCGGCTTCTTCAAGGTTGTGCATTACGCGCTTGTGTTGCACCTGGATGACTTCAATGAAGTCATCCAAATTTTTCACAAAGTGTTGCAGCGCATGCTCTACGTCATTCATAGACATGCGCTATTACCCCCACGCACCAATCTTTGATCGCAACACATCTAGCTCTTGCTGCTGCACTTCAACACTGCTGTAACAATAAGGCTTGAACTTCACGGGCTTATTCAAGGTTTGGTTCACGTACAACGCATAAACTGGCACCTTAGTCACCTGCTGCAAATTAGCGGCATGGCGAGACTTAATTAGTGCGAAGCTATCGTCTTCGGACATCTGCAGGACCACCTTGTGCTTAAAGAGATCAACGTCGCGGCGATCAAATGCTTTCATTAACGAGCGTACGTTATCAAACGACATAATCAGGTGAATGCCATATTCCGCACCGCCTTCAAGCAACTCGCGGATAATGCCGCCCACTTCGCCATGCTCTTTAACGCCAAATCGGCCGTTCTGCTGTTGCAACTCATTAACACGCTGCGCATCGCTTACCATCACGTAGATACTAGGCTGAGAGAGCATTTGCTCTTCATCCATGCTACGACGACGCTCATACTCCTCACCGATAGCGTGCAGATTTTCAGCAAAGGTATTGAACTGCTCGTTGTAATGCACAGCGCCATTCACACAGTTCTCGGTAGCGCGAGACAAAATACCGTTCCACGGTGAGCCTTTAATGCTGCGATCGAGCAGGTAAAGCTCGAACTGATCAGCTGCGTGGTTAATATTCAGTTGCACCAGCATGTTACTCAACATGCCTAAGCGTGGCTCATTCGCGTCGCCGACAAACAACATGTGCTCATTTGGACGACGACGGAAGGTCACGTTCGCCTGACCGTGAATATTCATTTCACGACCCAACCAGTACGCGCTTGGCTTCTCAACCGGATACCATTCATCGTCACCCAAACCAGCCAAATACTGTGGACGGTTGGCCATTTGCATGCGCTCTTCATCCGTTGGGCGTTGGTTGTAATGCGCAAACAGGTGGTTAAGTTGTGGGTTATCAACCAGACTTGGCTGCCCTGTGCCGTCTAACAAGATAGATTTATGCGAACTGGCCAGCGTTTTTTCTTGTTCCCACTTTTCTGCAAGTTGATCAATCAACGAAGCACGCAACTCATCTGAAAGATAGGTCACACGACCAGCGCGGTTTTTATCGTCATTTGCCGCCGAGTCATTGATCACCACCTGCCCCGCCTCCTTACAGGCACGTAGCAATCGCTTGCCGTTCGGGCCAAACTCTTGCAAAGCGGTCACATCAGCGTCACTCATCTGCATACCAACACGCAGGTGAATATTACCAAAGATACTCTGCTGGTTTTGCATACCCGCCGCACCAAAGCGCTGCGAGCCAACAAACATGTGCACGCCCGCACTTCGACCTTGAGTGGCCAGTTTATCCATCAATTCAGAGCCAACGCCATCACGATCGTCTTCAAACAACGTTTGGTACTCATCAACAACCAGTAGCAATCGTGGCAAGGCACCTTCTGGAGAGCCAGCTAAACGGTAATCACGCAGATTATCGAAACCCAAGCGCTTAAACATCTCATTACGACGGATCATCTCATCAACCAACTCGTTAAGTACGCTACGAGACAGATCAGGTGAGGTATTTAGCGACACGACTTTCGCATGTGGTAGGCTTGGGTAGCACTTAAACTCAACCCCTTGCTTACCATCGATTAGGTATAGTTGCAGCTCATCTGGGCTGTAGCTACACGCCAATCCTAAAATCATCGCATGATAAAGATTCGACTTACCGGCACCAGTCATTGCCCCCAACATGCCGTGGGCACAAATCTGACGTCCATTACTCTCACCAAACCAGAGTTCGAGGTCATCTTTTTTCGCACCAGAACCACCAATCGCGACACGGATTTCATAGTCAGATTTTTTCTGCCACCATGACGTAGAGTCAGTATTGGTGACATCGGTAAACTCGAGCTTACTCTCTTTAGGCTTCGCCTTAGCTACCGTGTCCAAAATGGTGTTGATGGTCTCATCACTTAAAAGCGAGTTAGACAAAGGCGAGATCGCAACGCCAGGTACACATTGCTCAACGTTTGCTGCGCCAATATCAATTAGGCGATCAAATGCGTCCATCGACACACCGCTAGGCAGTTCAACCGAGGTATTGCGCTGAATAACCACATACTTGCCAGCCGTTGGTCCTGCATTGGCAATTTTAGCCAAAAGCTCAATCGAGCGACGGTCGTAACCTTTCGGGAAGTTAGCAGCAAAAATAAACTCAAACTTTTCGTTACCTCGAATATCCTCATCAACGTCTTGCAGACGCTTAGTGCGGTTATCAAGATAGTTTTCCTTAATACGCTTAATATCGTTCAAAACTTCATCAAGTACATTTGCGACGTCATGACCTAGCGGGCGCTTAAATGGAATTTGCTTAAAGTAAGGGAAGCTTTCGCCCATCCGAGCTGGGTCTAACAGACAAAATTGCGATACATTTGGCAACATCATATTTAGTCGCATAACCATGTTATGCATTAAATAGAGTTTTTCTTCTTGTGTGTTGTCATCGACGTCATAATAAAAACTACTTTCAGTCGACATGAATTCATGCGATAGCGGCAAATAAACCGGCTTACCATTATCATCTAACGCCTGATAAGCCGTCGTGATTTGTTCTGGAATATGCAAGGCATCAAACTTAAACTCAGAAAAGTCAAATGCATTCAAGTTTGGGTGATAAATAGGCAACACACGCTTCGCCACATCACAAATAGCCTGATAATGTGCCAACTTTTCTATCTTTGTTTTCGACAATGATTCTGAAAATACTTCCTCGACTCGTTTAACGAGATTAGAGCAAGCTTGCTGAGCATCATTAATGTGCTTTTCAATACCAGATAACTTACGCGACTCTTTTTCAAGAAAGCTCAACAGGCTTTCTTGTGCACTCTTCTTGTGGGTATTGCTCATAAAAAGTGCTCCTTAGGCGTACATAGCAAAGTGGTGAAAAAAGAAAGCCGCCATCATCAAGCTGGCGGCGAGTGTGGCCATAATACCTTTACGGCGCCCAGCGATACGTGCTAACTCGGCATCATCTTTAGCAATACCGGCTTCAATAGCATCGAACGCTCGTTGGGCTTCTCGGCTAAAATTAGACAGTGAATCTGCTATCTCACTCAACCGCTCAAAGCTATCTAATTCTGCATTATTGATATCAGCAATATCTCGATGATGTACTCTTATCTCATTGAAAATATCTTTACCAATATCCTCCTCAGCCAGCATGTGAATCTTGTCGATTTTATTCAAATCTGCTGGCATTTTAGCGGCGCAACGTTCGAGAGCACTTATTCTGCTATTTGCTTTTTCCAACGTGATTTCGTCATTAGAAATAGCAAAGCGCTTTAATTCCTTATAGCTGTTAGTTAGTTCAAAAGATTGACGATTAACATTCTCAATAAGTACACGAATAGATTCTTCGCGATTGACTTTATGCTTGATGCCCTCTGCGTGCTTACTTATCACATCGTAAAGAGCACCTAACGAAACGACTTCGCTTTGTTGAGGTAATGACATGTTATCCCTAGCCAAATATAGAAAGTAATAAATCAGACAAAGAGTAATTTATCACCATTAAATAATCAATTATTTCAATTGCCTCCCTAATAAAAACACCCAATTCGCATGTCAAGAAAATGTCAATTACAAATTATCCATATAACAAACCGCTATTACTTGCTGCGGGTAATGTTTTTCACATTCCATTAAATAACTCAAATCACTAAGACAATAGTAGCGTTTAATATTTAATCACTTGATGTTATAATTTTCTCACTACGGATAATTAAGAAACAACGTTGATATGCTCAAAAGTGCACCAAATGCGAGCAAAGACCTCTAAATAGATTGACGCACGCATTTTTTCTGTTAGCATCTAAAGAACTCTGGGGCTGATTCAGGATTCGACAGGATCACGAAGGCTTGTGGAGCATGCCGTGGGGCGGTTGGCCACGTAAAAAGCCGCAAAAAAATAGTCGCAAACGACGAAAACTACGCACTAGCAGCTTAATACCCTGCTGAGAGCGCTCCTGCCCTAGCTTCCGCTTGTAAGACGGGGAATAACAGGGGTTCAAACCCAAACAAGATAGCGAGGGAACCTTTGGCTAGAGAGGTGAACCGTGAATTATAATTCTGGTATGTTTTTGCATGGCGTGTTTGTTCGCAGTGCACTAACGAGATTAAAGACAAACTAAGCATGTAGCGCCATTGGTTAGACTGATTTTGGACGCGGGTTCAACTCCCGCCAGCTCCACCAAACGTTTGGAAAGGGCGGTAACTCATTGAGTTATCGCCCTTTTTGTATTTATACATTCTATAAATTGGCTGTTTGGTACTGACATCAGGTACTAAAACATGCGCTATCTATTCCTCAGTAAAGCTGGGCTTTCATCTTCGAAAATACTCTGCAGCTCAATCTAGTGAATAAACTACTAATTCTAATCGCTTAATCATCGTTTACCGCCATACTTTTAAATCACAAAGTCTGCATTTAGCGAACGCCAATACTGCTTCAAGGCTACTTTTTGCTCATCCATCATCGGAAGCTCTTCCAACAACTTAGGCCACTGCTCTCGGGCTATGCTCATCACATCCAGTAAATGAGGCTTGATAGCAACCCACGGAGCCCCCACTTTGGCTGCCCATGTTTCGAAATGATCCATCGTAATTTCAAACCACTGCTTAGTACCTACCATGTTCAGAGCAAGGCTGTCGTGCTCGATATATGGTGAGGTAAATACCACGTCATACAACGGGGATAAACGAGGAGATTGCTTATCCCCATAGATAAGCGTCCAATTTTTCAAGTGGGCGTCACCATTGCCTAACAAGATATTGATAAGCAGTCTTCTTGCCATTTGTTGAATATCCTTCAGTCGCTCTGCGCTTGTTCGATAAAGCGCATTACCAAGTTGCTCATAATTGACTTTTTGATACTTGTCTGAGGGATAGAGGCCAAAAACTTGTGCAAAGTCCTCAGTATGAATACGATCAGCGTTACTGCGATCAAACCGCTTGATACCGTAGGCGTACTGCTCATCAGGCAGTCGGATGCTTGGTAACCCTTCCAGTTCGCTAAGTTCGATCAGTCGTACTTCCGGAATGTCTGCCCCAGCGGCTTCAGCCAGCTTCATACAGGTATACTCATTGACAGGTACACCTTTGTGAACCGTCGATGGTGTTTTGACAATCCACATATCCGCAGAGATTTCCTGATCGATATGGTAACGGCCATCCACGTGAGACGACGAGAACTTCATCTGTACACCAGCCAATGAAAACTTCGTATCGGCATGCTTAACATCAATCTGTTGAGGCTCTGTCGACAGACGTTGCTCTAACGCCCAATCAGGTAAGTCCCCTGCTTTTATTGGCCGGGCGATAATGGCTCCCGGCAAATTGGAACCAAGATAGGCAAGGATTGAAAGTCAGAATGTTTTTTCCACCAACATAATGAGCAATAACCGCGACATCGATATCATGCAGTTGAATATTAAGACCTTCAACCATTTCCATCTACTTAGTCATCATTTGTCCTCAGAGCCAAACCAAAAACCGAGATCATCAACATCGTCTTGCAGTTCATCTCTTTTCTGGGGATTGTGTTGAAAAGCACTATCTGCTGAAACTGGCAGCTCTTTTCTTCCCTTAGGAGAAATAGAGAGTTCCAAATCAAGGCCTTCCAGTACTCTCAGCAAGGTCGACAACTTAACATCACTGCCCGCTTCAATGCGCTGATATTGCTGCTGCTTCATACCAATCCGCATGTACATGCCTTTTTGCTCGATACCGAGTTTTCTGCGCTGCTCAGTGAGCAAGGTTGCAATTTCTTCTAAGCTTTTCATTCTCCCCACCAAACAACCTACAAGTTGTTCGAAACCTCATTAACAACATGTTAGTTGTACAGAGACCCAATAACAACTTTAAAGTTGTTTTATCAATATTTCCCGTGAAGGTGGGATGCTAAAGAAAGGCGAAGACCGTCATTCGCGACAGAGATATTTGGCTTCGATTGACATTGGAGCTTAAGTTTAGCGCGACATTGCGGATCTATATGGTAAAGAAAGCAATGCGTCTTAGTAAGAAGTGGGAGTCGACAAATATCTTGCCAAGCACCGTGGCTCTCATGTGAGAGTAGGTATTCACACTCAAGAAAAACAATGTCTGCTTGAATCGCTAGCGCTTCGCCTTCCGAAGTCAATCGCCCATCTCCTGAATAAAAGAAAGCATGTCGATCATTGCTAAGATAAAGACTGAGATTGCTAACAGCATGCAGAGTAGGGCTTGTTTGTGCCGACCATGGGCCAATATCAGTGATTGTGAGTGAATCCATCCATTTACATTCAAAACTAAGGCTGGCTTGTGGCCAACTGGCAAACAGTAATAACGATTCAAAAACAGACCACTGTGTTGCTTGGCCAATAATGGCAAGTGGCTTCGTTCTGCCTTTGGCATTCATCCAATTAATAAGGGTTGTTAGCCCTAGGCAATGGTCTGGGTGGGCATGGGTCAGGTAAATCGCGTCAATGGTATCTTCATTCATACAAGGCTTATGCGCCCCTGCCTCATCAACGTGTTTGTCGGTACATCCGGCGATGACTTCAGCAAAAAAAGCCTGTGGAACCGTTGGCCCACAGTCAATTAATAAGGTGAAGTTGTCTTGCGTAACCAGCATTGAGGCATTGGTGTTTTCGCTGTCATAGGCGTCTCCACAGCCAAGCATATTAAGCAGCATTTAACGCCTCGCTTGCGTTGTCTATACGATGATCATTAACATCAAACCAATGTTGAGTTGATTGCGATAAGCTAATTGGGATCTCGTCGCCAACCTTAAAGAGCTCTTGCGACTCGATGGTAAATTTCTGCCCAGCAATATAGCCATAATACAGGCGTGCATGACCGAGTGGTTCAATAACCTCAACAGACATTTTTGCATCAAAATGAACATGGTCGACCGCGACTTGATTTGGTCGAACCCCCAGTGTTATCGGGCCGTTGTAAGCAATCGTATTTGTACTGTTAAATAGCCCAATATGGAATAATTGGTTTTGATTTGTACCTTCTAGAAAGTTCATTACTGGCGTGCCAATGAACGAAGCAACGAAGCGATTTTTGGGCCATAAATATAATTCTTCTGGCGTACCAATTTGCTCAATGTTCCCTTGGTTTAATACAACGATGCGATCTGCCAGTGTCATTGCTTCAACTTGATCGTGGGTAACATAAATCATTGTTGAATTAAGCTGCTGGTGGAGTTGCTTTAGATAAATACGCATTTCACCCCGTAACTTAGCATCTAGGTTTGATAGGGGCTCATCAAACAAAAAGAGTTCCGGGTCGCGAACAATGGCTCGCCCAATAGCAACGCGCTGTCGCTGCCCGCCAGATAGCGCACCCGGTAAGCGCTCGAGGTAAGGTTCAAGCTGAAGGTTCTTGGCGGTTTCTGCAACTTTGTGATCAATAACGCTTTTATTCATACCAGCCATCTTTAGTGGAAAGGCCATGTTCTTTCTCACTGCCATGTGTGGGTAAAGCGCATAAGACTGAAAAACCATTGCGACTTCACGCTCTGAAGGGTGAACATGATTTAGCCTTCTTCCGTTGAGCGAAATATCACCTTTAGTAACTGACTCAAGGCCCGCTATCATTCTTAACAGTGTTGATTTTCCACAGCCTGAAGGACCGACAAATACGACAAACTCACCGTTATTGATGGTCAAATTAATATTAGGCATGACAACATGGCCGCCGTAGGCTTTCGAAAGATTTTTAATTGTTAACTTAGTCATTATTTAAGCCCCATAGAGAAACCACGTAGAAGAAACTTCTGCATATAACCTGCCAGTGCAAGCATTGGTAGCGATGAAATGATGCCAACCGACATTAGCTCCCCCCATGCTGTGCCATCTTCGGTCATGAAATTTGAGATGAATAAAGGAATAGTGAATTTATCCGGTGTGTGGATAAATAGCAGTGAGAACAAAAACTCGTTCCAACCTAAGATGATCGAAAAAATTGCCGTTGCGACCAAACCAGGAGCACATAGCGGAAAGACAATATAGGCCAATCGCTTGAACAGGTGCGCACCATCCATAGAGCCCGCTTCTTCTATTTCGAGTGGAATGTCACGAATAAAACCAAGCAGCATCCAGATACAGAATGGCAATGTATAAACCTGATACGACAAAATCAGTCCCAGCTTACTGTTGAGCAGGCCGATTTGGTTCATGAGTGAATACAGCGGGATTGCAACCACAATAGGTGGCATCATTTTGATAACTAAAACCAATAATAAAAATACGCTATCGAGCTTTGCTGGAAACGAATAGCGTACTAATCCATAAGCAGAGAAAAAGGCGATCGTTAAAGAGACTGCAGTTGCACATAGCGCAATGACGACAGTGTTTACGACGAGAGTTATGACGTTCCCTCCCCATAAATTTGAAAAGGATTCAAAACTAATTTCACTTGGGAAAAGTTGAGTGCTAGCCATTAGGATTTCATTTTCGGGTTTAAAGGCGGTACCAAACATCCAAATAATGGGCAACATGAACAGGCCAACGGCCAAGTAAACGAGGAAAAGATGCAAATAGCGAGGCATTACTTTTTACTCCCTACAGCTTTTTTTGCGTAGAACACGGTCATGACAATAGAGATCGTGAGCATAACTAAAGCTGCAGCGCTTGCCATTCCCAAGTCAAAAAAACGAAAGCCATATTTATAAACAAACATCGACAGAGTCTCTGTGGCATTACCTGGTCCGCCGCCAGTCATGACATAGACCTTGTCGAACAACTTGAAGGTATCAATAGAGCGGAGCAGCATAGCCAGCATTAGTTGTTTTTGAATTAAAGGAAATGTGACGTAAGCAAAGGAGCGTAACCCTTTCGCACCATCAACCATTGCCGCTTCGTGAATATCCTTAGGAATAGACTGCAAACCCGCAAGAATGATCAGAAAGGCCATAGGGGTCCATTGCCAAGTGTCGACTAATGCAATGGCGTAGAGCGCAAGATTGGGGTCGAATAGCCATTCCATCGCAGGTAGGCCTATTTTTACAAGGACACTATTTAGTAAGCCAAAATCGTAGTGATACCAAGATCGCCAAATAGAGGAACAAACCAAAGTAGACAGCATCATTGGGTAGATAATAATGGGTAGAGCAAAACGGCGCCCAGGGAATTGACGATTAAATAGTAGCGCCAGCCATAAGCCTAATAATACTTGAGCGGTTGAGGCGACAATTGTGAAAACGAAGGTATTTTTTATGGCACTGACAAAAAAGAAGTCATCGAATAATTCAATAAAATTGGCCAAACCAACAAATTGATATTGTTTATTCACATAGTCAACATCGCTGAATGCATTAATTAATACGGTCGCGATGGGGTACAGTGTCAACAAACCTAAAAGAATCAACGCTGGTGATAGCAGCAACGTCAGTTGTTTACGATTTTCAAATAGCATAGTAAAACCTGATATCGGCTCTGACACACAGCAATGTGTTTGCCAGAGCCCGTTTTAATAGCGAATGGTTGATTTACTACCGATTCAGTAACTGAACGATGCTACCTATACTTTGATAGTACGGCTGATACGGCGTTGAGCCTGTTTCAGTGCTTGTTCTGCTGTCATTTGCCCCATCATCGCCATTTGTAAAAAATCACCTAAGATACTTTCTACTTCGGCCCAGTTTTGAATGCGAGGGCGAGCTTTGCCTGTTTTTAGCGCTTCAACCTGTTGCGGGTACCATCGGTATTTAGCGGTTACCGCATCATCAAGATACACACTTTGACGCGTCGGTGGCATACCATAATCAAGGGCTAATGTTTTTTGAATCGCGGGGCTGGTAGCAAAGGCGATAAAGTTCTCGGCTGCCTGCTTATTGGCAGAGTCGGCAGGTACGGCAAGTTGCCAGATACCGAGCATCGGTGACGGTGAGCCGACTTCTGCTGGTGGCGCCATAATGTCCATATCACCGACGACTGTTGATAACTCAGGGTTGTCCAAGTTAGGAACCCAAGCTGGCCACACTTCAATCGCCATTGCAGCTGTGCCTTTTTGCAGGGAGTTACGCACTTCATCGGCGTTGTAAACATCAACACCACGAGGTGCGTATTGCTTCATTGCTAAAAAGGCCTCTAGTGCTTGTATCGCTTCTGGCGTATTGAGCGTCGCATTACCCTCACCATCAACGACGTCAGCACCATAACCCCATAAAATCGGTAAGAAGCCTGTGACGATAGGGTTGCCTTTCACGCCACGGAAAACCAACCCGCTTTTATTTGTATCCTTGTCTATCTTGGCAGCTGCAAATAGTACATCTGACCATGTTTGTGGTTTTGACAAACCATGTTGACTGAATACCGCTTTGTTCCAAGCAAACATCGCCACGTTGCCAACCATCGGAATGGCATAGGCATTGCCTGTTGCATCAGGGTAACGACCGATATCAAAGGGAGCTTTTACAAAGTCAGGGTCTTCAATGGCTTTAGAAAGAGGAGCTAACCAATTATTGGTTAGAAATTCAGGCGCCCAAGTGTCATCCATCAAAACAATATCATAGTTGCCTGTTTTCTCGCGCATAGACAGCACAATACTTTCGTACAGGCCGCTGCTCGGCCGTTGAACAAGCGTGATGTTAGCGTCAGTGTTTTCTTTCTTGTACTCATTCACAATGTGCTGAAGTGCTTGTCCGTAGCTGCTATCACGACCTGCGATGACTAATTCTGATGCTATTGATGTCATTGATATACTGAGAAGTGCTGCCGCTACGAGTGTTCGTTTAAACATAACGAATGTCCTTGTATGTAAGTTTATTTGCACGTGCGTTCAATTCAATGCCAACCAATATAAATTCAAAAGATGTGAATTTCGTGACGGAAATGTGACCTAACAGTGACCAGACTCTAACGAGGTTATACCTCCTGCTTTGTATGAATGCTGGTCAGGTTTAATTTTACGGTCACCAAAATGCAATCATTCTCTTATTAATATTTCATTCGCGTTCTATATTAATTCAGGAGGAAGAATGAAAACGCAAACTTGGCCAAATACTATTATTGTAATGATACTTGCCATGATTATAACAATGTCACCACAAGCACTGGCGGCATGGAATTGGTATGCTGAAGGATTAAACGATACCGTTAAATACAATGACGCTTATTGGTCTCGGCCACATAATACGTTTGAGAATAGTAAATTTTCATCTTTGGGTGACGCATTGAATAAAGGATACCGTGCAATAGAACTAGATGTATTCCCTAAACCTGGCTATGAAACAATATATGTATCTCATAGCTATACAAACCCAAAGAGCAACAAATGTAGTGGTAGTAAAGAGTTTATTGACTGTTTAAAGGATATAAAAGTCTGGAGTGACAGCAATCCAAATCATGATGTGATAACACTTCAACTGGATATGAAAGATTTCGTTATATCGCCTATGTGGAATGATAGGGCCCATCGACTAATGGTGTCTAATATTGAATCTGTGATTGGGAGTAAGCTATATAAGCCCAAGAACCTTAAAAGCTACACTGGATATGCAAGCTTACGTGAAGGCGTTAAGAATACTGGCTGGCCAGAATTAGGGCAGCTAAGAGGGAAAATTATTGTATTTGGGCTTGCCGGACCAATTGGGTCGAAGAATCAGACTCAATCAAGGATGATTGACACTGTCGGGGGCGATAACATGCCGCTATTTATCTGCCCTGAGGCAACAGCTCCTGAGCACTTTAGCGCGAATAATTATGCTAATGGATTTAGCGGCGGCTCGTATTCGCATAATAATAAGTGGGTTATTTGTGGTAATACCAGCGATGGGAAGTTCTGGGCCACGCTGGCAGCAGAAGCCAGCAAAAACAATCAGTTAATGGCAATTTGGTCGGGGGACGAGAATGCGTTTAATCCCTATGATAAGATGATGCAAGCCGTCGGCTGGGGGGCAACAATGATCAGCCGTGAAACATCAAGTACTCATGGAAATAAGATTCCTCTCAATGGCAAACGGAACTCAATGCCTACCCACTTTATGATACAGAATGTAAAAAGTAATCTTTGTGTCGATGTGTCTGGGGCTGGAACAAGTAATGGCACATCTATCGTACAGTGGCCATGCGGCGGTGGCGGATATAAGCATCAAGTATTCTTATATAGTGATGAGTTTCAATTAAGAGCATTACATCACCCGTCATATTGTTTGGACCCTGAAGGTAAATCAGTTGGCAATAAGAGAGTATTATTGTGGAACTGTGGAACTCAGAAAACACAAAAATGGACATTAACTGGTGATAATGGTGGGATGTTATTACAAAATTCAAATCAAAATTATACGATGGCTGTAGCTGGAGGATCGACAACGGCTGGGGCTGAAGTACTTACCTATCAACGCTTGGGGGTGCCGGATCAAAATTGGCGCCTTATACCCGTTGAATCAAGTTTTATTGATTGGCGTAATTACTAGTATTATCTGCATTGCTCAATGAGCAGCACTGCAATTTATTCCAAACTAATCATTATTTACACCAAACAAGGTAGAACGCCTCACAAACATCGGCTGTGGGGCGCTTTTAACCTGCCCTAGTTCAAGCTTCAGAGTTTAAACTCAACGCTCATTCCATTTCAGGTTTTACGTAGATAGCATAGTGCTGTTTAATAAAGCGCGGCCACACTGTCAATGCACGACGCCCCCCCAATTCAGAACCACTGAGCGATAATGGATTCCTTGGCGCTGTAAAACGACTCTCGCTCACGTCAAAGAGAAATAAGAGGTCAATTACAGAAAATATATCTCCAACTCAGCTATCACGCCGCATTTCCGTCATGAAAAGTGCTTATAACCAGAATCCTGCTCCAACTTATCAGCAGCGTGTCGCAGTGCTTAAAAAACTACAATCATCAATCCTTGCCAATGAGCAGCTCATCTATGAAGCATTGCAACAATATTATGGTTACCGCAGTGAATTTGATACGCTTACCACAGAAATTCTACTAAGTGTCGGAGG
>NZ_JBLBVL010000026.1:0-22961 GCF_047250365.1 Thaumasiovibrio clandestinus
TGTAGACATACGAACCTCCGTCGGTAAATCCCAATCTAACCAGCTCCAGGTCGTAAGTTCACCAATAATTTGTGTTTCATTGTCGATGCACTCAACAAATTGTGTAATACCTTGTTCAATATCTCCCAACCATTCATCGTGCTTATAAGATATCTCTCGATCTTTTGCCTTCGGTACAAAAATACACTCAGGTCTAATACCGGGCTCAAGCGCCAATAACAATTCATCACTACGTTTGAAGATATCTCGCAGAAGATCAATTCCTTGAGGAGGTATTCGCCCTGCATCCAACAACTCGCATACCACATAAGAGAGTGCAATCTTTGCCACTTTTGGTCTCAGCCTATGATAGGTTAGCTTGAGCCCAACGCCTTCCATCCAGCTTCTATAAATTTCCTCAGCCTGCTTATTCCATTCATTCTCTGGAATCAAAGTTTTCATAAACTCTGAAACTCTGTAGGCTAAATTCTCAAATGGTACGTTTGACATATCAGCCACAAGCTTCGCTTCAGTCATCAAAGGTCTAAGTAGCTCAATCGGATCATCAACATCAGGAAATGTTTCCCCTGGACGGATAGCTGAAAAAGGAATAGCTTCCTTTTTATTACTTATTTCTGGTAACTCCATTTCGTATATCAAAGGTAACTTTGATCGCTCATCCGGAGGTAGCCTACCTTCGATTTCTAATCTGCTAGACAAATCCAAGGCAATCATCCTCACACTAAAGTCTTCCGACGCACAAAGTGAAGATATTTCACCTTCAAACTGAAGAACAAATCTCTTGAAATCATTCGCCAAGCTACTTAGCAAAGACATCATTTTTATCTGTGATAGCCCAATTTTATCTATTCTATCAACCATTCGATTGCGAATTTCAGGCCAATTATCTTCAACTTTAGAGAACTCAACGATTGCTTGGTGAGCCATACTCCCTAATTCAGGAATGGCGACATCAAGCATATCGAATGCAAACTCAATGAGTAAACTGACATCTTCCTTATCGCCAATGTCATTTAACAGTGTCGGTGGTTTCTCTGCACCTTGTTCAAAAGCGTCTAGCTGGTATGCATGTTCTTTGATTTCCTTCCAAACCGGCAGGACATCTTTATCCTCAAAGAGAATATCGACAATTTCTTTTAAGTTCCAAATTAAACTACTTGGATACCTATATTCAGCAATATAATCATCAATTAAACAAGCAAGCGCTTTAGATCGCCATTGTTTACCATCAATTTCAACCAGGGCTCTAAATATCGACTGCCTAGAACCCCCATCCCAATGCACATCCCAACCTTTAGCATCCGAGTTATCGAATAAACCTTCAAATAAACTATTCGCTTTATCCACTTCACCATGTGAAGACAATGCGCTAGCAATGCAACAAACAACATTATTATCAGGCTTAAATGGCTTTAATAGCTTATAGAGTTCCTCTAATTGAGGGACACTCATACCTTTTAAAAATGGTTGAATTAAGTTCATCCAGCGAAAGTAATCGACGAATTCCAAAGATCGAAGAAGCTGAAAAAGGCTTTCAGAAGAATTTACTTTCAGCTGAGCCTCTTCATCTGTAAGTTTTTCCCCGGAATCTAATGTCAGAGAGGGGGCATGAGAAACATGCTTTTCTTGGGGAGTAGAAATTGCCATTGATGCATAAAAACTATTGTCCAATCCCGCTTCCCTGACGCCAAGCGCTACCCCTTCTAACCACGAGTATCGATTTGAAGGTAATAAATGTGTATTGATAGATGTAATAAGTTCTTCTACCTCATCCGTCGCGCCATCATTAGAAGATTGGCAGCAATGAAACACTAATTTTTTAGGCAGTTCAGAAGGATTGTACTCTTCGAAAGGAATCAGTAGCTTTCTCGCCATCACCGATATTTCTTTAAATGACGGGCTAGAGCCATCAAGCATTCCAGAAAGCAACCCTGTTAGGCCCGGAGCATAATTAAGTCCTTTATGGTCGAATAACCACCTCAGGAGCTTTAAGCCATATCCTGGATTCCAACGAGTGGTAATAGTGATGAGATCAAGTCCAGCTTCCTGCGTGCCACGACCACTTCCTGACTGTTCCAAATTTACTAACGCCAAAGAAAATCGACATATTTCATCGTATGCTAAATCAGGATATTGACTGATCAACTTACCTAACCACGACACCCAATGGGAAAATTGCCTGTCTTTCCTATGATATATTCCAAAAGAACCCATGAAGATTTTTGGTAATATGCTAGTTGCTCGATCAGGCTCACCAATCTTTGACCACATTATAGAAAGTTCATAGTACTCAGATATTCTGGAGTGGATTTCGTCAAAATCTGGTATCTCTTTTTCGATTTGATCTAGTACGTCAACTAAACCATCCCTGCCATACCCGTTCTCATACAAAGTGAACGCGATTTCTCTGCGCCAGTTAGTCGGCCAATACCGTCTATCCCAATCTTTTCTAAAAGCATCGGCTAAAGCCAAAATACAATCATGTCCGTGTTGAGCAGTAGCCCTTATTGCGAAGTTAAAGTAATCTACAGCGGCTGATTCGAACTCATACCATCCAATCCAACCTCTTGTTTGGTCATAAGGCTTTCGTAACAATTCAAATGATGGTTTTATCTCTTGAACAATAAAACTTGGTAACAGCTTCTCTCCAGCCCAGCCTCGTCCCCAAATACTTGAAAACCTAACTAAAGCACGTTCAAATAAGACGTTTCCTGTATGCTTTTCTTCACTTTCTTTTGGGACCACCTTAACAGGATCAACACCTTGACCCAGCGCTGCGCGTAGTCTATTAAGGCGAACTCTATCTGCGAATGGACTTAAGTTCTTCCATTGGCCATGAACGCCATGTTTATAAAGTTTTGGTTGTTCTAAATCTTCAAACCATTCTTTAGTTCTTTCTACACTCCCATTTGCTCTGTAATCCAGTTCAGCAACCAACAGCTTTTCTGAAAAATCCAAGTCATCATTTTCAGACCAGTCAATAACTGCCTCAAATGCGGTGTCTATCAAAGCCGATGGATATTGGTTAATACATATTGAGAAACATAAATTTATAAGACTATCAAAATGCTCCTTTTTTTCTGACAAGAAAGAGAAAAGCTCACCAATTTTTCCTTCATCCTTTGATTCATAAACACCATTGACCAACCGTCTCATTAAACGAGCATGCAGATCTTCATCATTTCCACTCCATGCTCTCACATCATCTTCATACTTCGTTTGATGTATCGTCGAGACAAGGTTGCCTAGCGGCATGAAATAATGAGCCACATCAGCCCATCGTTCTAAATCTTCAGCTCCACCATGATGCGGTTCAACAGCGTCACCACCCGACAAGTAACTTAGCGGCTCAGCAGATTCAAAGAGCCTTTTAGCTTCATTAAAGAATTTATTCTCAGCAAGAACTTTAGAAAATTTGAGCGCTTCGGAATCACTTACCCTTAGCTGCTCCCCATCGAATATATAGCTAAGCGCTGAACTTACCCCCTCCGATGAAAATAAGAGATTAAGTACATCTACTTCATTAAGAACATCTCTTCGCTCTCTAAGCTCGCACTCAATTAAGATACATCTCACTACGGCAAGTGGATCATTCAGCTCCTTCGCCGACAATAGAACAGCGTCGATATCATCTGTTACACTCGAAGTATTCCGAAGATTAAAGAACTGCTCTCTAAAGTAACCTTGAGTCCCTGTATCAATTACAGCTTCCACCTGCCGAGCATTAAAAAGATGGTAAACCGCCTCCCATCGCATTGGATCATTATCATCAGACAATTGAATACAGTGTTCAGCTAATACTTTGTGATATCCAATATTCTTTGAATCATCAAAATTACCAAATAGGTTTCGGCTCGTTTTATCTAAAATAAACTGCCGAAAACTGTTATGGAAAAAACGCCAACTTATATCACTATCCTTTTTAAAATAGTGGGAGGCACTTGATATAAACGCGCGAATAGTTGAATGATCAGACCATTTATCAAGCACTTGAGTATTTATTGGCACTCTCAATCTTGACAATAACGCAAGCAAGTCAACAAGGTTCTGATTGTTCTCTATTTGCCGCCAATAAACTGAGTAGCTTTGCTCAATATGTCCTTGGTAAGGAGGATACTCATCAATAGCGTCATCATAATCCCTACCCGAACAGCCAGTAATGAATTGCATCAAATAAACCAAAGATAGTGGGTGCCCCAATGACTTTTCGAAAATTTTCTTCTTATTATCATCTGTTAGTTCGGAACAACCTGACCATTCGTTTATGGCTGCATAGACATTTGTCCGAGTTAGAGGAGATATAACAATGGTTCGACTTTCATGGCTGACATGCTCCTTTATCGTGTCAGAAAGATCGTTCAACTCCAGCGTTTGACTACCTAGAACAAATATCACCCCATCTGGCACGGTATTAGGGGGAGGCAAGTCTGACAACAAACTCTGTAGAGGGTTTTGCTCTCGCTGAATATGATCTAACCCATCGACCATGATGATGGTGGTTACGCCATCATTTTTCCATTTCTCGTGGGCTTGCTGAAGCTGCTCTCCTAGCAACGATAGGTATTCTTCTCTTGAGCCTGGCTGCCCAGAGCTTTCACCACGAAAGCCGTGATTTCTTAGCGATAAGGTGATGTCATGAAGAAAAGTTGTCGCTTCACCACGCCCTTGGTAAGTGCTATCGGGAACATACGCGTAATATCTAACTAATTTATATCCTGCTTTATATTTTAAAGTATGAGTAAGTGTTGTTGACTTTCCCGAGCCAGGACTTCCAAGCAATGCGACATAGCCCTGCTTGGTTTGTGACAAAACATCAGATATAGAACCAACAGTTTCTTCAATTTCTTGATAGGTTCGATCGATAGGGAATTCGTGAACAAACTTATGCTTAAACCTATGACTCCACGCCAACCTATCCAACATATCATCTTTGGACAGCTCAATAATTCGACGCTCACCTCCCGCCATTTTCGTCAAGAGGGTATATATTTTTTCAATATCCTCTTGTTTTCTTGCTTGCCCCTGATTGGTTATGGGGATATCAGCTGGCCGCTTATAGTTGAATTCAAGCTCACAACAACAAATAAAATTCAAAAATTGGTCATCATTAAAATTTGACCGTTTCTGTAGATCCAACAGTGCCTCTTTCCAACATACGGCTACTTTTTCAAAGCCAGTTTCACACCATCTTCTATCGAACCAACATTCTTTTAAGAAAGACTGAAAGTGAGCATGTTGAGGGGCTTTATCGCCTAAAGGAATTTGGGCTTTAGGGTTTGAGCTAGGTACTAGCTTGTGAAGAAGATGAACTTTTACAGTTCTTTCTTTGTAATTTTCATTTAAGTGTTTCCATCCTTCAGCAAGTTGCCTGAAAAGACTAAGCTTTTCATCTCCCTGCTTTGTAGAGCTATCTCTTACAAAGTCTGCATAGCTAATTGCTCCAACGTATTCCGCCCATTTCACCTGATACGCATCAAGCTTACCCGTAGTCGCTATAAGTATGTCGTCCAAGCTTCCCGCATCAGGATCGGCCACTCGAAACCATTCAAGACTTCCATCAAGCAAAGCTTCATATATTAAGCCTGCTGCTATTTCATACTGCGGAACATACCCCAGCATTGCAGTACGTTCACCGTCACCTGAATTAATACTCGACACTATAAGAATAACTCCTTAAAAACAATTGCGGACTGCTCGACAAAGATACATGTCAGTTCTCTAGATTCAGTTTATCTGTGTAAGCTAGCGTATAAAAGACGGCATTTCGCCTAAAAATTGACATTTGTCACATTAGGTCACTACAGCCACTACAATCCTTCACGGATTAGATAGGATAAGGAGTTTCTCAGGTATCAATCTAACTAGAGCAAAGAATCTAACGAGTTTTGGGGCATTTCCTTGCTAGCGATGATCGCGCTGAGAAGCCTCTGGACAGAAAATTGCCGGGGGGGGCTAATTTAGCATTTGATGGATTACCAGAGGTATGCAAATAGCCTCTACTCGAGTGGCCAATTTTCCTCATCCATTGTACATGTGAATACTCGTCTTGGTGAGCAAAACTGAGATAAATAAATTCTTTGCAAGAACTTCCTTTTATTCGGGTCTTTTTATTATATATAATAGTGGTAACTACTACCGTTAATAGGCATAGAATGAGATAATATGAAGGCATTTATTATTTCTCTAGAGAGTAAGATTGAACGTTATGAATGGACTTATAACCAGCTGAAATCAATAAAAAACTTAGATACAAACAAGCTCTTGGCTGTCAACGCTAAGTCATCAATTAAGCATCCTTTGATGGATAGATACCGAGAAGATTCGTTTTATAAACTTAACGGTCGGCATGCTGTTTTAGGTGAAATTGGCTGCTATTGTAGTCACTATCTCGCTTGGGAAAAGTGCGTCGAGTTGAATGAACCCATTATCATTTTCGAAGATGACGTCGTTGTTGATAATGAGTTGTTCAATGCTACAGTCGAAAATGCTCATAAGCACATCAATGATTGTGGTTATATCCGTCTTGAAAACTACAGCAAAAAAAGAGAATGTAATTACCCTGTGGAAAAGTTGGACAGTCGACAACGTTTAATTAGACACATTAAAACACCTTTATGCATGACTGCTTATGCCATCACTCCTGAAGTTGCGAAACGATTTATCACTAAGAGTAAAACCTTTGATTATCCTGTAGACGTTTTTATGCGAAATGTATGGATACATCAAAAACCAACTTACGGTATTACTCCTGCAGGGCTGACGGGTGGAAAATTCGACTCTGCGATAGGTGTAAGAAACTTCAAAGAAGAGAAGCCACTTACTATACGAGTTGTTAAATTCTTGAGTAAAGCTCGAGATGTCATTCTGAATGGGCTATTTAACATTACATCAGGAATATTTATAAAACGATCACGCCCTTCCTTCAAATAAGAGCTTTATTGCGTAAAGGAAAAGGCTTATAACAATACGGATTAAGTAGATTTCAAACTGCTTGAATTGAACATAACGCCCGTTATGTTCACCATGAATGAAGGTCTGCCACAGGCAGACCTTCTGCGTTTGCGACATTAGGAAATGTATAGTGAAGCAGTATTAACTGTCCTTGAATGAGCTTCCGCTCTAAATGAAAATGGGGCAAAAACATTTTAGTTGTCCTGACCTGCCCCAATTACGTTAGTAATCAAAAACATCAAGAAGGTCTAAGTCAAAATCTATGCCACGGAGAGCACTCTCAATACAGAGTTGTTTGAATTTCTCGTCACAGTAGACCTGGTTACACCCGTTTTGCAAAGATTTAAAAACGTACTTGTCGGTCACGCTACCCTCATCAAACTTAAGGGAAAGTAAACCGGCTTCCTCTCCATCAATGATTTCGAGCTTTGTGAGCGTCATATCTTCTTGTCCGAAGGACATAACATTGAAAACATGAAAAGGTTCACCATCAATGTTGATAGGTAAAAACTCACCGTCTGACTCAAGCGCGGATCTTAGAGAGACATACGCTTTTTGGTTAAGTACTAAGAATGAAGCCCAAACTGAAACATCTGGTACCAATGTTGAAGTGTCATAATGGCTAGTAAACTCTACGGATTCCTCAACCCAAACATCTTTTAAACCTCGAGAGTTTACAGGCTCATTAAATAACCGCTGCAACAACACTTCATCTCCCTGTTCAATGGCTCTTTGATACGGATTATGCTCAAGTACTTTGTAGGATTGTGTTAGATTTCTAACTTGATAGATACTCATTAGCTAGGCTTCCAAGTGGGGTCTTTTTTCTTCAGGATCATGGGGGGATGTGTGCCATCATTCAACTGTTTCTTGATTAGAGTTAGCTTAGTCTTAAAACGTTTTTCATTGTTACGTATGTTTGCCAAAATTCCGACCCACCTTTGATAATTTTCACCATGGATACAAGAGTGCGTTGGTGCTTTAGGTGTAGTGTAGTGACCTTTGTAAGCTGTCGAACGTGGTAGCCAAATACCATTAATTGAATCGTTGATACCAATGCCATACATAAACATTTGCATTCGAGCGTCAATCATCGCTCTTACTTTCCCGTTCCCCATGACAATGTGATGCGCTGCATGTGTAGGGGATGGCTGTGGCTCAGCGATCGCGTACAGACTACTTACCAATCGAGTTGTAGGGTGATGTTTTTCATTGCTGAGTTCGGTTGTTGATTTTCTGACTGATTCTTCCCTATACGCTTCAAGTTCACGTAATAACCTTTCTTCTATAATGGCATGCGCGTTAATTTTCGCCCTTTCACGCTCCAGGTGCGCAATAGTCTCTTTCACCTCTTTTAGCTCTTCTGGTGATGAGTCAGTTTGATTGGTTACTCGGTGATAGTGCTTATAAGCTTTGACTTGAAATTGATAAATTGCCATTTCAAGCGCTGATGGATTACTTGGTCTCAGTGGCAGTTTTAGAATCGGACTTTTGTTCCCTAGCTTTGCGGTAGGCATTTTTTACAACTCAGAATTTGGATTTATGATTGCGATACGATACTTACGTTTCTTTTATCCGGGTATCGTGGGCTTGCTTAGGTTGGATCCACAAAGTAAAAATTGTCATTTATATAAAACTCAGTTACCTGAGTTGAGTTACATTGCTCACAATAATCATTTTTGATGGGAGTTTACGTATAAAAACCGATTAAAAGCATACATCTATCCTCAAAATCTACTTCATAACTACTTGCGATAGCTTATGCAACTGGAATAGTATTGATTTATTCAAACTAACATGGCTTGATTGAATGCTGTTAAAACGTCCTGCACCACATAATGATGAATCACTTGAGAGCTACTTGGTGCGCGTGAGTACACTGAATGGGTATCAAAAGCCATATCAGTTTCTCTCTTCATTGCAGCGCTTTTTGACTAACTTGGACTCATCAAAATACGTCCCTTTCCCGGATGGTCTGCATCAGTTCAACCCCTGTCACGCCAAAGTGAGTAGCAAATCACGCATTCACTTAATTCATGCACTAAGCCAGCTTACATTTAACGAACCTGTATCACTGCAAAAATTATTAATTAACAGAGCTGAAGGTAAGTTTTCCCCGAATACATCGGCTTTGATTCGACATGATGAGGTGTTGCCTCGCTCTCTATTAAGAACACAACCCTTACTTTGCCCCGCTTGTATTAATGAATTTGGGTATGCCCGCTATCAGTGGCACTTTAAAGGCTATGAGGTATGCCATATTCACAACCAAACGTTGGTTAGTAACTGCCAAGACTGTGGCGCGACGTTTGACTATACACAACACTGCTTAACAAGCACTTGCCCGAACTGCAGCAGCACTTTATGCCCCCTGCCGGCAGACACTTCAAGCCAATCGATTTCATCATGGCTAGCTGGCGAAAATATACCGCCGCTTCCAAACGTTGGAAAAAGCTACCGTTGGGGGCTCGTTCACTGGTGGTTGCACCGGAACTCAACGTTGTCTTCAGTAGCGTTTTACGATTACTGGCAAGAGTGGCCGCAAAGCTTTCATCGTGAACTTGAAAGCGATATTGAAGAGAGATTTGATCTAGCACCCAATGAGTCAGATCAACTAACCGCAAAGTATGTGCTTGGGGATTATCTCTTCAACTCTATCCTGCTCCCCAGTAAGGATTTACAAAACAACTTACTACTGAAAGAGATCATCGCTTACCTCGATGAACATTTATGGGAACAAAACGGAAAACTCGCTAATTTAAAAGTATCTGCCCTCGATATATGCCTTTTCCTTGGTACTTCTCGAGAGCAGGTTGCCGCTCTCTACGAACAAGGTTTGCTTTCCCCTTCAGAGCTTTATAAACCATCAACCCCCCCTAAAGTCACTGCCCCTGCATTTATCTTGGGTGACCTCTTCTGTCTCTGGGTCTCTGACTTTCAGACTCCGGTATTTAATCGCTCCAGTTACGTATCAAGGTGGTGAAAATGGACATTCAAACACTGCTTAACGATACACCACCCAAAAGAATCGATGCGGCGCTTAAAAAACACTTTGGGCCAACAACCCCAGCCCTTGAGGTATCTACCAATCCCAAACAAGCGATTGTCGCACTTATAAATCTTACACAACCTACTCGGTATCAAGCTGATCTTTTATGCCGAGATAAATGCCGTGAAATGCTGAAAAGCGAAAAATGGTGGTTAGGCTGCCTCAAAGCTGTTGAATATCATCATAGTCATAACGTGAAGCATCCCGATAGTCGAGCAGTTGGAACGATAAGGGCTGAGCCTATAGGGGCTTTACCCATAAGTTATCTGTCATCAGCAAAACTACCTCTGATCGATTGGCACTACGCCAACAACTCAGCGGATGTAAATAAATCTGTATTTCTATGCTGTGATATTCGTTGGGAAGGCCAAATTACTACCTTAGCGACAGCACTGCAGTGTTCTAAGCACCCACTTTGGCTCTCAATTCGATCTCTAGGCTGCCTGGCAAAGCAGCAGAACAAAGTTCTTAAAATGCTAAGCACCCCTCCAAACAGACTTATTAGTGTTCCGCTAGCACCTAATTATATCAAACAGGTAACATACCCTAAGCCGGATGATGGCTATATAACATTAAGTCCAGTCCCCTCTCAATCTCTCCAATCAGGAATTCATCGCGCTTTAGAGGGTAACTATAGGCTTTCAGCTATCTATCACTTAGACAGAGCGACAAACACTGGCTACTTCGCTGCAAAAGCAGGAGGCAGAATACAGATATTAAAAACAGTACCTCGCATACCTAGTGACAGTTCATCCAACTCTTTTGGCTGTCACTGGCTAACAAAATCCAGGTCTGATGCACTAAAGTGGTACAACGAACACAGAGCATTACTGCTCACGAAACACTCTCAAAGCAGGCAGATGCAACGAACAAAGTCAGAGATTGACAATATGCTCAGCGACTGGCTATCTGGAATAGAAGATGCAAACAGCTTCACCAATACGCAACTCGCGCAGAGTTTCAACGACAGCTTATCGAGAACAAAACTCTTACATCAATTAGCATATATACCTGAGCTAATTGAGCTCTTTGACGAGCGGTTTGAGCATTTGCAAACAGATAGCTCTCTATCGCAAAAAAACCTTGTAGGCTTGGCAAACTATCTCGTAGTTCCCCATTTACCTGTCTATCAGGCAAAAGCTGAAAACACCCCCTATACAATAGGTATCCCTTCGATTATTGGTATCTATGGCTACCTACATGCCTTTGAGCGGAAAGTGCGTCAAGAATTTCCTAATTTCAGACTAAACAGCTTTGCACTGCGCTTAAATCATTTTCACCTAGAGCGAAGAGGATTAAGCCAGCATGCAACAAAGGTCTGCAAGGATGGTCAAGTCAAACCTCCGGCATTAAGGGACTCCTGGCAAGCTGACTTATGTTTATCTTTACTTGTTAATTTCGACTGTAATGAGGCATTGCCACTGTCCGAAGTACCCCGATGGTTACCTACTCGGCTTTGCCAGGGGCATGTTCATATCCCTCACAGCATGCAGAAAGATATCACTGTTTCAACTAATCTCACGCAATCCATCGGAAAGTTACAGCACCAACCGGGCCTTTGGCTTACCGCAGCACCCACCATCCCAATAGCCAACATAACAGACTTGATTAAGCTCGCCACTGAAAACAAGCTAGTGTCTTGTCTTGGCTATCACCTTCTTAGCCAACCAGCCGCGAGTAAGCATAGCCTGTATGGCCACCCACACGCATTCTGTGAGCCCGTAGTTGGCATTGTTAATACGGTGCAAACTATAGGATTTCATGCCATTGATACCCTGTTCTGGCATTACCACTGGGCAAAGTCAGGCCCTTTACTCACGAACAATAGAGGATTAATAGATGAAATTGCCAACTAAACTCTCTTATAAACGCTCGCTTGACCCTAGCCCAGTCATTTTCTTGGTGCATTGGCCGGATGGTACTGTAACTCCATTACGGTCACAGATTATTGGTAACCGCGGCATGTTTGAGGGCGCACATGTTGCCTATACGCCTGCTGGTGAGATAAAGAATGTCAACTCAAACAAACTTGCGGAAGGGAATCTTCACGAAATCGAATGTTGTAATGTGCCCTATGGCGCAAAGCATGTTGAGTGTCAGTTCTCTTTGACTGTATCCAACGAGGCAATGAATCCCGGAAGTTGTAATGACCACTTAGTGACTAATAATTTTCGCCGGCTTGTACAAGCTTATGATAGCCGAATCGGACTAGAGTACATTGCAACTCGCTATCTACAGAACATTATTGACGGTGCTTGGCTATGGGACAATAAAAAAGTGAACTCAAGCACCATTCAACTAACAACAAACAAAGGCGTATCAATTGAAGCCAATGACTTTCTGTATAAACGATTTAATAAAGGCTGGCAAAAGGAACTCCCTAATTGGCACAAGTTAGTTGACCTGTTCGTTGCAGCATTGAGAAATGAGCGAGATTACCTTTCGATAGAGGTATCAGCATCACTCGTGTACCCATCTCAAAAAACAATCAAACCAAGTCAAAAACTACTAACCCACCAACCCAAAGGGCAAGGGCGTCGCTATCAAAGTACCTCTATCGACGGAGATGAGAGTCCCATTTTTGGCACATTCAAAACGGGGGCTGCTATCGCAATGATCGACGACTGGTACCCAAACGCAGAGAGACCACTACGGATCAATCATTATGGTGTAGATAGCCAAAATGGAATGACTTACCGCCACCCTGACACCGAACTAGACCTCTTTACACTGATAAAAAGAACAGAGGATTTCATTGAGAGACTAAATAGTGATTCTCCTCTAGCAGTGGAAACAATAAATCAACTCCACTTCATCATTGCGAACCTTATCAAAGGCGGCCCATTACAGTCGAAAGGAGATTAAAGCTATGTCAGATCTTTTTTACCTAACCGTTAAGTTTTTACCAGAGCCTCGAAACAATGAGTACCTAGCGCTACGATGCTTAAAAGTTTTGCATGGCTACTGCTCTAGTAAAGGTATTGACAACTTAGCAGCATCATTCCCTGAATGGAGTGAGGATACAGTCGGCTCTAGATTGACCTTAGTTTGCACTAAAAGCACAACCCTCAACGAACTGGTTGATCAACCATACTTTGCAAAAATGCGCGCAAAGGGGTATTTCAGCATATCTGAACCCACGTCAGTCCCCAAGGAGGCCCCACTAGCCTACTTCGTTCGCAATCAAGCAATAGACGATGCTTTTCCTAAGGCGGATGCACGAAAAATCAAAAGACTATCCAGACGCGCAGCTGAAAGAGGAGAGGTATACCAACCTTACCGACAACAAGATCAAGCGGCACGCAGTTTTAGCCATTACCACACACTGAAACTTAGCAGTAAGGGAAACGGTCAAAAATTTAGATTAAATATACAAATGGAGCCAGCAACCAAAGAGCTCTCTGGCAAAGTGACGTCCTATGGTTTATCTAATAAAACCGATAAGAGGTTTGCAGTTCCCTTAGTTTAACCCTTTTTTCTAGTGAACATAACATATTGTTTTTGAATGGCATTCTTAAATATAAAATAAAAGGGACAAATTGGATAATCACACATAAACAATTGAATTTAATAAACTATACTTAATACGGTTCCAGTTCACTGCCGAGTAGGCAGTTTGTCAGTAAAATGGGAGATAGAACGCAAGTCAAAATCAGTTCACTGCCGAGTAGGCAGTTTGTCAGTTTGTGAGAGACACTATAAAAATGCCTCCTGCGTTCACTGCCGAGTAGGTAGTTATCTAAAAGGTAAATAATTACTGAGTGATAATAACGAGAAGGCTCACTTTACTCAAAAAGTAATGAGGATTATAATCCTCATTACTGTAGTAATATAGTTTGTAAAAAACGAACGACATTCATACGAGTGCAAGACCAAATACTGCCGAATAGGTAGCTAGGGCAAAAGCTCTTTCGCATCACACTCGAGAACGGTTGCAATTTTATAAAGTTTTTCGAGTGTGATGTTCACTTCACCACGCTCAATTCGTCCGATATAACTGCGATCTATATCAGAAGTCAATGCTAGCTTGTCTTGAGAAATAGTCCTAGCTTTTCGCATATGACGAATATTCCTACCGACAATCAGCGCTAAGTCTTTCATTTTTAGGCCAGATAAAAACAAAGACTATCCGTAGTTGCGGCACACAAATCCACGGATTATAATCCGCATTTACCTGTAAGCGTGAGATATCCGTATGCTAGAGCCCGAAACCAAACTAATTCCGATTAACAGCACGCTCCACGAGCTGTTAGTCACAAAAAATATGGATAATTTCACGATACTAGAGCTGCGAGATCAGTTCATCGAGCTCTATAACAACAGCATTTCAACCGAGCAAGCTCGACAATATGTCTATCGCCATCTTTTGCGACTACAAAAACTATCTTTTATAGAAAAACATCAACCTAAGGCGGGTAATAAACCTATCTACCAAAAGTCAGAGAACTTCAAGTCTATTGCGTGGCAAACACATGACTCGCTGGTGCTACCTAAAAAAGGAAAAACACCAAAGAGAAGCACTGAACAAACAAGCAAAATGCCGGTCAATGCATTAGTCGCCAAGCTTCAACAAGCAAAAAATGACTTTATTGCCTGCGTAGAAGAGTCAAAAACTTACTCAAGTCTGGTACAGCAATACCCTCATATGGCGTACGAACTCAAGAAGCACCGCTCTCTTGCTGAAGAGCAAAGCGCAAAGCTTGTTGGCGAAATTAGAGCCTTGAAGGTAACTCTGGGGATGTATGGCTAAGCTAAGAAAATGGCAAAGCAATTGTAAAAGCTTAGCGTTACGAAAATACGCAGAAGGTCAAAAGCACTTTCTTTGCCTAGCGACGCCTGGTGCAGGAAAGTCGATTATGGCGGCAGCAGTGAGTAAGACACTACTAGACTTGGGGCAAGTTGATTTAATCGTCTGTTTCTCCCCTTCGCGAGCCATCGCTCTCGGGCTATCGTCGACTTTCGAGTCATACCTTAATTGCCGATTTGATGGGAAGATGGGCGCTGTTGGGCACTCATTTACCTATCAGTCGATGAGTAACTTAGATTCCTCATTCTGGCAGTTATTTCACGACTATCGGGTTTTGGTCGTTTTGGACGAGATCCATCATTGTGCGGGTGACACATTTGAACGTGCAAATGCATGGGGGCAAATGATCCTAAAGAATGTCCAAAGTCTAGCGACCTACACTCTTGCACTCACTGGCACGCCGTGGCGCACGGACGCGATCCCTATTTGTTTAGCTAACTACTCACATAAAGGAAAAGTTGTCTGCGACTACACGTATGGCCTTCAAGAAGCCATTGACAGTAACGTCTGTCGACGCCCTACGCTCACACTTTTCGACAATGACCAATTAATTGGTGGTACCGGGAGCTCTACCTACAAAGGAATTCAACATTATCTCGAGTCACCTGAATCAATATATTCCGACCTGCTACAAAGTAACGATGTCATAAATCATGTTATCAAAGCAGCATCAAATAAACTCAGTGAGCTTCAAAGGGCACACCCTGATGCGGCAGGCCTCATTGTCGCGGAGTCGATAAAACACGCACAAATGATATGTGACTTAATAGCGAAGACACTCAATGAAGATGCAATTCTGGTCACACATCACGATCCCTGTGCTCAAGATTCAATTGAGAGCTTCAGGCACTCTGATGATAATTGGATCGTTAGTGTCGGAATGATTAGTGAAGGGACAGATATCCCCCGCCTACGTGTTTGCTGTCATTTAAGTAATGTAAAAACAGAACTCTATTTTCGTCAGATACTTGGGCGAGTTATCCGTAACACTGACAAACATACAGCTAGAGCATTTTTGTTCACATTAGCTCACCCTGTTCTGGTTGAGTATGCTGAACGACTAAAGGAAGAAGTGCCTGAAACAAAACTAGCGTTTGAACAAACGGAACGCATTGCCGCACCAGTTAACTCGAAAACCAATAACTCAGTGACAGACCTAGAAGCATCTAAAATAAATTCACTACGGGCTTTGGGCAGTAATTGGTCAGAGGCAAAACTTAATGAACAGCACAACCGCAGCAGCTATGAGAGTTCATCTAATAATGAATATTTTCAGATAGTTGGTAAGTATCGCGCAATGCTGTTTAAGCCATTTGGGTGAAGAAAAAAAGTCGGTAGTATGCCGACAACCTGAGCCAGCACGCTTCGAACGGACATTTCGCTTCTTTGAGCTACTTCATCGATTAAGTATTTGACTTAGCTTACCTTAAGCCACTAACCTGAATTTAGTCATCGAGAGAATGATGAAAGGAAGCGATCAGTATGCATGGTAGTATCTCATTGGAAGACGAGCTATCTGTTGAGGATAGACTCTTCGGACTGTCCCTTTTTTGGAAAGAAGTAAGCTATAATTTCGCGTTCTTCCACCAAGTACCAGATTTGGATTTCGACAAGGTATATTTGGAATATTTGACCAAAGCAATAAAGCCGCAATCTACTTTTCAATACTACAAATTGCTGATGGAGTTTTGTGCATTACTGAAAGATGGACATACTAATATTTACCTACCTGTCGAGCTAGAGGCTCAATATTTTGATTGGCCCTGTATTGAGTTAGAAGAAAACGGCGGTCTGGCTATCGTGATATCTGTAGCTGAAGAGTTCGCCCATTTGATTCCTCTTGGCTCTGTATTAACAAAAATTGATGGAATTGAAATAACTAATTACTTACGAGAGAATGTTGTTCCTTACATCGCCGCTTCTTCGCAACGTACGCAACTCGACTCAGCGATATCGGTCGCTTTGAGTGGTCGACATAACTCTACTGTTAGTATTGATTTTATTGCTCCAAATGGGTCTCATGGACAACAGTCTCTCAAACGCATTGGTCGGGGTTTCAACGGAAAGTATAAGTCGTTAAAGCTCAAGCCCGTGAGTAACTGCACGCTGAATTATGAGCTACTGGGTGACGACGTTGCATATATTTCACTAAATAGTTTTGATGACCCATGTATAGTTGGCGAGTTTGAATCACTTATCCCAGAATTGAGCAGCAAGTCAGCTTTGGTAATTGATTTGAGATTCAATGGAGGTGGCGATACTCAAGTCGGCGCAGAGATACTATCATACCTTACTGATTGTGAACTTATTGGTCCCAAATGGCATACTCGCGAGCATGTGTCCGCATATAGGGCCTGGGGCGCAGTATTGCCGGAGTATCAGTCTTACGCTTCAGATAACGCTTGGGTGGAAGGTTCAAGCGATTCAATTGTGCCCAAAGAAAAAGGAAGTCTTCACTTGCCTCTTGTCATATTAATTGGCAGGAATACCGCCTCAGCAGCAGAAGACTTCTTGATTTATACTAACTCAATGACGAATGTTACAACTATCGGTGAAAGAACACGAGGTAGTACGGGCCAACCTATTTTTGGCGAGCTCCCTGGTGGTGGACGCTTCAGGGTTTGTGCGAAGCGCGATACATATCCTAATGGTGAGGATTTCGTAGGGTTGGGGATTGAGCCAGATATTTATCTAAGTCGATCTCATGCTGATATCTTAAGTGCAGCTGACACAGTTAAAGAGAGCGCATATCAAATGTTACAAGAGATAATCAGCAAGAGTGAGCCCACTTCACAAACAGGTGTTACTAGTAATAGAAATAATTAGCTGGCTGCTTGTAAGTAATTGCTCAATAGCGTGTAAGCAAGAGCATTTGTTCCCTAAATTTGTCAGAGTTTTTTCATCACATTATCTGGTTTAATTTTTGTGTAAGTTTTATTATCAGTGCTACGTCACAAAAGCACTAGTTTACATGTTATAGCTTAAGCATGAAGGGGTCATACGTCGAATCGGGAGCTAGGATTAATGGAGCCTCTTACTAGTAAATAATGTTAAGTTTTATTCATGAGTAGGTACGAAATTGGAACGTAAAAATATAGTCATAACTGGGCTAATGGGCTCTGGGAAAACAACACTGGGAAGGTTAGTTGCCAGAAAACTGAACCGAAGCTTCATTGATACAGATGAATACCTGGTAAGCAATTATGGACCTGCTTCTGATATTCTTAACTTACCTAATGGCGATGAAATATTTCGACTTACTGAAAGTAAAGTGGCTCTCGATTTAAGCAAGCAAAATAACTTAGTTATCTCAACAGGTGGTCGCTTTATGCTAAATCAGAAAAACATAGACTTGATGCAAGAGAATGGTGAAGTTTACTGCCTACAAGCAGCTCTTACTGATATTGTTAATCGACTTAATGCTGCCAATGGTGAAACATATCGACCTAGATTCGAAAAAGCTAATGATAAGCTAAAGCTTATGGAGGAGCTGGAAAAACAAAGCAACCCGTACTTCGAACAATTTATAAAAATTCAGACAAGTGGGCGTTCTTTAGCAGATATTACTACCGAAATAGTAAGCTCATTCACACAAAAAGCTCACAGACGCTTTAAACCTGATTCGTAACCGCTTGCCAAAAATTCTCTACGCTAAGATGTACTAGTTCAAAAATGGCCCACGTGACCTATCTATCATATTTTAGTTTCATGGAGTGAGATATGACCAATCAAGAATTGCTAGAGCAAGCATTGTATAGCGGTGCGATAATTCATCAGCCCCATGCTTTGAAGGCGTACCTGTCAGCAAGTTACCTCATCGATTACTTGGGAAATGATAGTGAATTACGTTCACATACCGCCGAGTTGATAGCGAACGATTCTATTCATGTTTTACCGGCGTATAATGAAGCGGTACAGGCACCACCGTTACAGGAGTTTCGTATTCACCAAATGTTGCGACGTGGTGTTTATCCAGCATCATATCAAGCGACTTCGCAGTGGCACCAAAACAAAGGCTTTCAGGACATTTTTGTTCACTTTGCCAATGAAGCTTCGTTGAATAATGAATACTTGTCCCACAATGTAACAATATTGCTTGCTCTGAATTTGGTGTATCAGCAGCTAAGTACAAAGCAGGTTCCTGCATTCCTCAATCGTTTTACAGAGTTTGTTACGTCCACATTCTCAGATGTTAATAAAGCCAATGGTAACAAAGAGAAAGTAGCAGTTACAGACGTATTGGCTTCTTGTCTTACACAATTTGGCTTCTTTGGACATAATCTTATTACTCTAGCTTGGTTATTACGTTGCAAGGAACAATTATCGGCCCCTCAATATGAAGCTATGCTTTCAAATCTATACTCGCAAGCAAATAGCCCGCTAACAGATCCAGAAGACAATATTGATTTATCCATTTGGGATCGTTGCGAGACAGAAGCCAACAAGGAAATATTTGTTAAACGAATAAACAATTTAATATATGAGCACACGTTAAACTTACATCAAATCACGCTTGCTGATGCCTTGTGCTTATTACAAACTAAATATCCAAACAAAACAGCGGAGCTTGCTAAAGTTGCTCAGTATCAATCTCTTGTACTAGAAAATTTATAAGGCTCAAGATGATTTTCTCTTTCAAGTTAATGTTACTTGCACGAATTACTCTAAGAATCAAAAAAATTGGTCAAAATTCATACTTGCCGCTTGATAAATGTAATAAATCCGAGTGCATTAATAGCACTCGGGTTTAGAGTCTTGCGCGAGCGTTAAACTAATATTTTTAGCTTTGCTGCTTAATTTCGCGCAACATCAATTTGACGGCCTACAGATGGAACATTGACACTATCATTGTTCTTGAAGTAATCGATGACCACTTCGTTGATCAGTGCATCATCTACTTGTTTGTTCTGACCATTTTTCAACACTGTGTATCCATCACCGCCAGCTGTAATGAAAGATGTAGCAGCGACTTTGTATACTTGAGATTCATTCAATTCTACACCATTAACAGTTGCGCTGATTAAACGACTATTTACTGGTTTACGCGAGTCATACACAGTTTCAATACCTGACATCTGGGCAAAGCCTCTGTTTAACTCGTAACTATATTCCAATAGCTCTTGAACTTCTTTGCCTGTTAGCTCAACGGTAGACAATTTTGATTTGAATGGTAAAACATCCATTAGACGACCAAAACTTACGTCACCAGCGCCAACATCATATCGAATAGAACCTGAGTTATGAACTGCAATATCAGCACCTGTACGCTCACGCATAATATCGGTAATTAGGTTTCCGATATTAGACTCACGATAGTAACGACGATATGCCGTACTATCAATGGAGCCGACAACTTCGCTAAACTCAGGGAACTGACTTCTCGCTTTATCAATCACATCCGCTACATGCTGATTTGGTGTAATATTTGCTGAATCTACATGAATCAGCTTGCCTTCAAGCAAGGTAAATTCTTTTTTACCGGTATCAAATTGAGCATTAATTTTACCTAAATGCATACCCTGGCCAAACGTCATCGCCACCCAAGTATCAGTATCTGGGTGCTGCACAGGTTCAATAAGCCCATTATCTGAGTGGCCACCGATAATCAAATCGACACCAGTCATTGCCCCTGCCATTTTCCAATCTTCGTCATATCCACGTTGGACTTCAGGATCGACTTCTTTATCAGTTTGCATCGGTGCGGTATTGTTTTGATGCGTAAGAACAACCATGACATCAACGTCATCACGGATCAAGTCAACATACTTTTGCGCTACTTCAATTGAATCTCTAATTTCTAGCTCTTCAACATGAGAAGGCATGACTGCGCTCTTAAACGCACTAACACCCATTACACCAACAACGCCAACTCGTACACCATCACGCTCAATAATGGTAAACGGTCGTGCAAAATTAATATCAGTGTCTTTATAGTAAATGTTTGCGCATAGTGTTGGGAAATTAGCTCGATACATTACATCCAAAAGCGCTTCCCAACCATATTCAAATTCGTGGTTACCTAGCGCAATTGTGTCATAACCCATTGCTGCATAGATATCAAAAGGAAGCGCGCCTAATGTCGCTTTCGACAGGGAGCCTGTAAAAATGTCACCTGCATCAAACAAAAATGACGTATCGACTTTATTTCTTTCTTCATTGATCAATGCAGAAAGATGAGCCATTCCACCAATTTGCTCAATATCCTCTAGCCAAAATGCATCTACTGGGTCATAAACACTTTCAATATCATTTGTATGGAAAATCGTAAATTCTTTGACTTCTGCCATAACATTGGCGCTAATAATACCAAGACCTAAAGCTACAGATATAGCTAACTTTTTCATTACATTTACCTTAATTATTGGATTACATACTACGCCTCTTTGTTTAAGAACAAAAGGCTTTCTTATACTAGAATTATTTAATTATACTGATGGTACAGGGCTGTTTTTTGATCTGTACGTCTTTAATAAATGATAGGCATTAAATAATGAACAAAACAGATTCGTTACGATAAGTGGGTTTGCTTGCAATAGAATACCGTAGATTAAAAATGCAACACTAGCGATAAGACCATATACTCTTAGTTTATTCATGTCCTTCATAAAAAATGAAAGCGCAATAAAAAATGAAGCTATATAGCCAATCAAATCAATAATCATGTTCAATCCTTCTTTGTTTACGTTTGGGTTAATATAAATAGAGTTATAACTCAGTCATAAATGACGCACCATGCTGACCTGACGCCAACCCAAAATGTTGTGAGAGTGTTTGCCCTATATCCGCAAAGCTATGCCTTTTCCCGATATCTCCTTTTTTTAGGTTACGTCCTAACGCGAGAATTGGAACAAACTCTCTTGTATGGTCAGAACCTTCCCAAGTGGGATCGCAGCCGTGATCTGCCGTAATGACTAAAATATCGTCATCGCCTAGGATATCGAGCAATTCAGGTAACCTTGAGTCAAAGTACTCCAAAGCTTTTGCATAGCCTTCGACGTTTCGGCGATGCCCATATTCTGAATCAAAATCAACGAAGTTAGTAAAAATTAAAGCATCTTCGTTAACCGTTTTTATTTGCTGCACAGTTACATCGAATAGCTCTGGGATCCCTGACGCTTTCACACTCTCATCAATACCTGAACCAGCAAAAATGTCAGAAATTTTCCCAATACCAATAACCTTTGCTGTATTGCCATTATGCAGGCGATTTAATAGGGTCAGATCATGGGGAGAGACAGACAGATCTTTTCGATTCTTTGTTCTTGAAAAATTACCCTCGCAACCAAGAAACGGCCTCGCAATAACCCGTCCAATATTATAACCATCCAATTCTTCTCGAATAAGCTGACATAGTGCGATTAACCGTTCTAAGCCAAAATGCTCCTCATGAGCAGCAACCTGAAACACAGAATCTGCTGATGTGTAGAATATAGGCAAACCAGTATCAATATGCATCTGCCCAAAGTCTTCGAGGATCTGGGTTCCTGATGCATGACAATTACCAAGAGAACCTGTGATACCAGCTTTCTTATAAATATTAGATAGCAATTCTTCAGGAAAACTATTAGTTTTGCCCTCAAATAGTCCCCACTGAAAAGTCACAGGGAGACCCATCATCTCCCAATGCCCACTGGTGGTATCTTTACCCGATGATAATGGTGATGCATATCCGAAAGTAGCCGCTTCGAGTAGTGCATGATCTTCTAATGGGAACGTCGAAGACGAGGCTGATTTTAGCACTTCACTTAAACCCATGGCCGTCAGGTTTGGCAACCTCAACGTCTTGGTCGATGTATTGTTATTACAATAAGCGGCAATATGCCCTAAGGTGTTCGCGCCCACATCACCAAATTTAGCCGCATCCTCTGTCGCCCCAACACCAAAAGAGTCTAACACCAACACTATTGCACGCTTCGGCATTAGTAACCTCCTTCTAAGATATTCGCCTCATCCCTCAATGCCGCAAGCAAATTGCTCAGTAAAGACGATGCACCAAATCGAAAGTTAGCGGGTGATACCCAATCACTTCCCATGATTTCATCTGTCATGGCCAAGTACTGTTGCGCCTCTTGCGCTGTTTTTACTCCACCGGCCGCTTTGAAGCCAACTTGCCGCTCTGCTGTTGTTCGTTTTATTGTTTCCAGCATCGTCCTC
>NZ_JBLBVL010000027.1:0-20179 GCF_047250365.1 Thaumasiovibrio clandestinus
ACATTAGCTCTATGGCAAGAGTTATTTGAACAAAAATGTTTTTTTTAGGCCTTTCGAACAAAAAGAGAGCAAAGAGCCTAAAAATAGTACATTTGTATGCCTGAGTTGCTAACTTGATACGATAAAATAGGAGTTGGTCAATGTTTCCCTGTGATAGCTAAGCGGCATACCGTTAAGATCTTGCACCTTCGCACCAGCGCTTTCTGCAATACATTGCCCTGCTGCAGTATCCCACATCATAGTAGGCGCTAAACGAGGGTAATATTGTGCCGCTCCTTCCGCCACCATACAGAATTTAAGTGATGAACCAGCAGAGACAAAAGTATGCTTGCCTATCTTCGCTAAAAAATCACTCATACCTTTACTCTTATGTGAGCGACTCCCAACAACCACTGGTGGTTTGTTTGAACGAGTATTGAGAAGCTTTACTCCTTCTCTCTCTTTTAACCATGCTTGTTGACCATTCGCATACCACGTTTTCTCTAGGGCAGGTGCAACAATAACGGATAGTTTTGGCTTTCCCATTTCGATCAAGGCTATGTTGACTGTAAATTCATCGTTATGCTGCAAAAATTCTTTCGTCCCATCAATAGGATCAACTAACCAAAATTGCGTCCAATGCTTACGCTCACACCATGGCGCATGCTTAGACTCTTCTGACAGTATTGGAATTTCTGGCTTCAAATCAATGAGCTTGTCGACAATGTAACGATTTGCCGCAATATCAGCCGCCGTTAACGGACTCGCATCCTGTTTATATTCGATCTCAACATTTTCATTGTAATAGCTAAGCACAACCTTCCCTGCCCGCTCCGCAATTTCTACAATGTGTTCTAATAAATCCTTCACTCTACGCCTACCACTTTCAACTTAACCAACTGGTCTAAGCATTGTTGCGCTAATTCTTCAATACTAGCCGAATCAGCACACAAGTGAATCTCAGGCTCCGTTGGTGCCTCATATTCAGAATCAATGCCTGTGAAGTGCTTGATTGCACCTGAACGTGCCTTTTTGTAAAGCCCTTTCGGGTCGCGCCTCTCACACTCCGCCAATGGTGTATCAACAAAGACTTCAATAAACTCTCCTTCCGGCATCAAATCACGTACTAGCTGACGCTCAACTCGATGGGGAGAGATAAAAGCCGACAATACAATTAGCCCTGCATCTGCCATCAATCTGGCGACTTCTCCAATGCGACGAATATTCTCTTGTCGTTCTGACGAAGAAAAGCCCAAGTCACGGCAAAGTCCATGGCGAATGTTGTCACCATCTAATAGGTAGGTATGCTGCCCACGCTCAACCAATAGCGCCTCTAGCGCACCAGCAATCGTTGATTTCCCTGCGCCAGAAAGACCAGTAAACCACAATACAACTGGTCGCTGATTTTTTTGCCTGCTACGCCGTTCTCTATCGATGGTATGCTTATGCCACACGATATTTGTATCTATTGAGTTAGTGCCTAATTGCGAACTCATCACATACTCCTTTCATTAAAATGGAAACAGGACAGGTACCAGCACCAACACCAGTGCTGAGTAAACAATGGAAATTGGTAATCCCACCCTGACGTAGTCCCTTATCTGATAATTTCCAACGCTGTACACTAGCAGATTGGTTTGATACCCATATGGAGAAATAAAGCTGGCACTTGCACCAAATAGCACCACCATAATAAAAGGCATTGGATCAACACCGTAAGCCAGCGCCAAGCTGTACCCGAAAGGGAACGATAACGCTGCTGCTGCGTTATTGGTGATCAATTCCGTAAATATCATGGTAAGAAAATAGGTCGCAATAAGTGCTCCGTACACCCCCCAACCGTTTAGCGATGTCACAAATAGATCCCCAACATGCGTCGATAGTCCAGAGCTCATCATTAACTGAGCAATAGTCAACGCTGAACCGACAATCATAATAATGTCGGTTGGGAAACGTCTTCTCAATTCGTTTAAATTGATAATACGGCTTGCCAGCATCAACAATAGAAAGCCTGTTAACCCTTTTATTATCGGAATGAGACCTAGCAAAGAAAGAATGATCACTGCAGCAAAGCCTAACAAAACCGCTGAACTTTTAGCGATATCCAACCGCGCACTCGAGTCAAGCCCATTAACAAGGACAAACTCACGACTGAACTGGTATTGAGTTGCTTGAAATGATTTCCCAGGAACGACTACCAATGTATCACCAGCACTTAGTTCGATATTGCCTAAGCCACCTTCTAGTCGCTCGTGTCCTCGACGAATCGCAACAACTACTGCATCAAATTTTTCACGAAAATGGACGCTCTTTAGTGTTTTGCCTCGAATTGACGCCGACTGGCTAACAATCAGCTCAAGTAAGTTTTGTCCGTTGATGTGATGGTGGCCAAATAGCTGTAGCCCTTTAATCTCCTGTAACGTGGTTACGCTCTCTACATCACCACAAAACAGCAGTACATCCCCTTTATTTAATCTTGTCTCCGGACAAACTGGGGCTATCTTCTCTTCTCCTCGGATAATCTCTGCTAAAAATAGACGCCGCAGCGCTCGCAAGCCATTCTCTACAACAGTTTTGCCTATTAACTGGGAGTCTGAGGTGACTTTGGCTTCTAAAAAGTAAGGTAGCTCATCATGCTGATGCTCATCATTTATCGGTAGCAAGTGACTTAATGGAATTAGAATCACCAAGCCGCCAAATAAGACCGCTAGCCCAACAACACTCGGCGCAAAAAAGCCAAGACTCGGCAGCCCTGCGTCCTCAACAAAACTGTTAATGATTAAGTTGGTCGACGTTCCTATCAAGGTTAGCGTTCCGCCAAGAATGGCCGCGTAGGATAGCGGCAACAATAGACGGGATGGTGCATGACGTTGATTGCGTTTGATAGCGCCAATTAAAGACAGCACAACGGCAGTGTTATTTGTAAATGAGGACAGGAATGCCGTTGAAAGCCCTAACTTCGCCACGACACTCGATTGCCCACCTCGGCTTATTTGATGGCCCACCCAAGAAATAAGCCGCGTTTTCTCAAGTGCAACAGATGCCAATATGAGCAACACCAAGGTTAATAGGGATGGGTTAGTAAAATTACCAGCGATCTCACTTAGCTCAATAAAGCCAAATTGAAACGCTGCTACCGCCCCACCAGCAAACAAAAATGCAGGCTTAATACGTGTTGCAAGCAAGCAAGTCACAATGACTATCAATAGTGCAAGGATCAATCCTTGCTCCCAACTTAACATCCTGGTGTCTCCTTACCCCCTAAATACTGGGATCCCAACTAGGGAAGTGCTTGTGAATCAACGCTTTTAACTCTTGCTCGAAAGCCTGCAATTTACCCTCTTTCGACACGCCTTTGGAGGCGCCTACGCCCCTAATCATACCTGCTCCCACAGTGACATTGTTCAGGCGGTCGATAACAATAAAACCTCCAGTGTCCTGAACATTCTGATAGCAATCAAACGCGATTGACTCAGTCAGCTCCCATTCACACAACCCAATACCGTTCAACGGCAACTCATTCGTATCGTAAGTTTCAAGGGTATTAATATTCACTTGATGCTGTATCGATGTCACGCTGCCAACCGTTTTCTTTCCCGCGACTTTAATATCGTATTGGCGTCCTGCTACCAACGGCTGTTCCGCCATCCATACAACATCAGCTAACAGTGTTTCACTTTGCAAAATATCATCATTGGCAGGGACAATTAGATCCCCTCGGCTAATATCAATCTCATCATTCAATGTCAGCGTGACAGCCTGTCCCGCATGGGCAATCGGTAGATCGCCATCAAAAGTAACAATACGCGATACCGTTGATACTTTTCCTGATGGTAATGCTTTCACCACATCCCCAACTTCCACACTTCCTCCAGCAAGGGTCCCGGCAAAACCACGAAAATCGAGATTGGGGCGACTCACATACTGTACTGGCAAACGAAATGCATGCGCTTTCTGCTCGCCTAATTGCACCGACTCAAGAATTTGCAGCAAAGTATCACCCTGATACCACGGGGTTTGAGGACTAACATCAACAACATTGTCTCCCTCCAATGCAGAGATTGGCACCAACTTAATATCAATGTCTTGGTTTAATTTCTCAGCAAACGCAAGATAGTCATCCCGTATGGATTCAAAACGTTGCTGCTCAAATTCAACCAAATCCATTTTATTTACTGCTACCACAAAGTGCTTAATGCCCAATAAGCTGGCGATATAGGAGTGGCGACGAGTTTGGTCCAATATCCCTTTACGGGCATCTATCAGTATCACCGCCACGTCACAGGTCGACGCCCCCGTCGCCATGTTACGCGTATACTGCTCATGCCCCGGCGTGTCGGCAATAATGAACTTACGCGCCTTAGTCGAGAAATACCGATAAGCTACATCAATGGTTATCCCCTGCTCTCGCTCTGCCTGCAAACCATCCACCAGTAGAGCCAGATCTGGCTTTTCACCTGTTGTGCCGACCTTTTGACTATCGGCACGAATTGCCGCCAGTTGATCTTCATAAATTTGCTGAGAGTCATGCAGTAAACGGCCGATTAAAGTACTTTTGCCATCATCCACAGAGCCGCACGTCAAAAAACGCAATAACGATTTGTTTTGATGTTGATCCAAGTAAGCCTCAATTCCTAATTCGGCGACTTGTTGTTCTATAACACTATTCATGCAGCTCTCCTTAGAAATAGCCCTGACGTTTTTTAAGCTCCATTGAGCCTGATTGATCATGATCAATCGCCCTTCCTTGACGCTCACTCGATGTTGCCACCAGCATCTCTTCGATAATGCTTGGTAACGTATCCGCTTTAGACTCAATCGCCCCCGTTAATGGGTAGCAGCCTAACGTACGGAAGCGAACGCATTTCTGTTGAATCTCCTCGCCTTGACGCAGCTCCATGCGATCATCATCAACCATAATCAACATGCCATCACGCTCAACGACTGGGCGCGGTTTGGATAGGTACAAGGGCACAATCTCAATACCTTCTAGATAGATGTATTGCCAAATATCTAGCTCCGTCCAGTTAGAAAGCGGGAAAACCCGAATGCTCTCGCCTTTATTGATTTGCCCGTTATAGGTATGCCACAGCTCCGGTCGCTGATTTTTAGGGTCCCACGTATGGTGCTTGTCACGGAACGAATAGACTCGCTCCTTGGCACGAGATTTCTCCTCATCTCGACGGGCCCCACCAAAGGCGGCATCGAAGCCATATTTATTCAGCGCCTGCTTTAAGCCCTGTGTTTTCATAATATCCGTGTGCTTGGAAGAGCCATGTGTAAATGGACCAACTCCCATCGCCAACCCTTCAGGGTTCTTGTGTACTAGCAATTCAAACCCATATTTTTTTGCCGTACGGTCACGAAACTCAATCATCTCTTTAAATTTCCAATCCGTATCAACGTGCAGCAACGGAAAGGGTATTTTCCCTGGATAAAAAGCTTTTCTGGCCAAATGCAACATCACTGATGAATCTTTGCCAATTGAGTACATCATTACCGGGTTATCAAACTCCGCCGCCACTTCACGGATTATGTGGATACTTTCCGCTTCTAGTTGCTTGAGGTGGGTTAATCGTTTTGCGTCCATCACACTCTCCATTGTTATTCTCCGGCCATCGTCGCTGTTGATTCATGGGTGGTTTGGCTTTGTCCAAACCACGCCAGCTTATCTGCCAGTCGTACTACCTCACCAACCACGATCAACGCCGGGGACTGGGCGTTTTCTGCTAGCGATGCTAACTCTGCAAGCTCGCCAATAAGTACTTTTTGTTGAGCCAATGTTCCATTTTCAATAATGGCCACAGGGGTATCGGGATTTCGTCCATACGCTATGAGTTGTGACTGGATATAACTCGACTTTATCAGCCCCATATAAATAACCAGCGTCTGGTTACCTCTTGCCAAGGTGGCCCACTCTAAATCATCACGTTCTGCTTTCAGATGACCCGTTATAAACATCGCACTCTGCGCGTGATCTCGGTGTGTCAGTGGAATGCCAGCATAGGCGGTTGCCCCCGCCGCCGCAGTAATACCCGGTACGACTTGAAATTCAATGCCCTTGTCAGATAACACTTCCAACTCCTCACCTCCTCGTCCGAAAATGAAAGAGTCTCCACCTTTAATACGCACGACGCGTTTCCCTTGCTGGGCATACTTAACGAGCAAGCGATTTGTTTCCTCTTGGGGCACGCTGTGATACCCCGCACGCTTGCCAACACAAATCATGGTGGCCCGCAATGGAAACAGCGCTAGAATTTGGTCTGAAACCAAATAGTCATACAGTACAATCTGGGCTTCTTGCATAAGCTGCACTGCGCGAATTGTTAGTAGTCCAGGGTCTCCAGGACCCGCGCCAATCAGAGCGACACTTCCCTTTGCCTGAGAGCGAAATGGAATCGACTTGATAAGTTGCTGAACAAATTGACGGATCTCCTCTTTTGCACTCACATCGGATATCGTCGGTTTGCCAACAAAACGTTGAACGGTTGAAAGGAGTGGCTGAAATTCCATATCTGTGCCTCTTCACTGAGAATGGAGACACTATAGAGTGCAGGTAATATGACCTGAAATTCTAAAATTTCATTTTTTATGCCTTTTAGTTTTAGTCGCGCCGATCTTATTCTCTCCAATAAACCCTATCCACCCAAAGCATTGATTTTTAATGAATTTAAAAATCAAGCGAAAAACATCGCTGATCTAATAGAAACAATAACGCATGAGTCATAACGGTTTGTTCTAACATCATCTGTACAAATGTAGCGACAAAGGGCAATGCCCTTCCCTTTCTGTCGCACAATTTGCTGCTAACCTGAATAGCGAATCCTCCACAAAACCATGAAGAGACACATGATGATGACTTATCGCTCAATACTGGCTATGAGCCTCGGTATCCCTTTTCTTGCCCAGTCAGCCACCCTCCAACTTAGAGTCATAGAAACCACCGACATCCATACCAATGTGATGGATTATGACTACTACCGTTCCACACCATCCGAACAGATTGGATTAGTAAGAGCAGCCAGCCTGATCGATGAGTTGCGTGCCGACGCAATAAACAGTGTTTTGGTAGATAATGGTGACCTGATTCAAGGCAGCCCTATGGGGGATTACATGGCAGCAAAAGGGCTGACAGACAACGAAATCCACCCGGTCTATAAAGTCATGAACAAAATGAATTATGATGTGGGCAATATTGGTAACCATGAATTCAACTTTGGACTCTCGTTTCTTGATCAGGCCATTGAGGGGGCCAATTTTCCTTATATCAGTGCCAATGTACGCCGAGCTGACAACGGTGAGTTCTACTTTTCCCCCTATCTTCTAAAAACCTACTCCATGTATGATGAAGACCAACAAGCGCATGACATCACAGTAGGTTATATCGGCTTTGTACCACCTCAAATCATGGTCTGGGATAAAAATAACCTGACTGGTCAGGTTATTGCTGATGACATATTAGAAAGCGCCAAGCAGCTCGTCCCCGAAATGAAAGCCGCAGGAGCGGATATCATCGTCGCGATTCCTCACTCTGGCATCTCAACCGACCCTTATCAGGTAATGGCGGAAAACTCTGTCTATTACCTGTCAGAAGTGAAAGGAATCGATGCCATTACCTTTGGCCATGCACATGCCGTTTTTCCTCATGAGGATTTTGCCGATATTCCCGGTATCGATGTTAGTAAGGGCACCATTAATGGCGTAGCCGCAGTAATGCCTGGGCGATGGGGGAGCCACGTGGGCAGCATTGATCTCACACTGGATAACAGTGAGGGTAACTGGGCAGTTGTCAGTAGCCAGTCAATCGCTCATCCCATCTTTGATGCCGGCAAAGCTGTCGTCAATGCAAAACCGGAACTGGTGGCAGCGGTTATGGACGATCACCAAGCGACCCAGCAGTTCGTCAACCAGCCGATCGGCAACGCTAGCGATGTCATGTACAGCTTTCTTGCTCTTGTCCAAGATGACCCTACCATTCAAATCGTCAACTTAGCGCAAATGGACTACGTTGAGCACTATATCCAAGGCGATCCCGATCTAGGAAATATTCCCGTGCTTAGCGCGGCGGCACCATTTAAAGCTGGGGGAAGAAAGAATGACCCCAATAATTTTACTGAAGTCGAAGCGGGGCAATTAACATTTCGTAATGCCGCCGACCTTTACCTTTATCCAAATACACTGGTGGTATTAAAAGTGACCGGCACGGAAGTCAAAGAGTGGCTAGAGTGCGCAGCAGGGCAGTTCAATCAAATCGACCCTCACTCCAGCGCTCCTCAAGCATTGATCAATTGGGAGGATTTTCGCACTTACAACTTCGATGTTATCGATGGCGTAAATTACACGATTGATGTCACTCAGCCTGCGCGTTATAACGCTGAATGCCAACTTATCAACGAAGAGTCCCAACGTATTAACGCCCTTACCTACCAAGGTAAGCCGATTGATTTATCACAAACCTTCTTAATTGCGACCAACAATTACCGTGCATTTAGTGCAACATTCCCAGGGACTGGGGATGATTACATTGCCTTTGAATCCCCAGATGAAAACCGCACCGTGTTAGCCAATTACATTTCAAAAGTAAGCCAAGAGCACGAGCAAGTGACCCCGACCGCCGATAATAACTGGCAATTTGCGTCGATCATTACCGAGACTAAACTTGATATTCGCTTTGAAACATCGCCGAGTGATAAAGCCAAAGCATTTATCGCCGAACATCAGCAATACCCAATGCACTTCATCGAAAAAGACGACATTGGCTTTGCCATCTATCAGATAAACCTCTCTGATAAAAATTAAACCCAGCTATTTATCTTTAACTTAGCCTATCTATAGCCACCAGCCGGTGGCTATTTTCTTGAAAGCACTGTTTTATTGTCGGCGAGTCGATAGAATAGCCGCCATAAACGTAAGGAGTCTTCGATGGAATGGAAAACACGCACCTTCTCGCAGCTAACAACGGCCGAGCTTTACCAGCTGATGCAGTTACGAGTCGATGTATTTGTTGTTGAGCAGCAATGCCCTTATCACGAGCTAGATGGGCACGACATGAATGAAAATGTCTTCCACTTACTGGGCTATCAAGACGGGAAACTAAGTGCTTATCTTCGCGTTCTTGATGCGGGAGTCACCTACGATAACGCCAGTATTGGCAGAGTTATTGTTGCGCCACATGCTCGTGGCCAGCAACTGGGGTTTCTACTCGTGCAAAAAGGCATAGAGATCGCTCAACAGCAGCTCAATACGAATGACATAAAAATTGGGGCGCAACATGCACTCGTTGATTTTTATGCCGCATTAGGGTTCAAAGCCAGCTCAGAGCCATACCTTGAAGATGGAATCCCTCACATAGATATGCAATTAACACTGAAGAAGCAGGAATGACATCACAAATTAACGATCGCTTCGAAAGAACGTACCATCAGCTAGGCGAACGTACATAACTGGCTCTTGGCTACCCCGCTCTATCTGTAACACATCAACATTACCGCTGTCTGTCTGCTTAAACCGTAAAATCTGCCCCGCCCGTACACGGCTTATCGGCTTGTCTTCCCCTTCGATAGCCGCGATGGCATACAGATCAGATAAAGGCAGTGCACGTTGGCGGAATATTTTAGCTAACGTTTCACCTTGCTGAATCTGATGCTTGCGCCACTCTGTCGATACCTCCGCCTGTTGGGGAGCTGGTTGAGTTTCAGTTTGACGAACCACGGGCGAAGATGGTGTCGCAACCTCTACCTGGAGCGGACGAATCGTTTGTTCTACTACCACAGGCGGCAGAGTAGACGCTTTCGATTCCACTTCCGGCAGTGCGATGCTAACTTGGCGTCGCTCTGTCGTTGACGGTGAGACATCTTGCTCTTTGCTAGGAAGTAGCCACAAAATCAATACAACAGGGATCAAAATGACCAACACCCGACGATGCAACAACGGAATACGCTCTGCTACGACATCCCAGGCATGCTGGAAATGTACATTACATCGCTTAATATACTGTCGCCCTTCCATACAAACATTGAAAGCCTTCGCCTTTAACGCCTGTCCGTCAAATTGCACTTGATTCGTCGGCTTGCGCCGCTTCGCCTGAGCCATCGCCAAAATCCCCTTCACTCCAGATGTCTTTCAGTATACCGTCCCTTACAGGGTAATGGTTATTTCTCTGTGAAAAATGAAGCTGTTGCAATAAAAAACGCAAAATACATCACTACAAGAGCAAACTAATTAGACGACAGAAAATAACAAAAGTTTACCCGATCCCCCGATTGCTGCTATGCTGCCCTCTTTCTCTTCCATCCAATTAAAAAAGAGTGAATTATGTTCGACGTAAAACTGGACACTGTTGAAACAAAAGCAAGCTACGGCATTGGTCTACAAATGGGTCAACAGCTAGCTCAAAGTGGCCTAGAAGGGCTAAACGTTGCAGCTATCGCTAAAGGAATCGCTACCTCACTAACTGGGGAAATGCCAGAAATCGAAGTGGATGAAATCAACAACGCACTACGTGACATTCATGCTCGTGCTGAAGAAGTTCGCAAAGAAGCTGCAAAAGTTGCTGCTGCTGATGGTGAAGCGTTCCTAGCAGACAACGCTCTGCGTGATGAAGTTACTGTTCTAGAATCTGGCCTACAGTATGAAGTTATCACTGAAGGTAACGGAGAAGTTCCAACTAGCGACAAGCAAGTACGTGTTCACTATCACGGCATGCTAACTGACGGCACAGTATTCGACAGCTCTGTAGAGCGTGGTCAACCAGCTGAGTTCCCTGTTACTGGCGTTATCGCTGGTTGGGTTGAAGCTCTACAGCTAATGCCTGTTGGTTCGAAGTGGAAACTATACATCCCACAAGACCTTGCTTATGGTGAGCGTGGCGCTGGTGCTGCAATCCCTCCATTTGCGGCACTTGTTTTTGAAGTTGAGCTTTTAGATATCCTATAAGCCCCACTCCAATAAGAAAACGGCACTACGGTGCCGTTTTTTGATCGCGTTAAGGCATTGTCGACTATCTTCACTATACGGTCTATCAGATTAATAAGGAGTGAAGATGACCCGTCTTTCTATATTTGCCCTTGCGCTTGGGCTATTTACCCTCAATACAACTCAGGCTTTTAGCTTGAGTGATCTCTTCGGCAGCAGTGACGAAGAAGAGACCACATCCGAAGTCAAACCTGTTACCGATACGACCACCGACCTACTCTCACAGGGCAGCGCCTTGCTAGTCAGTAGCGAAGCTCTTGATAACCCTCTGACTCGTTTGCTTACCGATCAACTCGACATTAACTCAACCCAGGCAGCAGGCGGTGCTGGCGCATTGTTAGCGCTAGCCAGTAGCAGCCTTGGCAGTGACGAGAGCAGCGAATTAACCAGTTTGATCCCTGGCATGGACCAGTTAACTGGCGCACTGCCAGGTAACCTAACCAGCATGTTGTCTGGTGCAGATGAACTCAGTGGTGTCATCAATACCTTTAACGCCCTAGGTATTGATCCAGCACTAATCAGTCAATTCACCCCCATCATATTGCAGTTCCTTGGAGACCAAGGTGCCAGCAACGGCCTACTTGATTCATTAAGCTCACTATGGACGCCGTCGCAATAACCTAAATCACAATAACCCAGCTAGCTAACTAAAAAGTAAAAAGGGAAGCCACGGCTTCCCTTTTTAATTAAAGTTTGCGCTTAATTAAATTCCTTCGCCATCCCCTTTCACATCATCTTCATGCAGGCCACATTCACGCTGCAGACCAAAGAAGCGCGTCTCCTGCTCTGTCATTCCAGGGCGCCACTTTTCCGTGGTATGCACATCGCCCACTGAGCGATAACCTTGCTCGTATAACGGATGTATCGGTAACTGGTGCAGATCTAGATAGTGATCTACTGCTTGCTGAGTCCAATCTATAATAGGTAAGAACTTAAACTGACCGTTTTTAATGGCCAAAATAGGCAGATTTGCCCGCGAGTCAGCCTGCTCTCGACGTAGGCCAGAAAACCACGTCCCCACATTCAACTCATCAAGGGCGCGCCGCATCGGCTCCACCTTGTTAATGCGATTGTAGTGCTTAATGCCATCTACGCCCTGTTGCCATAATTTACCGTAACGAGCTTCTTGCCATGCAGCGCTTTCGTGCGCCTGATATACATGCAAATTCAAATTTAACTGTTTCGTTAACTGATCGATAAACTGGTAAGTTTCAGGAAAAAGGTAGCCCGTATCGGTGAGAATAACTGGGATATCGGCTTTCACTGAGGTGACTAAATGCAGCATTAATGCCGCTTGAATACCAAAGCTCGAGGCGAGCGCAAACTCGCCTTGTAAGTTTTCAAGCGCCCACTCGACACGTTGCGTCGCTGACAATGCTTCAAGTTCACCGTTCACTTCAGCAAGAGTAAGAATTTGCTCTACCTTCGGTAAAGCTAGTAAATCAGCCAACTGATATTTAGGCATAAAAATCCCTCTTCGATACTTTCACTTCCGCGACAACCCCAACACGAATCACAAAGTCACCAAAGGCTTCATCTTCACTTCGTTCCACAGCCCAACGGCCGATTAAACCATCTAACTCATCGAGGATCTGTTGATCGGTAATGTTCTCTTTGTACATTTTCGGTACTCGAGTCCCAGCGCGGTTTCCACCAAGATGCAAGTTATAGCGCCCCGGCGCCTTGCCCACCAATCCAACTTCCGCCAACATGGCACGACCACAGCCATTCGGACATCCTGTCACCCGCAAGATAATATTATCGTCTTGAGGTAATTGGTGCTTCTCTAACAGTGCTTCTATATCCGTGACAAACTGCGGTAAAAAGCGTTCCGCTTCGGCCATCGCTAATGGGCAGGTTGGAAAGGCCACACACGCCATGGAGTTCTTACGCTGCTCGGAGGTATCGTCATTCAATAAGCCATGCTCTCGAGCAATTTTCTCTATCGTGGCTTTTTGTGCCGTTGCGACACCAGCGACAATAATGTTTTGATTTGCCGTCATACGGAAATCACCCTGATGAACCTTCGCGATCTCTGCCATGCCCGTCTTCAGTGGTTTACCGGGATAATCAAGCAAGCGGCCATTTTCAATAAACAGGGCAAGATGATGTTTGCCATCAATCCCTTCCACCCAGCCAATACGATCACCACGCGAGGTAAAGGCATAAGGCCGGCTAGCCTCAAACTGAATGCCAGCTCGCTTTTCAACTTCCGCTTTAAAGACATCAATGCCCACCCGATCCAAGGTATATTTCGTTTTGGCATTTTTACGGTTACTGCGGTTCCCCCAATCGCGTTGCGTACTCACCACCGCAGCGGCAACATCAAGTGTTTTCTGGAGCGGAATATAGCCGAAATCATCCGCTTTACGCGGGTATGTACTCGTGTCGCCATGAGTCATCGCAAGACCGCCACCAACAAGAACATTAAAGCCCACCAGCTTGCCATTATCGGCAATCGCGACAAAGTTCAAGTCGTTGGCGTGAACATCCACATCGTTCTGTGGTGGAATAACCACGGTCGTTTTAAATTTACGCGGCAGATAATTGTCACCGAGAATCGGTTCTTTATCTGTCCCTTCAACTTTTTCACCATCCAACCAAATCTCCGCATAAGCGCGGGTTTGCGGCAGTAGGTGTTCAGATATTTTCGCAGCCCACTCATACGCTTCTTGATGCAGCTCAGACTCCACCGGGTTGGACGTACACAGTACATTACGGTTTACATCTCCAGCGGTGGCGATTGAGTCGATACCAATACGATTTAGGGTTTGATGCATGAGCTTAATGTTCGGCTTCAATACCCCATGAAACTGGAACGTCTGTCGCGTCGTCAAACGGATACTGCCATACAGCGAATGTTCTTCGGCAAACTTATCGATAGCTAGCCACTGCTTGGGAGTGATAACCCCCCCCGGCATGCGGGCACGTAACATGACATTGTGTAATGGCTCTAGTTTCTGTTTAGCTCGCTCAGCTCGAATATCGCGGTCATCTTGTTGATACATGCCGTGAAAGCGGATCAACTGAAAATTATCGCCATTAAACCCGCCAGTGATACGATCTTGAAGATCGTGCTCGATCGTCCCGCGTAAGTGGCGGCTCTGGGCTTTAAGGCGCTCATTGTCAGACAGTGGCCCAAGCACCTCACCTAATACTATTTGTTTACTCATTAGTACACATCCTTTTGATAGCGCTTGGCTTTTCTTAATTCACTTAAATACGCTTCTGCCTGCTCTCGGCTTTTGCCGCCATGTTGCTCAACCACAGTCAATAACGCATCATGTACATCTTTTGCCATCTGGCTCGCATCACCACAGACATAAAGATAAGCGCCATCCTCAATCCAACGCCACACCTGTTTCGCCTGCTCTAGAATGCGATGCTGTACATAGACCTTTTCCGCTTGGTCGCGGCTAAATGCCACATCGAGTTGATTCAACACTCCTGACTTTAAGTATTTCTGCCATTCGACTTGATAGAGGAAATCTTCGGTAAAGGTGCGATCACCGAAAAATAACCAGTTTTTTCCCGTGGCTCCACGGTTATCGCGCTCTTGAAGAAAGCTGCGGAATGGGGCGATACCAGTGCCTGGGCCAATCATGATCACTGGAGCGTTATCATCTTGTGGCAACTTGAAATTTTGGTTGTGCTCAACAAAGACATTGACTTTTTGCCCTTCCTCTAGCCGATGAGATAAGAAAGAGGATGCGCCCCCAAAGCGAGCTTGCTCACCTCGGCTAAATTCCACCACGCCGACAGTCAGGTGCACTTCGTTGTCAACTTCGGCTTGACTCGATGCGATCGAATAGAGCCGCGGCGTTAACTTACGCAATAAACCAATCAGCTGATCTGCTGTCAGGGTGGTTTTTTTCTCCCCTAACACATCCAATACCTGCGTATTGTTCGCGTAGGCGCGCAGCTTGTCAGGCTCACTCGTTAATTTCTGCAGCTTCTTACTGTCCGACAATTGCGCATATTGCATCACCAGTTGAGGATTCGCTGACGTGATTTCAAACTTCTTAATCAAGGCTTGTCGTAATGTATAACTCACCCCATCAATCATCACATCTTCATTACCGGTGAGCCCGACTTTCACTAATATTGCCTCTACCAACGCAGGGTCATTTTGATACCACACCCCTAGCGCATCACCAGGCTGATATGTTAACCCTGAGCCGTCTAGATCAATCTCAATATGGCGCACATCTTTCTGTGATTGGCGACCGGTTATTTTCTGACTAATCAGAAATTCCGCCTCAAATGGGTTCTGTTTATTAAACAGAGACGGCGCTGCAACACTCTGCCCTAGCGGCAAAGAAACAACCTCTGCCTGCGATGAGACTAAGGCTTCACTTAAATAGCTAACAGCGGTTGTTCTCCACTCCGCCGCTACTTGGTCGTAATCGACATCACAATCAAGGCGGGGCTGGAAAGCTGTCGCACCTAACTTAGATAAGTAACTGTCGAAATCTTTTCCTGTCTGGCAAAAGAACTCATAACTAGAATCGCCTAGGCCAATTACGGCATACTTCAAATGCGTAAGCTTAGGCGCTTTTTTCGACTGCAAAAACTCATGCAGTTCAATCGCATTATCTGGCGCTTCTCCTTCACCATTGGTCGATGCCACAATCACGACATACTGTTCTTTTGCGAGCTGCTTACCTTTGTAGTCATCGGCGGAGAATAACGCAACGTCAATACCTGCGGCGACAGCTTCACTTTTTAGCTGCTCTGCCACTCCTTTAGCATTTCCGGTTTGCGAGGCATAAATAATCGTTAATTTCCCTGCGGGTGCAGATGCAACGGCAGCAATAGGCGAAAAATTTGGCTGCCCAGGCGACTTACCGACAGATGGTGTTTGACTTAATCCCCAAAAATACCCACTAACCCAAGCTAATTGCTGTGGCGTAAGTTCGGCGATGGTTTGTTGTAACTGACCTAATTGTTGGTCATTAACTGGGCTAGCTAAAGCCGATAGTTCCTTTGGTAACATGACACGACGATCCCTATTCACTGTGTGATGATAGAGTAGCCATTTCACCAAATAACAAGAAAGAATAGATAAGCATGTTTTATAACCGTTTGTTTGGTTTCTACGGTTTTATGCTAACTAATGGGGAGGTTAAAAGTCATCGGCAATACGTACTTGTTGAAAGCCGACCGCAAGGGCATATTCCGTGGCTTGATCAATATCACTGTAGCATTCCTCAACTCCAGCAGCATCCGTGAGCAACACAAAGCCACCACGACGATGGCGAAATTCAACGATCCAGCCATCCTGTCGCAACGACGGCTCTATCACGGCTTCAACCAAATCATGCGTAATGTAGAGCTTTTGTAATTCCGTTAACGTCATATCAAGCCCTGTAGTTTATTGACCTGATATAAATGTGGTTCAGAGATGACATTTAGGCAATAAAAAAGCCACAATCAATGTGGCTTTCAGGCTTTATCTCGACGTTTAGAAGCTGAACTCAACCCCAGCAAACCAGCCATGTGATTCACTCTCGCCGTTGCCTTCAACCCACTCAAAGTCGTAGTCCATCATGCGGTACCCGCCGCGAATTCTCACTTCGCTTCCCATCGTAGCAAAGGCATACATCAACCCCGCTTGGCCATCAACAACACTGGTGTTGTTGATATTGCTAAATTGCAGGTCAGTAAAAATGATAAAGTCTGAGGCCGGTACACCAATTTCTACATTGCCGTAAAGGCTCGGATGCCATTTATCAAAACCTTGTGCCGTCTGAGGCGTATTGCTAAGCTGCCCCTGGCCAAAGTGACTCATGGTCAATCCCAAGTCAAACGTCATCACCCCGTTGTCTAGCATCTGATAGTAACCAGTAATATCGGTCTGCTTAAATTCAAGGTCTCGCGTATCAACATTGGTCTGACGAAGGCGTAAATTTGGCACCAAGGGGAAAAAATGCTCAACCGCAACATAGTAAGACCCCGTCGTGTCATCACTCGACGAGTTGTTCTCGACCTTACTGTTCAAATGCCAGACATCAGCACCCAGCTTAATTCCTAACGTGTCGGCATGTACTGGTAATGCCATCGCTAACAGCAATAGCGGCAACGTGATGTTCTTCATTGTTTCTCTCCCAACCAAGTTGAGCGCGACTATACCAAAAGGACATCAACATGACTAACACCACGATAGTCTATCCACATAAAAATGACACTCGCTACTCCCAATCACGGTGCTGGTAGCGACGAGATGATACATCATCCTTTGGATCGGGACGAACCAGCCATACCACAATGCCAACTACCAGCAACCAAGGCAATAGCTTAAATAGAATGCCCAGCATGCCAAATAGCATCATAACAACAAAGCCAGCCATTAGTGCCAGCATCACGCTCATCATGCCGACACCAGCCAACACCAGCACAGCAGCAAATACCAATACAAACAGTAACTCAACCATTTCACTCTCCACGCTCATTTTTGCCGTCTACGGCAACTCATAAGGTATGAGTAAACAATGTTCGTGCCAATATTTAAATGACTGAATTTTAAAGGATATAAAAAAAGGCTCACGAGTGAAAAACGTGAGCCTTCGTCAAATTTATCAACGGATGGTAAAATTAAACATCCAGTTCAGCCGGAATCTTAGCAAGTGCGGCCTGCAACACTTCGACACCCGAGCCTGGCTTATGCGCATTTTCGCTGATATAACGACGCCACTGGCGTGCTCCAGGCATACTTTGAAACAGACCCAACATATGACGAGTAATATGGCCTAAATAGCTTCCTTTCGATAACTGCTCTTCAATGTATGGGTACATCGCTTCGACAATGGCGCGACGCTTCATCACTTCACGCTGATCTCCAAACAAGCGTTGGTCGACTTCAGCCATCAAATACGGGCTTTGATAGGCTTCACGGCCAATCATCACGCCGTCCAAGTGCTTCAAATGCTCCAACGCCTCATCCAGCGATTTTACTCCGCCATTCAGCGCCAACGTTAAATGTGGGAAGTCTTTTTTCAACTGGTAAACACGCGGATAATCCAATGGTGGGATTTCACGGTTCTCTTTCGGACTTAATCCACTTAACCATGCTTTACGGGCGTGGATGGTAAACATATCAACGCCGCCTTTTTCATGCACATGACCAACAAAGTCGGTTAAGAACTGATAAGAGTCTTGATCATCGATACCGATACGGGTTTTAACCGTTACCGGAATATCAACCACCTCGCGCATTGCTGACACGCACTGTGCTACTAGCTCTGCCTCTCCCATTAGGCACGCACCAAAGCGACCATTTTGCACGCGATCTGACGGGCAACCCACATTAAGGTTAACTTCATCATAGCCACGTTCAGCGGCTAACTTAGCACAATGGGCAAGATCGGCGGGATTAGAGCCCCCCAATTGCAGTGCCAGTGGATGCTCTTCCTCGTTATAAGCAAGGAAATCACCTTTGCCATGGATAATTGCGCCGGTTGTAACCATTTCGGTATATAACAACGCCTCTTTACTCATCAGGCGGTGGAAATAGCGACAATGGCGATCAGTCCAATCGAGCATGGGTGCGACGCTGAATCGCTGCATTGGGTATTTCGGGGATTCCTCAGTATTTACTGAGTCTTGTGAAGTATTTATCATGCGTCGCAATTACCTATGATTTCTTTGAATAGCCTACAAAATCGAACTACAGTACCCCTATGAGTACCCCTCAAGGAGTAGGACAAATGGCATCTTTTTCTATAGAAAAGCGCACTCTGAAAAGTGGCGAGTCTCGATTTAAAGCTACAGTATTCGTAAAGTCTAAGGGCAGGATTATACACCGAGAAAGCAAGACGTTTAAGAAGCAAGCGCATGCAACTACGTGGGGAAAGAGAAAAGTCCACGACATCGAAGAAAAAGGTGTTAACTTTTCGGAAGTTACCACTATCGGTGAGTTGCTAGATAATTTCATTGCTGAATCTGATTTATGGGATAACACAGGCAGAACCAAGCAATATGTCATCAAACTATTACGCGATTGCGACATTTCAAATATAGAAACAAATGCACTCACTACCAAAGATCTAATCACTCACTGTCAGAACAGACGTAATTCAGGTACAGGGCCAGCAACCATATACCACGACGTCGCTTACCTACGTAGCGTAATGAAAAGGGCAAAACCCATTTTCAACATCGATGCAAACTACCAAGTATTCGAAGAAGCGGTTCCTGTGCTTATCGACATGAAATTAGTAGGGAAAAGCCAGAAAAGAACCCGCCGACCAACCGGAAACGAACTCGAAAAGCTGCGAGGGGGACTGAAATTACGCGAGGGGTACCGAACAAATGGCGTAACTCGAATCCCTTATATCGATATTCTGGACTTTTCTATTCTGACTTGCATGCGCATCGGTGAGGTGTGCAACCTACGATGGGAAGACCTAAACAAAGAGCATAAGACGATCACTGTCAGGAACCGCAAAGACCCACGCAAGAAAGAAGGCAACCATATGATCGTCCCTTTGCTTGGGGAGTCATTTGACATTGTGATGAAGCAAAACAAGAAAGGTGACCGCATATTCCCCTATAACTCAAAATCAGTCACAGCAGGATTTCAGCGAGTACGAAACGGGTTAGGTATTGAAGATTTACGCTATCACGACTTGAGACGAGAAGGGGCAAGCCGTTTATTCGAAAAGGGTTACTCTATTGAAGAAGTTGCTCAGGTGACGGGACATCGAAGTTTAAATGTACTTTGGCAGGTATACACACAGCTGTTCCCGCATAAGTTGCACAGAAAACAAGAGGGCACATAATGCGCCCTAATCTGTAACGAACGTTTTTTTAATCAATGACACGATAGCAAATACCGCCACACCTGCGGCGACTTGCCATGCGAACTTCTTCACTGTCATCGTTTAGCCTTCGACTTAACCACACGGCCACCTTTGGCATAGCGATAGCCCTTTTTGAGTCGTCCGGTTTTGCTGTTTACGCCCTTGGCGGTACGCTTGCGTTTGTTAGCCATAGTTAATCCTTTATTGTCAGTTGTTTATCTATTTTGAAGCAGTACAAGGCTGTTTTGTACAACCCCCATGTGTTACCGCATATCATTAAAAAAAGCAGCACATCCGGTGCGGAAAAACCCAATGCGAGTAAACTTGTTGTGGCGGCTTGTTCCATGCAAGCCCCCTACTTTCGTTCATTTCGCAGCGTGTCCCAAATACCCACACCCAAGGCGACGAACGCGGGGATCGCTCCG
>NZ_JBLBVL010000028.1:0-19344 GCF_047250365.1 Thaumasiovibrio clandestinus
CTTTAAAATATCCGCAAGAGGTAATTTCAAAAAAAATATCGTTTGCTGAGAATTTAATCAAAAACGCATTTAAGCCAATGATTTTAGCAGTACTGGGACATCAGCAACACTATCAACAACCGCTGTCGCCAATCCTTCTCCTTGCTCTGTCACAGGTTTTCCTGTTCTAACTAAGACACGCGTCTTCACTTCAGCAGCTTTCGCCGCCATCATGTCTTCCGCTTTATCGCCTATCATTACTGAATTGGCCATATCTATTTTCAAATAGTCTCGCGCAGAAAGAAGCATGCCCGGCTTTGGCTTACGGCATTCACAATCTTGCTTATAGTCACCAACTCCTTTGTCTGGGTGATGCGGGCAGTAATAGATACCATCAAACTCCACCCCGTTATCGACAAAGTTCCAGTCCATCCATTCAGTTAGCGTCAAGAAGTCGTCTTCACTAAACATGCCACGAGCAATGCCTGATTGGTTCGTTACCAACACCAGTAAGTAGCCCATCGCTTTAAGCTGCTGGCAAGCTTCGAATACACCATCTATATACTCAAAATCATCTGTGGTATGTACATAGCCATGATCAACATTAATCACGCCATCACGATCAATAAATACAGCAGGTTTGGCCACAATAAAGCCCTCTAATTAGTAAATGCTTAGTGAATTATTACATGCCATCTCTGAATAATCACCAGATTAAAGGGGCGTTTAGACGTCCAGATGTAAATACCTCTATTGACTTGGACGTCCAGACGCCTTAACATCGATACCACTATTCAGCACAAACATTAAATGGCTTTGTGCTGTGAATACAGGAATTAGCAACATATATCAGGGGACGGAATGATAGAAATCAACCACGTTAATAAGGTATTTCATCAGGGAAGCAAGCAAATTCATGCCCTGAAAGATATCAACCTACGCATAGCCCCTGGCACTATCTTCGGTGTTATCGGCTCATCTGGTGCAGGTAAAAGTACCCTCATCCGTTGTGTCAACTTACTCGAACAACCAACTTCTGGGTCAGTGATTGTTGATGATGTCGAACTTACTGCCCTTTCAAGCCGCGAATTGACGCAGGCACGACGTAAGATCGGCATGATCTTTCAACACTTCAACTTGCTTTCATCTCGCACAGTGTTTGCTAATGTGGCTCTACCACTTGAGCTTGCTGGGGAATCAAAAGGAAAAATCACAGCAAAAGTCACTGAGCTACTTGAGCTTGTTGGCTTATCTGACAAGCATAGTGCATATCCTGCAAACTTGAGCGGCGGCCAAAAGCAGCGTGTTGCTATCGCTCGAGCATTAGCAAGCGACCCTAAAGTGCTGCTATGTGATGAAGCGACCAGCGCCCTAGACCCTGCCACAACACAATCAATCCTCGCGCTACTTCAAGAGATCAATCAAAAGCTAGATCTCACCATCTTGCTTATTACACACGAAATGGATGTAGTGAAAAATATTTGCCATGAAGTTGCGATCATTGGAGACGGTGAGCTGGTCGAAAAAGGGCCAATCGCTGATGTCTTTGCGCACCCGAAAACAGTGCTAGCGAAAGAGTTTATTCGTTCAACGCTCGATCTTTCAATTCCAGAAGACTATCGCCAACGCTTACACAGCAGCAATGAGGATGGCCGCTACCCTCTTGTTAGGCTCGAGTTTACCGGCGCTTCCGTAGACGCACCTCTAATTAGCCAAGTCGCTCGGGAGTTCAACATCGACATCAGCATCCTCAATTCAGATATGGATTACGCAGGAGGGATCAAGTTTGGCCTAATGCTGGCTGAGTTCTTTGGTACAGAAAGCGCCATTGACAGCGCATTGACTTTTATTCGCGATCATAAAGTTCAAGTTGAGGTTCTCGGTTATGTTGATTAATTCCCTATCCGCTTGGTTTACAGATAATAGCCGCTTAGTTAACTTACTCATTGATGCAACGGGTCAAACTCTCGTCATGGTCCTAATGTCGGGACTGATTGGTTTTCTCGTCGGTATCCCTCTCGGTGTTGCATTGCAAATTACCAAACCGGGTGGGCTAGCGGCTTCTCCCTTGGTTAATCGCTGCCTAGCCATTTTAGTTAATATAGGGCGATCGATCCCATTTATTATATTGCTGGTCGCGATCATTCCATTTACTCGATTCGTCGTGGGCAGCTCTATCGGTACATCTGCGGCTATCGTTCCGCTTACCGTTGCAGCTATTCCTTTTATTGCACGCCTTGTTGAAGGGGCACTAATTGAGGTGCCATCTGGATTGGTGGAAGCAGCACAAGCAATGGGCGCCACACCAACGCAAATTATTATTAAAGTTCTATTACCTGAAGCACTTCCCGGCATTATTAATGCGGTAACCATTACGCTCGTCACCCTAGTGGGTTATTCGGCGATGGCTGGAACGGTCGGTGGCGGCGGTTTAGGGGATGTCGGTATCCGCTACGGCTATCAACGCTTTGACGGCACAGTAATGGCGATCACGGTCATTTTACTGGTCATTCTAGTACAACTGATTCAATCCACCGGTGATCGCTTGGTCAGCAAAGTCGATCACCGTTAATAATAAATAACTATATAGCAAGCACAACGGAACCGGACTCGCCGGAGCGCGATCCAGTATCTTAATTAAGGAGTAAATGATGGCGTTTAACTTAAAATCAATTTTGACAGCAGCAGGCTTAGTCTCAGTACTAGCGTTAACGGGTTGTGGTGACAATGGCAGCAACAACAATAAAATTAAAGTCGGTGTTATGGCTGGCGCTGAAGAGCAAGTCGCAGAGATCGCTGTCAAAGTAGCAAAAGACAAATACGGGCTTGAGGTTGAGCTGGTAACGTTTACTGATTACGTTACGCCAAACGCCGCACTGGATGAAGGCTCTATCGATCTGAACGCATTCCAGCATAAACCATACCTCGACCAGCAAATTGAAGACCGTGGCTACAAGCTAGCTATCGCTGGTAATACGTTTGTCTATCCTATCGCAGGCTACTCAAGCAAAATTGAAAGCCTAGAGGAAATCGTGAACGGTGCACAAATCGCAGTACCTAACGACCCAACCAACCTTGGCCGTTCACTGTTACTGCTTGAGCAGCAAGGTTTGATCAAACTAAAAGACAACGTTGGCTTATTAGCAACAGTATTGGATATTGTTGAAAACCCTCGCGACCTTCAGATTATCGAACTAGAAGCCGCGCAACTGCCTCGTTCTCTACAAGATGTTGAACTGGCGATTATCAACACCACCTATGCCAGCAGCATCAATCTAACACCTGAGCGTGATGGTGTTTTTGTTGAAGATAAAGAGTCACCTTACGTTAACCTGATTGCGTCTCGCCAGGATAATCTCGATAGTGAAGCAGTGCAGACGTTTGTACAGTCTTACCAATCAGAGGAAGTCTATAACGCTGCTCTTGAGATTTTCCAAGGTGGCGTGGTTAAAGGCTGGTAATCTTAATCACTGATAAGCAAAAATTTCACGCCCTTCCCTGAAGGGCGTTTTTGTTCCATCCGCTGCGTATGCTTGGGCTTTATGCTAGGCTTGATACACATTTAAGCCCCAGAAAACCGTAATGAGTTATTCCATAGAGCCTATTGGCATTATCCATACCCCTTATAAAGAGAAGTTTGCTGTTCCACGTCAACCTGGGTTAGTGCCTAGTGCAACTGCTGAATTACATCTCTGCGGAGAAGCCAATTGCATTGAGTCAGTACGAGGAATCGAGCAGTTCAGCCATCTCTGGCTGCTATTTCTTTTTGATCAAAATTTAAGTGCCGGTTGGCGTCCGACGATTCGCCCACCTCGACTAGGTGGCAATGAACGTGTCGGTGTTTTTGCTAGTCGCGCCACCTTTCGTCCTAACGGTATCGGCATGTCGGCAGTCAGCCTTAAAGCAGTAAAGCAGCATGGCGACAGCGTGATCTTGCATCTCGGTGGGGTCGATCTTGTCGATGGCACACCCATTATCGACATTAAGCCGTACATTCCTTACTCCGATAGCCTTACCGATGCCAATGCGGGCTTTGCCGCGCAAGAGCCTGATACTATTGCGGTTGAATTTAGCCTTGCAAGCTTAAAAACGCTAACCGCCCACCAGGCTCAGGTGATTCGAGAGGTTTTAGCACAAGATCCTCGCCCTGCTTACAAGAAAAATAAGCCAGACCCTAAAGAGTATGCGGTACACCTGTTTAATTTTAACGTCAAATTCAGAGTAAATCAGGATATGGTCTTAGTTACCGCAGTAGAGACCATTTGCCAATCAGAAAATGGCTGCTAAACTACTCAGCTTATAATTTTTATCAACCAACGGATACCCATCAATGCGTACCAGTAAATACCTTCTCTCTACACTGAAGGAAACACCAAACGACGCAGAAGTTATCAGCCACCAGCTGATGCTACGTGCCGGCATGATCCGCAAGCTAGCTTCAGGTCTATACACTTGGCTACCAACCGGTCTGCGTGTTCTGCGTAAAGTCGAAAACATTGTTCGCGAAGAGATCAATAACGCAGGTGCTGTTGAGACCTTGATGCCCGTTGTTCAACCGTTTGAGCTATGGGAAGAGACTGGCCGTTCAGAAAAAATGGGCGCGGAACTGCTGCGCTTTACTGATCGTCATGAACGTCCGTTTGTGCTTAGTCCGACAGCTGAAGAAGTGGTTACTAGCCTAGTACGTAACGAGGTAAGCTCATACAAGCAATTGCCACTTAATCTTTACCAGATCCAAACTAAGTTCCGTGACGAGCGTCGCCCACGCTTTGGTGTGATGCGTGCACGTGAATTTAGCATGATGGATGCTTACAGCTTTGACATCGATAAAGAAGGTTTACAAAAATCTTACCAAGCGATGCATGAAGCGTACTGTAAAGCTTTCGATCGCATGGGCCTTGATTACCGTCCAGTACTGGCTGATACCGGTGCAATTGGTGGTAGCGCCTCACATGAATTCCACGTATTAGCAGAGAGTGGTGAAGACTTAATTGCCTTCTCAACGGAATCTGATTACGCAGCGAACATCGAGAAAGCTGAAGCACTTGCGCCAGCAACGCCACTAGCGGCACCAACGCAAGAAATGACGTTGGTTGATACGCCAAACGCTAAAACCATTGCTGAGCTGGTAGAGCAATTTGACCTGCCGATCGAAAAAACGGTTAAGACACTGTTTGTTAAAGCTTCTGAGGAGGTAGATGCAGAGCTAATTGCACTTATCGTCCGTGGTGACCACGAGCTAAACGAAGTTAAAGCTGAAAACCTTAAAGAAGTTGCTTCTCCACTAGAGATGGCAACAGAAGAAGAGATTCGTGCCCTTATTAACGCAGGTCCTGGCTCACTAGGCCCTGTTGGCCTTGAACTGCCATTCATCGTTGACCGCACTGTTGCAGTAATGAGTGACTTTGGTGCTGGCGCTAACATTGATGACAAACACTACTTCGGTATTAACTGGGGTCGTGATGTTGAACTCGGTCAAGTCGAAGATCTACGTAATGTGGTTGAAGGTGACCCAAGCCCATGTGGTAATGGCACTATTCAACTTAAACGTGGTATCGAAGTCGGTCACATCTTCCAGTTGGGTACCAACTACTCTGAAAAGATGAACTGTGGCGTACTGGGTGCTGACGGCAAACATACGATCCTTGAGATGGGCTGTTACGGTATCGGTGTATCACGTGTTGTGGCTGCAGCCATCGAGCAGAACCATGACGAGAACGGTGTTATCTGGCCTACAGCGCTAGCGCCTTTCCAAGTGACAATTGTACCAATGAACATGCACAAATCAGACGCTGTTCGTGAAGCTGCAGAGGCACTGTATAACGATCTTACCGCTGCAGGTATCGAAGTACTCTTCGATGACCGTAAAGAGCGCCCTGGCGTTATGTTTGCAGATGCCGAGCTCACTGGTGTGCCGCACACCGTTGTGATTGGCGATCGCAGCTTGAAGAATGGTGAAGTTGAGTATAAAGACCGCCGTACTGGTGAAAAAGAGCCAGTCTCTGCGGAAGCAATTGCTGACTTCATCAAAGCGAAACTGGTGTAAATCTCACTGCTAAGCAAATAAAAAAGGGCCAACTGGCCCTTTTTTAACGCTTATATTCTATCGCTTAACCCTATTGTCACAGCCCTAAGCGCTCCCTCTCTTGCACTGCTACGTTCGATGGCAGTGGCACATAACCTTCGCGCGCCACCAGCTGTTGCCCTTGTTCGGAGAGAATAAAGCGTACAAATTCATTCTCCAACGGACCTAAAGGCTGGCTGGGATGCTTGTTTATATAAACGTATAAGAAGCGTGATAGCGGATATTCACCACTCGCAATATTTTCCATACTGGCTTCGATATAATCATCGCCTAACTCTGCAATCGCTAATGGCCTAACAGCAGAGGTGGTATAACCTATTCCGGAAAAGCCGATTGAATTTAACGAGGTAGAGATAGACTGCACGACGGACGCTGAACCCGGTTGTTCATTGAAGCGCGCAACGAAATCTCCGCGGCACAATGCCTTTTGTTTGAAGTAACCATATGTCCCTGACACTGAGTTACGCCCAAACAGCTGAATATCGCGGTTACGCCAGATACCGTCTAAACCAAGATCAGCCCACTGCGTTATCTGCTGTGAAGCGCCACAATGCAATGTGCGAGAAAAAATCGCATCCAGCTGCTGAAAGTTCAGCCCTTGCAATGGGTTATCCTGATGAACAAAAACAGCCAGCGCATCGATAGCCACTCGAATCGCGGTCGGCTTGTAGCCAAACTCCCGTTCAAAAGCGTCGATTTCACGTAAGTGCATTGGGCGACTCATCGGCCCAAACTGGGTCGTTGCTTCTGTCAATGCAGTCGGCGCTGTAGACGATCCTGCCGACTGAATCTCTATCATGATGTTGGGATAATAGCGATTAAACTCTTCGGCCCACATCGTCATTAACCCTGACAAGGTATCTGACCCCATTGAACTCAAGCTACCTGAAATACCAGCCACTTTGTGGTAAGCAGGAAGCGTATCATTGAGTGCCCACACGTGACTACTACTTAGTAAGCAACTGGCAACTAAGGCAACCTTCAGTTTCTTCATGCAACTCATCAGTAGGCTCCTCGGTACTTTGACTTCATACTAAGGCGCCTGCTATCAACCGTTCTGGCAACGTAAAGGCAAATGTACTGCCCTCCCCCGGCTGGCTAGCTATCTCGAGCTGCGAATCATGATGGCTCAGTGCATGTTTCACTATCGCCAAACCTAACCCACTACCACCAGTCTCCCGAGAGCGCGCCTTATCGACGCGATAAAAACGTTCCGTTAAACGATGAATATGTTGCGGAGCGATGCCTTCACCGCTGTCCGTCACTTCGAGGCGCGGCCCCTTGGTGCTACTAAACCAGTTTACTTTAATACAGGCTTCTGCTGGCGTATGCTTTACTGCATTGTAGACAAGGTTAGAGATCGCACTTCGTAGTTGATCCTCATCAGCGAACACTTTCAAACCGGGCTCTATCGAAAAGTGAAATTGCTGCTGCTTGTCGCCGCTCAATGAGATGGCTTCTTTTTCCAGAATTTCTAAAATCGATGGTACGTCTACCACTTCGGATAGCTCAACCACTGGAGCAGCTTCAATCTTTGATAGAGTGAGTAATTGATTCACCAGACCGGCCATACGTCCTAATTGTTCTGTCATTACCCCATGAGCTTTATCCCACATCGGGCGCGGCATCATATCTGGATCAGTCGTCATTTCGAGATAACCCTGCAAGACTGTCATCGGCGTACGCAACTCATGAGAGACATTGGCGAAAAAGTTACGTCGCATGCCTTCCAACTGCTTCACTTGAGATACATCTCGAGCCACCATAATATATTCACCATCAGTGTATGGCATTATCCGCAGCTCAAGTGTGCGATCTGGATTGGTCGGCGCGGTGATCTCGATAGGGTTATCAAACTGACGCTTGGTTAAGTAACGAACAAAATCGGGGCTGCGTAGCAAATTATTGATCGGTTGGCCTGCATCATCTGGCCAACGAAAGCCTAATACATGTTGGGCGAGTTTATTGCACCAAACAATATGCCCTTCGTTTCGAAAGACCACCAGCGCATCTGGCATTGCCTCTGCTCCGCCACGGAAGCGGCGAATGACCGTCGCCAACTCTTTACGACGGCGTCGATTGCGGATCTGTAAGCGGTAGATACCATTAAATAACGGTTCCCAGCTCCCTGAACCTGAAGGCGGGGTTAAACTACGCTCTTTCCACAACCAATCGGACATCTTTAACTGATGGTAGTAATGCCAGAGCAATAATACCCAGGATGCCACTAGTAAGAACCAGACCATGTTGCCAAAGACAAAGCCTAGTACCGTCCAAGGAAGGTAAAAAAAAGCCAGCTCTCGAGCCAGCTTTTTCCATGATAGTCGTTCGACCATTGTATCTCCATTTTACAGCGACCGGGTCAACCCGTCGCTGAATTTACTACTGATGATGCTATACGCGAGTTGAGAAACGGTAGCCAGCGCCACGCACCGTTTGAACCATCTTGTCGTGTCCATCTGTCTCTAATGCCTTACGCAAACGACGGATATGCACATCAACGGTTCGGTCTTCCACGTAAACGTTCGTTCCCCAAACTTGGTTGAGCAACTGCTCACGACTATACACCCGCTCTTGGTGCGTCATGAAGAAGTGCAGCATCTTAAACTCGGTTGGCCCCATATCTAGCGGCTGATCATTTGATGTCACGCGGTGAGAAACTGGGTCAAGCTTTAGCCCTTGAACATCAATCACATCATCCAACGCGGTTGGCGACACACGACGCATAACGGCCTTCAAGCGTGCCATCAACTCTTTCGGAGAAAACGGTTTGGTGATGTAATCATCTGCGCCGACTTCTAGCCCGCGCACTTTGTCTTCTTCTTCACCCCGGGCGGTTAACATCACCACAGGGATCTGGCGTGTCATCTCATCGCGCTTTAAGTGTTTGATGAGATTAATCCCAGTGCCGCCTGGTAACATCCAATCAAGCAAGATAAGCTCAGGGTACGGCTCGCATATCTTCTCGAGGGCTGAGTTATAATCTTCCGCTTCTACGGCGTGATAGCCTTTCTGTTCAAGTACGAAGCAAAGCATTTCTCGAATCGGAGCTTCATCTTCTACTACTAGAATACGTTTAACCATTTTGTCTACTAACCCTGTGAACGTTATGAACTCAATTTAATGGGGTCATTATGTGTTTTTATTATGACACTTTTGTGACCTCGGGTGAAATTTCAACATACTGATAAATGTCGACAAGTCATCTATTTATTCACCCGATCTTTGCCAATCAATTAATCTTTAATGGATATTCGACTTTGTCCTCCGCCTTGCGCTTCGACGTTAACCTGTACACCAATCCGTTCAACGAGCGTCGATACATGAGAGATCACCCCAATTTGACGCCCATCGGCTTGCAGTGCATCTAAACAGGCCACCGCCATTTCTAAACTATCCGGATCTAGCGTCCCAAATCCTTCATCAATGAACAACGATCCTAGCTGACGTGTATCCGCCGCCAATGAGGCCAATGCTAAAGCGAGTGCCAGCGAGAGCAAAAAGCTCTCACCTCCTGAAAGGGATTCCACACTTCGTACCTCATCGCCCATATCATGGTCGACAACTTGAAGGGCTAACGGTGCTCCTGGAACAGCTTGTAAGGCGTAACGAGGAGCTAAATCTTTGAGGTGTTCATTTGCCAATATGACCAGTTGCTGCAGGGTCAAGCCTTGCGCTAACGAGCGGAACTTGCTGCCCGTTGCCGAGCCGATTAACTCATTCAGTTTAAGCCATGTTTCTGTTATACCGCGCTGCTGCAACCACTGTTTCTCCAGTGCACCTGCTTGCTCTCTTGCTTGCAATGCGCTGTGATAACGTTGACTAACGTCAAAAAACTGGCTTTCTTGGGCTTTTTTATTCGATTGAAGTGTTTGTACGTGCGCATTGAGTTGCGTTTCTATCAACGAAAGATCTTCGCACTCTTCCATCTCTAACCACTGTTTTAATGCGTTAAGTCGTTCTGTTCGCTGTATCAGTGCATGTTGGCGCTCTTCAACACGTGTTCCAGCCTCGGCTATCGCGTCATCAAGGGCTTTTATCGCTTGTGCTTCTTTCGCCAACCACTCCGCATTGTGCCCTAGCAACGTAGACAGCTCTAGCTCAGACAAAGAAAGGGTCTCCAACCAAGTCGTTTTGCGCTCGATAAGCAGCTGCGCTTCAGTATCTAGCTGCTGACACTGTGTTATTAGCCACTGCAACTCTTGCTGCTGTAAGTTGCTTTTTTCCCCTAGAGCACGCCTCTCGGCTTCTGCTTGATTCAAGGCTTGGCGAGCTTGGAAGCTTACAGCTTTTAGGTGTTCTTCAATATCGGCAAGGCGACGCTCTCCCACCAGCTCAACCCGCTCAATCCATAATTGTTTGAGTTCATGTTGCAAGCTTTGCTGTTGTTGCTGTGTCGTCGACAATAGTTGGCTATCTCGTTCCAGTCCTGTGCGTAACTCACTCAGCAGCGGTTGTAAATCATGTAGACGCTGTGCGACCACCGCTTCCTGATGCTGGCTATCCAAATACATGAGGATCTGTTGCTGGAACTGTTGTCGGTATGACTCATGCTGCAGAAGTTGTTGCCATTCTAAGCCAGCGAACAGCTGCGTTAAGGTCTCGGCACGCTCTTGCATTACCGCACGAGATTGCTGCTCACTGTCTTTCAACGCTTTCAGTTGTTCTTCAAATTGAACCCCTTGTTGCATCAGCGATTGGTTTTGCTGCGACTGCTGTTTTTCTATATTGAGTAATTGTTCCAGCTGCTGCTGCCATTGCCCCGCCTGCTGAAGCTGCTTTATTACGGCCTGAAAGTGCTCGTCCAACTCTTGTAGTTGTTGGCGTAATACCGTTGCTTCCGCTTGCTGTTGGGTGCTGATTTGTCGCAACGTTTGCTGGCAAACAGTAACGTCGCTACCAATTAGCATTTGCAACTGAACTTGCCGCTGCTGACGCAATTCATTGAAATGGGCACTTTCTTTTTCTAATTGCTGATTTCGTTGAGATAGGTGCTGTAACTGGCGCATTAAATAATGGCGCTGTGCGTCACATTGTTGGTAGCGATGCTGCAGTTGCTCAATCCGCTGCTGCTGTTGTTGATAAATACCATCAACCACCGGGTGTTGAGTCACATACGGGTGCTCTTTACTTCCACACAGTGGACAAGAGACGTCATCTTCTAAAAGTACACGATGTTCCTCTAATGCTAATGTTGCGCGACTTAATTCTAAACTGCGCTGCGCCTCTTCATGTTGAATACGCAATTTATCCAACTCAGGCAGTAACTGCTCGTACTCATTCGTACATGCAACGTATTCTTTTTCAATCTGCGCTCGCTCAGCCTCTATGGCTTGATAACGCTCTTCATACTTATTCCACTCTTGAATCGATGCGTGGGTTTGATTTAACCGCTCCAACTGCTTTGATTTTTCCGCATAAGCTTGCTGGTATTCGCCTTGACGCGAAACCAACTGCTCTGATTCTATCGCCACAAGCTGCCGCTCAATATTCTTGCGTTGCTGATCTAGTTGTTCCTGCTCATTGAGCACCCATGCTAGTGCTTGCTGCTGCTGTGCTTGCTGCACTTGCAACTGCTGAGATTGTTGTTGTTGCTGTTCGCATTGTTGGCGCGCCCGTTGATACTGCTGTAAGTTATCAACTATGGTGTCAGCATGAGGCGCTAATGGCGCGAATCGTTGATGCTGGGTCAAGTAGTCTTGGTGAGTTCGCTGTTGCTGTCGGCATTGCTGCTGCTCTTTTTCAACGTCGGCAAGTTGTTGCTCTGCACGCTGTCTTTGCAGATTTAGTTGTTGCTCTCGCTGGTTCAACGCGTCGATTTGATGCTGTTTTTCCGTGCATTGTGTCTCGAGTGCTAGCGCGGCTTTCAATTTCGGGGTTTGCGCCTGTTCGCTCTCTTCTACACGCAGGTAGGCCTGTTGTTGCTTTACTACCTGCTCATCGCTGGCAATTAAAGCAATGTTTGTTGCATTAAGGTGCTGTTGCAACTCTGACTGGGCCTGCGCCTTCGCTGCTTGTTGCTGTTGATTTTTTTCTAGCGCTTCTACTGTTTGACGGGCTGGTTGTACTTGCTCAGCACGCTGGTAGTAATCGATACGTGACTGTGCTGCATTTCGGGCCTGCTGCGCTTCATCTCTCGCGGTGTTCGCTTGTTTAACGCTGCTTTCGGCATGATGATAATCCGTCAGCGATTGTTGATAACCAGAGGCGTGTTGTAAATTCACATCGCTGTGCTGCTTTGCTTGCTCTAGCGTGGTCAGCTGTTCGCGCAGAGCGGAGATCGCGTCATCATCGAGTAACTCTATCCCGCCAAGTTGTTGCTGCAACTGCTCCAGTTTTAATTTTTCATCACGCGACCGTTCATGTGCTGCCATTGACAGACGGCTATAGATCTCTCCACCGGTCATTCGCTCTAGCAAGGCCGCACGTTCATCTGACCCTGCTTTCAAAAAGGCTGCAAACTCCCCTTGCGGCAACATAACAGCTCGGCGAAATTGCTCAAAACTCAAGCCGATAAGACGTTCTATTTCGATTTGCAGTTCTTGTTTTTTTCCGGCAAAGCGCTGCCCTGTCTGTCGGTTTTCCAGCCACTGCTCAGAAGGTTGGATTCGTCCTTCCGCGCGCCCTCTAGCTCGTCGTACTCGCCAATGCGCACGCCACTCGGTGCCATCATGTGCTTGAAAGTCCACCTCAGCAAATCCTTCAGCTTTACCTCGGCTAAGAATGCTACGAACATCATTGGCTTTTAGTCGGCTATTTTCATCATCACGACCAATTTCAGCATCATTTTTTTTGTTGGCTTGCAGCCTTGGTATACGATCATATAACGCTAAACATATTGCATCTAATAGGGTCGACTTACCGGATCCCGTTTTCCCTGTGATTGCAAATAACCCTGCTTCACCCAACCGACCGTCAGAAAAGCTAATGGCAAATGGGGCTTGCAGGCTGGCAAGGTTCTCCCCCCTTAATGCGAGTATTTTCATTGTCTAACTAGTCCTGATCTTCAATCTGAGTAAGTAATTCATTAAATGCGCGTTCAAGCTGCATATCGGGTTCACCGTCGTACTTTTGTTGCCAACTTAAACTAAACACTTGTTGGGGAGTAACTTCATCAAGCCGTTTATGGTGAAAACTGGTGGCATTATCTTGCTGGCTATAATGTGGCGTAATCTTCGCCAACCGCACCGGTTTATCTTGTAGAGCTGCGATGATCTTTTCACGCAACATAGCTTGAGGTTTATCGAGTAGAACCTGTACTTCTAATAACGGTTGATAGAATCGCTCTTTGGGGATGAAGTCATGGTTAGCGAGTAGCTGCAATACCTCATCTAAAGGTGCTGGGGACTCTGGTATTCGTAGTATGTCGACCACTCTCGGTACTTGGTGAGCAGTAACAGACTGCAGCTGATCTTGAGCTAGCGTGACTATCAGCACTTGATGCTTGTAGTTGCGCTCCGATAGCGATAATGGGATCGGTGAGCCACTGTAACGAATCGACTCCTGCCCCCCCACCCGCTGCGACAAATGCAAATGTCCAAGGGCGACATAATTTAATGCATTATCAAACAGGCTCGCCGGCAAGGCATGTTGATTCCCGCCCAATACACGTCGCTCCGACATCTCGGATATCACGGAGGAGGCCATGAACGCATGCCCCATACCAATCAAAGCTTGCCCTTCTTTTTGCTGCGCCAAGGCAGCAGCGGTCACTTGCGTATAGAGTTGCTCAACGCCTTTAATAAGGCGATCTTCATCTTCTGCTAGGTTTTCGGTACGTAAATCGCTACTGCGCAAAAATGGCACAGCTAGAGCCCAAGCAGCCACCTCTCCATGTTGATTAGTTAGCGGAACTAGCATTCGATCAGTATCTAACATGCCATCTTGGTTACGCGAAACCCCACCGACCAAATGCAAGTCGAAAGCTTTAAGCAGTTCATGTGGAGCATCAAGCTTCGATGGTGAGTCGTGATTGCCGCCAATCATCACGACATTTAACTGCGGTAATCGTTTTGCTAACGAAGCTAAAAAGCGATAGAACATTTGCCACGCGGTAGCCGGCGGATTCGCAGTATCAAAGATATCCCCAGCAACTAACAGAGCGTCTACTTGCTCTTTTTCCAATAGGTCGATTAACCAATCAAGAAAGTGTTTATGCTCGATATCCCGGCTATAGCCGTGTAATTGATGGCCTAAATGCCAGTCTGAGGTATGCAATATTTTCATTACGCTGCCGTTTCACCCATATTGTGCAACAGTTCGTTGTTCCTTCAATGATTCTATCAAGAACCGCGACAAAAACATCTGAATCGCATAACATTGCTGTTTTTGATGCGACCTGTAGGAATACACCAAACATGATGTGGTTCAAAAATATACTGGCCTACCGCTTCAGCCGTGATATTGAGATCAATGCTGATGTACTAGAAAAGCAGTTAGAAGAGTTTCGCTTTACCCCTTGTGGCAGCCAAGACCAACAGAAGTTTGGCTGGGTAACGGCAATGGGTAAACACGGTGATATGATGACCCACGTTGCCGATGGCAATATCTTGATCTGTGCCCGCAAAGAAGAAAAAATGTTGCCAGCTTCGGTAATTAAAGAGTCATTAAGCAATAAAATTGACGCAATGGAACGCGAGCAAGGACGTCCATTAAAGAAAAAAGAGAAAGACGCCTTAAAAGATGAAATTGTCATCGATTTATTGCCACGAGCATTTAGCCGCAACAGTCAAAATTACGCGCTGATCATGCCAAAGCAAGGCCTTATTTTGGTCGATGCGGGCAGCCATAAGAAATCTGAAGATCTCCTTGCGTTACTAAGAAAGTCGATGGGGAGCCTTCCAGTTGTACCTGTGACAACAGAAAAAGCCGTCGAATTAACCCTAACAGAATGGGTTCGCAGTCAAACAAGCCCTGCTGGATTTGTAATGGGTGAAGAGGCTGAATTCAAGGCTATTCTTGAAGATGGCGGCGTTATTCGCTGTAAGCAGCAAGACCTAGCTAGCGATGAGATTCTCGCTCATATCGAAGCAGACAAGCTCGTGACTAAGCTGGCCATCGATTGGCAAGATCGCATTAGCTTTATTTTAGGTGATGACCTTTCACTCAAACGTGTGAAGTTCTCTGATGAAATTCGCGATCAAAATGAAGACATTGACCGTGAAGATGTAGCGCAACGTTTTGATGCCGATCTATCACTATTTTGTGGCGAAATGGCGATCTTCATGCCTGCACTCTTCGAGGCACTTGGTGGTCTAGAAGCTCGCGACTGATAAGATTTATTTCCAATTCGGTACGCTAGAGTGACACTCTACTGGGGCTAACATAGTTAAGCCCCTTTTTATTGCGCGCTGAACCCTGTAAAATCCAGCCTCCTTCCATACCATGAGGTGGTATGGCCTGATTTGCAATCAGACATGAGAACAAGAACCATGTTTAAACCAGAACTTCTTTCGCCTGCTGGCAGCCTAAAAAATATGCGTTACGCCTTTGCTTATGGTGCTGACGCTGTTTATGCCGGACAGCCTCGCTATAGCTTGCGCGTGCGTAACAATGAATTTAATCACGAGAACCTAAAAATAGGTATCGATGAAGCACATGCTCAGGGCAAAAAGCTTTATGTGGTCTGCAATATTCAACCACATAACTCAAAATTAAAGACATTCATTCGCGATCTAAAACCGATCGTAGAAATGGGGCCTGACGCGTTAATTATGTCAGATCCCGGTCTGATCATGTTAGTTCGTGAGAACTTCCCTGAAGTGCCAATTCACCTATCAGTACAAGCCAATGCTGTTAACTGGGCAACGGTGAAGTTCTGGGCCTCACAAGGTGTAGAGCGCGTTATCCTTTCGCGAGAGCTCTCTTTAGAAGAGATTGAAGAGGTTCGTGAGCACTGCCCTGAAACCGAGTTAGAAATTTTCGTGCATGGCGCCTTATGCATGGCGTACTCAGGTCGTTGTCTACTCTCCGGTTATATTAATAAACGAGACCCAAATCAGGGAACCTGTACCAACGCATGTCGCTGGGATTACAAAGTTGAGCAAGCAACCGAGAACGATGCTGGGCAAATTGTTGAAATTCAACAGGCTGAAGAGCGCCCTGACAATACTCTTGGTCTTGGTAAGCCGACTGACGAAGTCGTACTACTAGAGGAAGGGCGTCGTCCTGGAGAGAAGATGGCTGCGTTCGAAGATGAACACGGCACTTATATTATGAACTCTAAAGATCTACGTGCCGTTCAGCATGTTGAGCGTCTTACCAAAATGGGTGTACATTCACTGAAAATTGAAGGGCGGACGAAGTCATTCTATTACTGTGCTCGTACCGCTCAGGTGTATCGTAAAGCGATTGATGATGCGGTAGATGGAAAGCCTTTTGATGAGAGTTTGCTTGGAACACTCGAGAGCCTAGCTCACCGTGGCTATACTGAAGGATTTTTAAAACGTCATAATCATACCGAATACCAAAACTATGATTATGGCTACTCTGTTTCAGATGCGCAGCAGTTTGTTGGTGAGTTCACTGGTCAGCGTCGCGAAGGAATGGCAGAAGTTGAAGTTAAGAATAAGTTTGTTGTTGGCGATCATCTCGAATTAATGACCCCTAACGGCAACGTTAACTTCGTTCTAGAAGCGATGGAGAACCGCAAGGCAGAATCGATTGACGATGCGAAAGGGAACGGTCATTTTGTCTATATTCCAGTTCCAAGTGATATGTCACTCGAATACGGGCTGCTAATGCGCAACCTAAATACTGGTGAGAACACGCGCAACCCGCACGGTAAGTAAGCTCATGGCCTTATTAATAACGACCAAATGCATCAATTGTGATATGTGTGATCCTGAATGCCCAAATGAGGCAATCAGTATGGGAGAGGAGTTTTATGAAATAAACCCCGAACTATGCACTGAGTGTAAGGGGCACTATGACAAACCAACTTGTCAATCAGTCTGCCCCATAACCAAATGTATTATCACTGATCCTGAGCATGTTGAAAGTGATGAGCAGCTCCTCGATAAGTTCGTAAAACTACAAGGGCTTGCTTAACTTATCCTTTCTCGTCCAATAAAGCCTCACATTGTTGAGGCTTTACTTTTGCAATACGCTTAGGCGGCTCATTTTTCTTGGTGGCACTTTTTACTATTTTGACGGCTTGTGCTTTTGGGCGCCAGGAATAGAGTTCTGCACCACATCCATCCCCTTCTGGTGGTGGCAATTGATTAACACAATCAACATTCCCTTGGGGACAAGTTAACCGGACGTGCATATGTGATGTATGACCATACCAAGGACGGACTTTACGTAACCAATCACGCTCTGACCACGTTTCTTTGCACAATGCTTCTTTTATTACAGGGTGAACAAAAATACGACTAACGCGTTCGTCTTTTGCTGCTGTGCTTATAAGCGTCGTATGTTCTTCTGACCAACGCTTAAAGTTAATACGGTAATTTTTCAAATCAACGACATTGAGAGCATTTAAAGATTCTCGTTCCTTTAAATCCATTTTCTGCTTTGCCGTAAGAAGCCATATATCAACATCCAACCCTGTCTGATGGCTTTGATGCCCGGATATAAAGTGCCCTCCGCGGGGCATAGACATATCACCAATGAGTAAGTCACTGCCCCCTAATTGGCTAGTTTTTCGTCCAAGATCCTGTATAAAGTCAATCAATTCTGCATGACCAAAATAACGTTCTCGTGATGCGCGGATCACCTGATAGCCAACTCCGTCTAAAGGCAACGCTTGGGCACCAGAAAGACAACCATTCGCATAAGAGCCTATTGCATTAGCCTCACCTAGAGAAGGCGCTTTTACATCATGCCAAGGCGACGCCAGGCCTACTCTGCTTATCAGAATACAAAGTAAAAATGCAGCTTTGGACAATATACGACACATCACTTACCCCACATATCAATGTATTAGGACATTTGCTTATCCAAGTTTAGTATTGATGTCGCATTACTCACACTCGTTGCTAGCACATCAATCGCCCCTGAACGTAAAGCACCAAGTAAGGCCAATCCCTTACTCTCTTCTGAGGCCACTGCAATTACCGTCGGTATTCGACGAAGGTCATTTAGGCTTAAGCCGATAACTCTTCCATTCATAGTAGTATCTACCAGCTCACCACAAGCGTTAATAAAGTCGTAACCCGCGACATCGCCAACTACACCATTTTTTATCTTAGCTTCTATTATTTCTTGCGGCGTAAACCAACCTAGTTTAACCAAGTGACTCTTTTCATTAAGATCCCCAACGCCTATTAAAGCAATATCCGCCTTTCGGGCCCTATCTAGAGTGCCGTTAACAGTACTATTTCGCATAAAGGCGAGCTTAATCAATTGATCATCTACATAAGCAGGCGCGTATAACGTTTCACTTTGCCCGCCATACTTCTTTGCGAGCTGGCGACAAATATGATCCGCATTAATACCACTCTCCTCCTCATGAATACCACCAATGCCGGAGATGAACATACAAGATTTCTGTGGTACTACTCCCACGTGCTGCGCAACCGCCGCAACATTCCGCCCTTGTCCTGCTGTTACTACCGTTCGTTCACGAATTTGAGAGGTAAGATAATTCGAAGCAAGGCTAGCTACGCGCTCTCGCTGCGTATCGTCATCAGGTTGATCGAGTGCAATCAAGGCCCGCTTTAGTTTAAAACGTTCTTTAAGTTGTTGCTCTAGTTTGGCACTAAATACAGGGTGGTATTTAACCGTTATCTCAACAATCCCTTCTTCTCGCGCCTTTTTTAATAAACGCCCAACCTTAATGCGCGATAAACCAAATTTTTTAGCGATGGCTTCTTGTGTTTCACCATCTTGATAGTAGGCGATGGATATTTCGGTAAGTAATTCGCTATCGACTGGAGAGCTCTCTGACTGATCCACTTGCTGTTCTTATATGAGGGAGATTTGCACTTATGCTAGCAAAAGTGACTGCCCACGACCAACGATTCTGGCTCAATTATACTGCGGCCAACTTACTCAATACGATACTCTGCACCCTTTCAGCGTATCGCATTTATGTACCACCAGTACCTGACCGCTATATGCTAATGGTGCAACAATAAATCTCGTTAGCAACAATACAACTTTAGCCTTCATAACTACCTTTCAATACCTGTTCTTAATAAGGTATCACTAATTTACAGCAATCAGATAGACCTACTTCACTATAGAATATTTCACGGCTCTAAGGATTTCTCTTTGGTTAAATTAACTGGCTAAAATAGGGTGATAGTAAATTTTAACAGGATTAGATTTTCTAT
>NZ_JBLBVL010000029.1:0-15467 GCF_047250365.1 Thaumasiovibrio clandestinus
TAGGACGATGCTGGAGACAATAAAACGAACGACAGCAGAGCAGCAAGTTGGCTTCAAAGCGGCCGGTGGAGTAAAAACAGCGCAAGAAGCGCAACAATATTTAGCCATGACAGATGAAATCATGGGAAGTGATTGGGTATCAGCCGCTAACTTTCGATTTGGTGCATCGTCTTTACTGAGCAATTTGCTTGCGGCACTGAAGGATGAGGCCAATATATTAGAAGGAGGTTACTGATGCCGAAGCGTGCAATAGTGTTGGTGTTAGACTCTTTTGGTGTAGGGGCGACAGAGGATGCGGCTAAATTTGGTGATGTGGGCGCAAACACCTTAGGGCATATTGCCGCTTATTGTAATAGCAATACATCGACCAAGGCGTTGAAGTTATCGAACCTGACAGCCATGGGTTTAAGTGAAGTGCTAAAATCAGCCTCATCTTCGACGTTCCCATTAGAAGATCATGCACTACTCGAAGCGGCTACTTTCGGATATGCAGCACTATTGTCATCGGGTAAAGATACAACCAGTGGGCATTGGGAGATGATGGGCCTCCCTGTGACTTTTCAGTGGGGACTATTTGAGGGTAAAACTAATAGTTTTCCTGAAGAGTTGCTATCTAATATTTATCAGAAAGCTGGTATCACAGGTTCTCTTGGTAATTGTCATGCATCAGGAACCCAGATCCTCGAAGACTTTGGGCAGATGCATATTGATACTGGTTTACCTATATTCTACACATCAGCAGATTCTGTGTTCCAGGTTGCTGCTCATGAGGAGCATTTTGGCTTAGAACAGTTAATCGCACTATGTCAGCTTATTCGAGAAGAATTGGATGGTTATAATATTGGACGGGTTATTGCGAGGCCGTTCCTTGGTTGCGAGGGTAAATTTTCAAGAACAAAGAATCGAAAAGATCTGTCTGTCTCTCCCCATGATCTGACCCTATTAAATCGCCTGCATAATGGCAATACAGCAAAGGTTATTGGTATTGGAAAAATTGCTGACATTTTTGCTGGTTCAGGTATTGATGAGAGTGTGAAAGCGTCAGGGATCCCAGAGCTATTCGATGTAACAGTACAGCAAATAAAAACGGTTAACGAAGATGCTTTAATTTTTACTAACTTCGTTGATTTTGATTCTGAATATGGGCATCGACGAAACGTCGAAGGCTATGCAAAAGCGCTAGAGTACTTTGACTCTAGGTTACCTGAATTGCTCGATATCTTAGTCGATGACGATGTTTTAGTCATTACGGCAGATCACGGATGTGATCCTACTTGGGAAGGTTCAGACCATACAAGAGAGTTTGTTCCAATTCTCGCGTTAGGGCGTAATCTAAAAAAAGGAGATATCGGGAAAAGGCATAGTTTTGCGGACATAGGACAAACACTCTCACAACATTTTGGGTTGGCGTCCGGTCAGCATGGTACGTCATTTATGACTGAGTTGTAACTCTATTTATATTACCCCAAACGTAAACAAAGAAAGGATTGAACATGATTATTGATTTGATTGGCTATATAGCTTCATTTTTTATTGCGCTTTCATTTTTTATGAAGGACATGAATAAACTAAGGGTATATGGACTTTTCGCGAGTGTTGCATTTTTAATCTACGGTATTTTATTGCAAGCCAACCCAATTATTGTAACAAATATTTTTTGTTCTTTATTTAATGCTTATCATTTGTTGAAGACGTACAGATCAAAAAATAGCCCTGTTCCATCAGTATAATTAATCTGAACTCGGGATAAAAAATAGAAGGGAACTAAACGCTGGTTCTACGATTAGAACTTTCGACCAAGAAGGAAATCATCGCAAAGGAACCAGCAATGAGAAAGTTAACCGACCTATTTTTGCTGTGTCGAAGATTTTTGTAAGGCTTTTTTATCTCAGTGGAAAAAACTTCAAATTGAAACTGGCGAGCATAAATGTAATCGCAAAAGCCGAATGTCCGAAAGTGAAGTACTGACCATCATTATTGCTTTCCATATGTCACACCAACGTGACTTATTCTATCTTGGTATTATTCATCGATATCACAAGAGTGAATTTCCAATGTTGTTTAGTTATACCCGCTTTCTATAATGTAGTGATGTAATGGACGCTGTAGTGGTACGCTGAATTTGGTCACTTAGTTAGAGGTTATATCATTACCTTTGAAGTAAGCAGGTGAGATTATGACTAAACGTACAAGAAGAACCCTAAGCGTTGAGTTTAAGCTTGAAGCAGGCGAGGCTGACAAACCGAGATATGTTTTTGTCTGATGAGTTTCTTAGAATTCGTTTCTTCATAAAAAAACCATACCTGTAGTAAACTTACTTAAGCATCGTACGCTTTTTCAGCTTTTTCAGCTTTTTCAGCTTTTTCAGCTTTTTCAGCTTTTCAAGGTATGGTTGTTTTTATTTCAGTGTATGGCTTCGTAAAATCAACTTATGGTTGTTTTTACATATAATGTAGAAACAACCATAAAGTGATAATAAGAAATTCCATTAATACAGTGGATTAAGAAAAAACAACCATATCTTGATATTGGGCAAAACAACCATAAGCTGATAATTTTGTGATTGGCTGTCTATGCGGCACTAGTTGCTGTAAGAAACTTTCTTTCGTTTTCTCTGTACAGTTTAGCTTGAAGGGGGTGACTCTCGCCACATTTCCTTGTTAGTTACGATATGACAGAATCGCTTGGTGATCACGCACATTTTTGAGGCATCGTAACTCGTTTTTTGACAAAGCCTTATTAGGGTTAAAGATCTAATAACCTTTCGTCTGATAAATGTTTCTTATGATTAAATATGATTGTATGGGAATATTCTAAAATCGTGGCCAATTTAACCGAACCACTAAAGGTCACCATCAGACTAGTAGGTCGATATTGCCTTCTGAGTTTTTCAACAACCTACCTTAATATTTTATTGATATTTTTTACCATATTGGGTAAAGCAACCCTAGATAGACTTCGTATCTGTCCATTGGCTATCTTGACTCGATGTCGACGGATATCTTTATTATTATCCACGATAATAATATTAAGGTCATATATTTGATTAGTATGTTCTGTTATCACATTGTTACCATCCAAGCTGCTATATGCTAAAGAGTTAGCAGGAAGTCGCTTCAGTATATCATCTATGTTTAGACTTATTGTTTCTCTGATGTGAGTAAAGTTGTTAATAAAATCATTTTTTGTCACATAGCGTTTCTTATAATACAGTGCAGTTTCGTCGTTAATTCTTTTTGATTTAGAACCTACTGAGCGGATTGCTTTTAAGTTTGGCGGTAAAGGCTTTAGCTCTGCCATCTCATATATGGAGCCAATACTACGACCCGTGTTGTCGGAAAGTTTGATGACTTTTTGAAACTTCCCACGACCTAATTTTCTCAATACATAGTTACGAAATAACTCTTTGAATCTGTCTTTGAATATATAGCTAACACAAAGAATTATGAAGACATTGATAGACAGTGTGCCATATCCATTTTGAAAATAAAAAACAATAGCTGTTGTAAAAAACATCGATAGAAACGCGCTCAAGCTGAACGCGAATTGTTCTCGAATGTTTCCTAGTTGTTTGATACATTTATTCAACTCAACGAATCGTGTCAGAATGTTCTCTTTATATGTTATTCGCCTGACTGCATCCTTGTTACTAGCGTTGCCATACGTTTTAACTCTATGATATCTTTGCTTTTCTATGAATGAGACAACACTGGACATATCATATTTTTTGCTATGTGATTCGATCCACTTTAGTAGTACTTGTTCTGTATGAAATGTGCAGATCTCATCGCTGTCTCTATATGTTTTTAAGACACCCTTCTGTACTTTGAGTGCTCTCAATAAACTCAGAAGCTCATCGATTTCTTTAAGTATTTTATCTATATTATTTTTTTTAGGTTCTTGTTCTCGCGTCAGGCGTTTAATATGAGCATTGTAAGCTCGGACAAATACCGGCAAATCAACATTTGGATCGGTGCCGCGCAGAGTTTGAGATAGCAAAGGTGCCTTAACCTTTGTGATATGATAAAAATATCTTGAGCTTTTGTTTTTGTAGAAGTCATCGATATCATACGTGTCGTCATTGATGTCTGCTTCAGCAGGTATACATAAATAAATCTCAATGTCAGAAACTCTTGACTTCCCAACATAGAAGTTTATATCAATATATTCTCGTTCAATGTCAACGGTTGTTATCATACTTCTTTACATCCAGCAATGCAGGCGACATCAACAAAACTTAGGTCAATTAGCAATGAACAAGTGTAGATTAAAATTGTCTGAAAAATAACTCTCAAGGTATATTGTTACAGATGCAAGCTTTTTATAGAACTAAGGAATAATTACATTCTTATCTTGTTTTACTTAAAGAGAATATTTTCTGATGGCAATATATAAGACAAAAATGAATTTAATTGGCCATCATTATATTTAAATAACCTAATTGCTGGTGGCTCCAAAGTAAAGCAAGGCTCCATTTCTTTACAAAGATCGAGTTTCACTGAGTGGCAACAACTAGGCCCGGTGCTAACGGGTACCCCATGACATGTAGAATCAATTGCTCTGTGGATATGCCCTGATGCAACATGCATGATGTTTGGATAGTTTTTGGCTATTGACCAGAACTCTTCATCCGCACTCGGGAATCCCATATCATCCATATGTTTAATTCCGGTTAGATACGGAGGATGGTGCATGAATATCATAGTATCCATTGTAGTACTATCTTCAAGTGCTCGTCTAAACCATGCTTGCTTTTCAGCACCAAACTCGGCCTTAGGTGAGTTTTGGTCACTAGTGTCTAAGCCAATAAGATTAAGGCCTTGCTGTTGAGTTTGGAAATGAAGGGGTCCTGTATGTGTATATCCTACTGAACTTCTAAGTGATCTTCTCAAGAAGTCATGATCATCATGGTTACCCGGTACAACAAAGTAGGGTATAGCAAGGTTGTCTAATTGGGTATTGAGTAATTCATACTCTTCTCTAGTTCCTGTTTCGACTAAGTCTCCTGTAATTACAACCAAGTCGATGACAGGATGGAAACGGTTTAAATGATTTATTGTATTTTTTAATTTTTGGTATGTATCAATGCGGCCTTTCAAAAGAGAGGCATGCGGTTGAATATGAATATCTGTAACTTGAGCAATTAACATTTCTATTAGGCCAATAGTTTCATCTTGAGTAAAGATAGATAAAGTGGGTGCTCTGCGTTGAAAGCACCCGAACAAAGATTATTTGTAATTCCTAAGAATTCGATCAGCTTGTGATTGGGCTTGATCCAACGCTTCTTGAGGGGTTTTATCTCCAGTTAAAGAAGCATGCAGGGCACTGGTAAATAATGATAAAATGCGAGGTAATTCAAAAGTGGTAATCTCAGGGTGTGCATATTCAAGCTGTTCTAGCGCCACTTTTGCGTAAGCAAACTCTTCAACATACTGTTTTAATTGGGCCGTTTCCCAAGCTTTGGGAGAAGGAGCTACGTATCCGGTTCCCATCGCCCAGCGAGCAGCTTGTTGTGGGGAAGTGATCCATCGAACAAAATCGAGCGATGCTTTCTTTTGTTCAGGCGTGGAATCTTCGAGCAAATAGAAGTTTGCTCCACCTGTTGGGGAGCCTCTGCGTACCTTCCCGGGTAACATTGCAACACCAAAGTCAAACGATGCGTTCTGGCGGATATTGGATAGATTTCCGGTTGTATTAAACATCATAGCGCTGTGGCCCTCCAAGAAGGAACGCGGAGTTGATCCCCAGTCAATTACTCCTGGCGCCATAACTTCATGTTCTTTTGATAGAGAAACAAAGAACTCTAATGCTTCGACAGTACGAGGATCGTTGAGGTAAACTTCATTGAATTCGGCATTCGCCAGCTTTACACCATTTTGAATAGCAAAAGATTCAAATAACCAGTTGTCAGCACTTGGAATTCTAAGACCCCACTGTTCAACATGGCCCCCATCGTTTTTGTGAGTCAATTTTGATGCAAATGCCACCAACTCATCCCAGTTCTTTGGCGGAGTCTCAGGATCTAGGCCAACTTCAGCGAAGGCATCTTTGTTCCAATACATAATAGGCGTCGATCTCTGGAACGGAATACCATAGGTTTCACCTTCATAGAGACCACTAACAAGGAATCCATCATAGAATGACGTTAGCCAATCCTGCTCTTCTGTTGTTTCAACAACGCTATCAAATGAGGCAATAAGTTCTTGCTCGATTAGTGTTGGTAATGCAGAAGCTACTGCGACTGTAAGCTGTGGAGCATTACCCCCTTTAGCGGCTACCATCATTTTTGACAAAGTATCGTTGTACGAACCTGAGTAAATGGCGTTAATGTTTACTTCTGGGTTTGCACTTGCGTATTCGCTAGAGAGTTCTTCAATAAGCTGCGCTGCACTTCCCCCAACAGCAACAGGGAAGTAAAATTCAAGTTCAATCGGCTTTGCATAAACATAAGTAGTCATTAGAGCCGAAAGTGTTAAAGATGAAAATAGCTTTAATTTAAGTTTCATTTTAAACCTTTTGATTTTTATCAATTAGTTATTTAATACCCGCACGCATAAAGCTTTGTACGAATTGTCTTTGGAACAAAATAAATCCAATCAAGAGTGGTGCTGATGTCATTAATGTCGCTGCGTTGATAATCGACCAGCTGACACTTGAATCTGTAGAGGCAAAAATAGATAAGCCAACAGTGACAGGTCTTGTTTCGACTGAATTGGTGATAATTAATGGCCATAGAAAGTTGTTCCAGTGGTGGCTAACTGAAACTAACCCATAAGCCAAATAGGTTGGTATCGCCAGCGGTACGTATACTTTCAACAATATTTGCAGGGGTCCTGCTCCCTCGACCCTAGCGGCTTCTTCGAGTTCTAGCGGAATTTGTTTAAATGTCTGCCTCAGAAGGAATACCCCAAAGGCTGATGCCATATACGGTAGGGCAATTGCTGTTATCGTATCCATCATGCCTATTGCCCTGATGGTCTGATAGTTTTCGACCATTAATAGATCCGGCATAATGAGAAGCTGTACCAATACCAATGTGAAAGCAATATTGTGGCCTGGAAACTTGAACCGCGCAAAAGCATATGCGGCAAGTGTACAGAGAACGAATTGACACACTAAAATGATACTAACGAGGAAAAACGTATTTAGAAAATACTGGCTAAAAGGGGCTGCATTCCAAGCTTCTCTGAAATTATCTAAGGTAAAAGGTGCAAATAAGTGGAAATTAACCTCATATTCACTGGGATGAAAAGCCGTCCATATGACATACAATAACGGTAGCGCCCATAGCAATGCCAAGCAAAGTGCTGCGGTGTTGTTAAGTAATTTATCAAACGACAACCGAGTAAAAGAAAGCTTATACATTTTATTTAAATATAATGCTCTAATCATCTGTAGTGCACCTTACGATCAAGGAATAAAAATTGACCGATTGCAATAGTAAACATAATTAACAGTAGGACCACGGTTAATGTTGATGCATATGATGTATCCCAATACTTAAAGGCTACTTCATAAATATAATACAGCAATAGTGATGAAGAGTTATCAGGCCCTCCTCCTGTCATAATGAAGATATGATCCACTAACCTGAATGAATTTATAACAGCATTAACCATTACAAATAGTGTTGTTGGCATGAGCAATGGGAAAGTAATTTTCCAAAAGAAATGCCATTTACTACAACCTTCAATATCTGCTGCCTCTTTATAGGTAGGCGGAATCGCTTGCAGAGCTGCTAAATAAAAAATCATAAAGAAGCCTGCTTCTTTCCAAATTGCTACCGTAATGATCGCCGGTAAGACTGTAGTTTTTTGTCCTAGCCAGTTAGTTTCTGGTACATCGAAAAAGAACATTCTTATTTGGTCGAGCAAACCGAATCCAGGGGTATAGAAAAACAACCAGATATTTGCAACGGCAATTAAGGGGAGAACAGTCGGTGCAAAGAACGAGATCCTAAGAAAAGTCTGCCCTTTAAGGTTGTTGTTTACCCACAATGCCATAATGATCGCCAAAGCTATCGTTGTCGGTATTGTTGCAACGGCATACCAAAAATTGTTAATCAGTGCTGTCCAGAAAACATCATCATTGAGTAATAGCTCATAGTTTTCTAATCCGACGAACTCAGAAGGTCTTCGACGAGTCGCTGTTGAAAAAAAACTTGAAATTAACGTTTTAACTGCGGGTATATGAGTGAATATTAACAATACAGCTAATGCTGGGGCAGTTAATATCCAGCCATAAATCCATTGTTTTTTATACATTGTCGGGAGTCCATAACTGTTAAAGTTCAGAGTAATTAGTATGTAACTTCAATACACCTACTTAGCGGAAACTATTACCTCGGTCATCGAAAGAGATCAATTTATTCAAATCAAAACCTAGATTGATACACTCGCCTGCGGCCAGCTTGCTGGAGCCTGGGAGCCTCACTAACGCTGATGATGTACCTATTGAACATTTTGCAAATGAATCCGAACCCAAATATTCAATATTATCAATCACACTAATTACACCGTCCTCTGGTCCAGTTAAGGTAATATCTTCCGGCCTGATTCCTAAGGAGTTACTCGAGGATAGACTATTAATTGATGGTTTTAGATTTTTCGCACTATGTGAGATGACATCATTAGTAGCTATAATGTTCATTGGCGGGTTGCCGATGAATTTTGCAGAGAAGGTCGTAGTTGGCTGTTCATACATCTCCCGCGCACTACCTATTTGTTCTACACTACCGTTGTTCATTAGAACAATTTGATCTGCCATGGTAATAGCTTCAGTTTGATCGTGTGTAACATAAATCATGGTTAGCCCGAGCTTCTTTTGCAAAGCTCTAAGCTCTACTCGCATTTCTTGCCTTAATTTTGCGTCAAGATTTGAAAGTGGTTCATCCATCAAACAAATAGGTCTTTCTGAGACGATAGCTCGAGCTAATGCTATTCTCTGTTGTTGACCGCCTGATAGCTGGTTTGGCTTTCTATCCATTAAGTGCGATATAGATAACAGTTCAGAAACATTCTTTAGCCTCTTTTCCCTTTCTGCCTTCGGTACTTTTCTTAGCTTTATCCCAAACTCAATATTTTCTGACACAGTCAAGTGAGGGAATAAGGCATAGTTTTGAAATACCATTGCTAAATCACGGTTTGCTGGACCTTGATCCGTTACGTCTTGTCCATTGATAAAGACTTGGCCCGTGGTTGGCTTTTCTAACCCAGCGATTATTCTTAATGTTGTCGATTTACCGCAACCGGAAGGCCCTAACAACGCTGTAAATGAGCCCTCCGATATCTTTAAGTTGACATTATTAAGAGCTGTCGTGTCTCCCCAAGACTTCGTTATATTTTTTAGCTCTAGTCCCGTTTGCATTTCCCTTTCTCCCAACGGTGTTCACTTTTTGTAGTAGTTGTAAATGCAATTACTAGCAGTAATTAGACATTTTGATTTAAAAACAGCTAAGCTGATTAATACTGTACAAGTAACATGTTTCAATAACATTGCACTGGGTTACTTCTAATTTTCAGAATAAATAGTCATAAAATTTTTGACTCAGTTCAAAAATTTCAAGTTTTGTTAAAAGCAACGTACTGAAATTTGACTTTCATCATACCGTAACTGGCCATTTTATACTTATGATTTTCAACCTAAAACTTTTGCAAAACTACCAATGTTATGTCTCAAAAAATTCATATATCTGAAAAAACAACGCAATATATGGTTAATTCACTTCAGTTACCTGAACTGATTGATGGAGGGCTATTTGAATGTGGATTTGCCACTGCTAGGGAACTATTTAGTATTTGTCGGAGCCTACCTGATAAATACATGATTATATATAGCGTTCAAGGGGAGGGTTGTATAGAAACCAATGACGATTCCACAGACCTCTCAGAAAATATGGTTGCCTACCTGCCACGCTATTCCCCACATAGTATTAACTTAACAGGGCATAAATGGGACATCGCATGGCTAGCAACAAAAGACAATGAGTTAATTTTAGACTTGCCTCAAACGGCAGAGTTTAGAAACTGCTCAAATGGGATATTGTTAAATAACACCATTCGTAACTTGCAAATTATTAGGAGTCATGAGGCTTTAGACTCACAGTTGCTCAAACTCCATATTAAACAAATGCGTTTGATCCTTGAAAACAGTTTACCTTCGCAACGCGATAAGGCTGAAGTACGGTTAGCACATCTTTTTCAAAAGGTTGAAAGGCAACTGCATAAGGGCTGGACAGTCGCTGGGCTTGCTGAGCTCTTTCCTTGCTCAGAAACACAACTATTTCGACTCTGTGATCAATACCTAGGCCATGGACCTAAAACAGAACTAACAAAAATACGAATGGAGCATGCAAGTCAGATGCTTAAAGGAACAGATGTTCCGATCCAAATTATTTGTGAGACTGTTGGGTACCCAAACGCCGCAAATTTCAGTACCTGTTTTAAAAAGTGGTATTCACTATCACCCTCAACATACAGAAAAAAAGGTAGGGGATAGGAATTGTAAGTAACTATATTTATTAAGTTATTACAGAAATTAACTTCTGAAACGTTAAATAGATGGTAATGCTCATGAGGTTCAAGCCGATATCGATTGCTTAGCTTAAAAATGTCACTGTTTAATTTGAGTCACGTATTGTAGAAATGTGAACTCAGTTTCAACTCGTTACCTCCCACTGAGTGATAAGTTACCAGCTCAAGGTTGTCTTTTTAATGAAGTGGAATAGCTCGTCGATACGAAATCATCCAATGATAGCCTGAAACCATCGTTTACACTTGCAACGTGACAGTAAATTTATTAATCCTGATTTACTTTGTGAGACTATCGAACTCGACCTAAGCGAAGATTTTCACAGCTTGTTAGTATTTACTGCATTTCACTGGCGTAAAAACGTCTAAACAAGTTGATATTATCCCTAAGGAGGTCAGAGAACTGTCAATACTAATGAATTTAATCCGATAGAACACTGTGCATATCCGCTACTACTTATTTTGCACTAAATAGTAAAAGTTATTTCTTCTCTATCCCAAAGAAATCTCACGGCAAATGTTGCACCAAGGTTGCCAGTGCGTTGTTAGTAGTGTGGTGTATTGTTGTGTCATGCTGCCTGTTTGTGTCTATGCTTGAGGAGGGAAGTCTAATTGAATGCAAAAGATAGATTTAAATTTATATTCCTTATGCATATTTCGTGATTCATGTTTGATTTCTGCAATGAATCAATTGAACCTCCCTTTATTCCGATCAATTATTTTGCACCTCGAAACAACATTAATTGAGCAAAAGGAAGAATATCGTGCGCATAAAAAATCTATCAAAAACAATTCTTACTGTCGCTATCACTATGGCTTCATGTAGTGCTTTCGCAAACACAACCTATGCAGATCAGATACTTGAACGGTTAGAAAATGCCAATGAGCACCGTGACCATGTAATGATAGTGGCGCACCGTGGTTTATGGATGAAAGATGGTCAACCTGTTTACGCTGAAGGTTCATTAACCTCAATTAAAAAAGCGATTGAACTGGGCATTGAAGCAATCGAGCAAGATATCCGTAAAACTAAAGACGGTGTATTGATTGGCATGCATGATGAAACTCTTGATCGTACAACTACCTGTACTGGCGAAGTTGCTGAGATGCTATGGGAAGAGCTGAAAAAGTGTAATCTAGTCATTACTGATAATTTGGGACAAAACCGAATTGTTACAGAAGACAGAATTCTAACCCTTGAAGAAATTTTCCTAGCCATCAAAGGCCAGATTCTTCTTAACTTAGATAATAAAATCGGTGTCGAATACTTCCCAGAAATGTTCGAACTTGCACGTGAGGTTGGAGTAGAAAACCATCTTATGGCAACGATTAATCAAAATACCGAAGAGCAACGAGAAGCAGCAACGACGATGATTGCTGATCTTGGCGAAACTGAAGCTTACTTCATGGCCAACCTTTATGATTCACACGTTGGGCTAGATGTAGTTGAAGCCTCTTTAAAAGAGTTTAGTCCTGCTGCAATTCAGCTTCGTAACTACCATGCTCCAGATAGTAAAATCACTATGGATGGTGGTGTACTATTCAGTGATGAAGCAAAGAGCTTAGCAACAGAACATAATGCTCATATGTGGATCAATACGCTATACACATACCGTGAACAAGCGGGCCTGCGCTCTGGTGGACGTGGCGATGAAATGGCAGTTTATGCATACTTGCCTTCTGAAGTATACGGTTTTTGGGCTGATAAAGGAGCGACGATGATTCAAACCGATGAGCCTGAATTTGCTATGGAATGGTTAGCAGAAAATGGTTACCGTCAGCCTTATAATTAATTTGGCTGATGAACTACAATTGGTATGCACATAGTTGGGTAGTTTTATATTACTTCTAACTATATATTTAAATACGGCAGACCAACTGAGTAATTATAATGCAGCGACGTTGTTTATACAACATCGCTGCATGAATAATCGAAAAAAGTCTTGTGGAACATGGTGTTGGAATAAGGTTCAGGAATTATTTGAAAGTTATTCTAGTAAGTTTAGCTAACCTTTCGTGCTATTTATCCTACTTATTTTAAGGTTAAAGATTACTCTCTACAACAATAAATAGTCAGATCTAATGTACTAGAATTAAAAAATCAGTCACTTCAAAAAGGATTTGTGCCTACATAAAAAAGCATGAAAGATTATAATCAGATCTGCTCATAAAGCAGGCATTCCTAATGATGCTGGACGCTTAGTTTGGCCGCTACTTATGTCTGGTTATTTAATTATTCGTTACCATAGCTGTTCCTTACGTTGTAACAATGCTCGGTTAGAACATCCGAGCTTTTTTAATTCATATCCCTTATATTTCATCAAGATGAATATCAGGGTTTACCATCATAGTTTTTCATTGTTTGCATAAACAGTACGCCGTATCTAATTGTAGTAGACACTTAATTAGCGAGATAATCTCTAAATAATAGTTCGGGGTACACCTTACATTTATAAACTCGCATTTGAAGTCAAAGCCATTTTTTTTCTGATTCATTACACATATCGATAAACGATTTGGTTATAGGTGAAGCAGAGCGGTGATCGTAAACCAGACACAAGCTAGCTGGTAGTCTTTCTTTTAATTTAATGAAGCGAATGTTGTTCCACCTGTGGTTACGAAAACTTGACGGAATTATGGTTATCGTTTGAAAGCTTGCGACGTATGCCATTAAGGTATTTGGTTCGATGAATTCGTTGTCAATGGATGGTATAAACCCAGCATGCTCACATGCATTAATAATTATATCAGCAGATGCTGAGTTTCTTCTTGCAAGAAAGCTAAATGAATAATCGCAAAGTTCAGCGATTGATATGAGTTTTCTATCTTTAAGAGGGTGACGGTCAGAGACAGCAACAATAAAGTCTTCACTTGTCACTCGGAGAGATCTCATCGGATGTATGTTCAGTGCATCAGGAAAGCGACAAACACCAATATCGATATTTTTTTCAATTAATTGAGTTTTCTGGGACTCTGGACACAATTCAATAATCTCAACTAAATAGTTAGGATAAAGGAGTCTAAAGCTCGACAGCATACCAGTAAATCCTGCCCAAAATGCAGAGCTTACCAACCCAATCCTCAGTGTACTATTTTGTCCACGATCTATTCTTTTCACCTTAGCTAAAGAGCGATCAAGCGCTTTGAATATTTGTTCACACTCTTTATGAAGTGCTACACCAGATGCAGTTAGATGTACATTTCGTGAGTTTCTAATCAGTAATTCAACATCAAGGGTGGATTCTAATTCTTTAATTTGCACACTTAATGGCGATGTCGTTATATTCAGACGTTCTGCGGCCTTAGCAAAATGCCCTGTTTCAGCAACAGCGACGAAATAGCGCAACATCTTCAAAGTGACACGTTCCATCAAAATGGCATTATCTTTTATCACCAATTTACTCCTTTTGTGACGAAGCGAAGGTTTTTGGACAAAAGTAAATAAAGCAGCATTTAAAAGTGAGGCCTGTATTTGTACGAGATCTCATTTTTAAGCCTTGCGCCACACATCATAGATAGTTTGTCAATGACTTTTCTTATGCGTTTGGTCACAAAAGATGCTGTTTGTACTTATTTTATCATCCGTGAATGCTCCTGATTATCCTTAAAAAAAGGATGATGTCTATGTTTTTCCCAATCATCCGATGGTGACATTTCGGTAATCTACTGACGAACAAATTATATTACACACTAAATATGGGTAAAAAAATGACATACGATCCTGTTGTAAACGCGTTGCAAACCATTCTGGAAAAAAAACCTGGTTTTAAGCCAAAAGCGGCCTTCATTCTTGGCTCTGGCCTAGGTGTTATCGCAGATGAGTTGGCTGACAAGGTTACTATCTCATATGAAGAACTAGATGGATTCCCAGTCAGCACCGTTGAAGGTCACTCTGGAGAGTTGGTTCTTGGTTCAATGAACGGTGTTGATGTCGTCTGCATGAAAGGCAGAGGGCATTATTACGAGCATCAGTCGATGAAAGTGATGACAACCCCAGTAAGAACTTTTAAAAAGCTCGGATGTGAGTTCCTATTGGTGACAAACGCCGCTGGGTCTCTTCGCCCAGAGCGCATTGATGTTGGTTCGTTGGTTGTTTTCCATGATCACATTAATACTATGCCTGAGTCTCCAATGACTGGCGCCAATGATGAAGAATACGGTCCTCGTTTCTTTAGTCTTGCAAATGCTTATGACAAATCACTACGCAGTGAACTATTAGAGGTCGCGGAAACAAATAATATTCACCTTAACCAAGGCGTGTTTGTTTCATATACAGGTCCTAACTTCGAAACGGCTGCTGAAATCAGAATGATGCAAATCATTGGTGGTGATGTTGTTGGTATGTCGGTTGTTCCTGAGGTTATTTCTGCGGCGCACTGTGGTCTGCCTGTTCTTTCAGTTTGTGCCATTACAAATATGGCCGAAGGCCTTGGTGATGTAGAGCTCTCGCACGATCAAACCTTGAAGTGTGCAAAACTAGCAGAAGCCGACTTTATCCAGTTAATTAAGTCATTCATGGCTAAGCACTTCTAAGCTAAGGGAACATTATGTTTGCAGTAGGGTTTTTAGGTATAGCGGCCTTAATAGGCATCGGTTATGCCGTATCGGTTAATCGCAAGGCGATAAACTTGCGTACAGTTGGTACTGCTTTTCTATTACAGCTCGGTATTGGTGCATTGGTATTGTATGTACCATTGGGACGCGCTGTTCTAGAAGGTATGTCACATGGTGTTCATGCTGTTCTTGATAGCGGTAAAGCTGGCATACATTTCTTGTTCGGGAGTTTAGTTAACTTCTCGGTCGAAGGTATTGGATTCGTATTTGCTTTGAATGTTCTTCCATTGGTGGTGTTCTTCTCTGCATTAATTGCAGTACTTTACCATATGGGTGTTATGCAATATGTCATTCGGATCATCGGCGGAGCCATGGCTAAAGTGC
>NZ_JBLBVL010000030.1:0-15422 GCF_047250365.1 Thaumasiovibrio clandestinus
TCAGGGAGGCGAATAATACGCTTTCCTGATGTGATGTCAATAAGTAATTTTAAGTTTCTTCAAAACCACTTTTTCACACCCCTCTTTCGAGGCTGACTCTAAACAACATTGCTTTTCAGCGCTGCGCTCCGTGTCAGTGAGGCGGCATTATAGAGATCTAGCTCACGCTGACAAGTCCTTTTTCCGCTTTTTTTTGCTTTTTCTATGCGTTTGTTCAAAGTTCCCTCACCAAACCTCTTTTCTGTGCACTTTTCATGCAAATGTGAGTATCGTTTCAATTCAAGACCAAATATATGATGGCAATTTTAATCTTATATAGAGAGCTACTCACTGCTTTTATAACGTGAGCATTAAAAAGAGAGTTTAAGAAAAGGATTAACAAATAATAGGGGAATAGCTGAAAGGTTTTCATTTTCAAATTGCAATAAAAAAGCCGGGACAAGCCCGGCTTTTTTTATCTCAGTCTAAAACAAATGCTTATTCAGCAGCTGCTTCTTCTTGAGCTTCTGGACGATCTACTAGCTCGATGAAAGCCATAGGGGCTTTATCACCTGCACGGAAACCGCATTTTAAAATGCGAGTATAACCGCCGGCGCGAGCAGCAAAACGTGGACCCAGTTCGTTAAATAGTTTCGCAACTACTTCGTTATCACGAGTACGAGCGAACGCTAGACGACGGTTAGCAACACTGTCTGTCTTAGCTAATGTAATCAACGGCTCAACTACGCGACGTAGCTCTTTTGCTTTTGGTAAAGTCGTCTTGATAATTTCGTGACGAACCAATGAGCTAGCCATGTTGCTGAACATCGCTTTGCGATGACTGCTATTGCGGTTGAGTTGACGACCACTCTTACGATGGCGCATGACCTAATCCTTCTAACTAAGTAATCAGTATATCTGATTAATTTTCAGCGATTGATGCCGGTGGCCAGTTCTCAAGGCGCATGCCAAGAGATAGACCGCGAGATGCAAGAACATCCTTAATCTCAGTAAGAGATTTCTTACCAAGGTTAGGTGTTTTAAGCAGCTCAACTTCGGTACGCTGAACCAGATCACCAATATAGTGGATCGCTTCTGCTTTCAAACAATTAGCAGAGCGAACAGTTAGTTCAAGATCGTCGACAGGACGCAGCAGGATCGGATCGAACTCAGGCTTCTCTTCTTTCTCCTCAGGAACTCGTACATCACGAAGATCTACGAATGCGTCTAGCTGTTCAGCAAGAATAGTTGCTGCACGGCGAATCGCTTCCTCAGGTTCAAGAGTACCGTTGGTCTCCATATCGATAACCAGCTTATCTAAATCAGTACGTTGTTCAACACGTGCTGCTTCTACAGAGTAGGCAATACGGTCAACTGGACTGAAAGTTGAATCCACTAGTAGACGACCAATAGGACGCTCGTCTTCTTCGGTATGGATACGTGCTGATGCAGGTACGTAGCCGCGACCACGTTCTACCTTGATGCGCATGCTAATATCAGCATTGTCATCAGTGATATGGCAGATCACGTGTTCAGGGTTCGCAATCTCAACATCACCATCATGGGTGATGTCAGCTGCAACAACAGGGCCCGCACCAGATTTAGTCAGGGATAGAATGACTTCATCCTTCCCTTCAACCTTAACAGCTAGGCCTTTAAGGTTGAGAAGAATTTCAAGAATATCTTCTTGAATTCCTTCTTTGGTACTGTACTCGTGCAGTACACCATCGATTTCCACTTCAGTGACGGCACAACCCGGCATAGAAGAAAGAAGAATACGGCGTAGCGCGTTACCAAGAGTGTGGCCGAAACCACGCTCTAGTGGCTCAAGAGTTACCTTTGCATGCGTCGTATTAACTTGTTCGATATCAACAAGACGCGGCTTTAGAAATTCTGTTACAGAACCCTGCATTATGTCCTCTCTTTTGTTCAGCCTTACTTAGAGTAAAGCTCGACGATCAGGTGTTCATTGATGTCAGCAGACAAATCTGAACGTTCTGGTAGGCGCTTGAAAGTACCTTCCATCTTGTTGCTGTCTACTTCGATCCAAGTTGGTAGCTCGCGTTGGGTAGCAACTTCTAGTGCACCTTTAATACGCGCTTGGTTCTTAGCTTTCTCGCGAATGCTAATTACGTCGTTAGCTTTAACCTTGAATGAAGGAATGTTAACAACTTGACCATTTACCAGGATCGCTTTGTGGCTTACCAGCTGACGTGATTCAGCACGAGTTGAGCCGAAGCCCATGCGGTAAACAACGTTATCCAGACGACCTTCCAGAAGCTGAAGCAGGTTTTCACCTGTGTTGCCTTTCAGGCGTGCAGCATCTTTATAGTAGTTACGGAATTGTTTTTCCAGTACGCCATACATACGACGAACTTTTTGCTTCTCACGAAGCTGAACGCCATAATCAGACAGACGACCGCGACGAGCGCCGTGTACGCCTGGGGCGTTATCAATTTTACACTTGGTATCGATCGCGCGGATGCCAGACTTAAGGAATAAGTCGGTACCTTCACGACGGCTAAGCTTCAGCTTAGGACCCAAATATCTTGCCATGATTCTTCTCCAATATTCCTAGAAACGTTATACGCGACGTTTCTTAGGTGGACGACAACCGTTATGAGGGATCGGAGTCGCATCAACAATGTTAGTGATACGGAAACCCGCAGCGTTTAGAGCGCGGATTGTAGACTCACGACCTGGACCTGGGCCCTTAACCATAACTTCCAGGTTCTTAACGCCATATTCTTTGGCCATTTCACCACAACGCTCAGCAGCAACCTGTGCAGCGAACGGAGTAGATTTACGAGAACCACGGAAACCAGAACCACCTGCAGTAGCCCATGCTAGAGCATTACCTTGACGGTCAGTAATGGTTACGATTGTGTTGTTGAAAGAAGCATGGATGTGCGCGACACCGTCCGCTACTTGCTTACGTACGCGCTTACGAGCGCGAGTTGGTTGTTTTGCCATTGTACTCTACCTTATCCGACTATTTTTTGATCGGCTTGCGCGGACCCTTACGGGTACGTGCGTTGGTTTTAGTACGCTGTCCACGTAGAGGTAGACTGCGACGGTGACGAAGACCACGGTAACAACCAAGGTCCATTAGACGCTTGATGTTCATGGAGACTTCACGACGTAGGTCGCCTTCTACGGTGTACTTGGCAACACCATCACGCAGAATGTCGATCTGCTCTTCAGTCAGTTCACTGATCTTAATGCTTTCAGCAATACCCGCTTCAGCTAGAATAGCTTGAGAACGAGTCTTACCGATGCCATAAATCGCAGTAAGTGCGATTACAGCATGCTTCTGATCAGGAATGTTAATGCCTGCTATACGGGCCACTATTCACTCCTAGTACTTTCATAAGTAGAACCGCTGCAAAGCCCGTCGAGGATACGCAGCGGCTGGATACCACTTCTTCTGTGTGCAACAAAAGATGGGCTGACGATTATAGTCAGCTCATCCCTGTCTTGCAACTAAAAATTTCTGCTATTAGCCTTGGCGCTGCTTGTGCTTTGGCTCACTGCAAATTACACGCACAACACCGTTGCGCTTGATAACTTTACAGTTACGGCAGATTTTCTTAACGGAAGCACGAACTTTCATTACTAAACTCCGTAAAAGTAACCGAATGGCTTAATTGCCTTTCAGGTTAGCCTTCTTCAAAACTGACTCATACTGCTGAGACATCAAATGTGTCTGCACTTGAGCCATAAAGTCCATGATTACAACAACTACGATAAGTAGCGACGTACCACCAAAATAGAATTGTACGTTCCATGCAATCATCATGAACTCGGGGATCAGACAGATAAAGGTAATGTACATCGCACCAACCAAGGTTAGGCGGGTCATTACTTTATCAATGTATCTTGCGGTCTGCTCACCCGGGCGAATACCAGGTACGAACGCACCAGACTTCTTCAAGTTGTCTGCTGTCTCACGCGGGTTAAACACCAGCGCGGTATAGAAGAAACAGAAGAAAATAATCGCAGCTGCATATAGCATCACATACAATGGTTGACCAGGGCTGAGTGCCAATGACACGTCCGTTAACCAACCAAATGTACCTTCACCATTACCGCCGAACCATTGGGCCAACGTTCCTGGGAATAGAATAATACTAGATGCAAAAATTGCCGGGATTACACCTGCCATATTAATTTTAAGTGGCAAATGTGTGCTTTGCGCTGCAAAAACACGTCGACCTTGTTGGCGTTTTGCATAGTTGACAACGATTTTACGCTGACCACGCTCCATAAACACCACAAAATAGACAACCGCAAATGACAATACTGCAATTAATAGTAAAAGAAGTACGTGCAATTCACCTTGACGCGCTTGCTCAATAGTCTGTCCGATCGCAGGTGGCAAACCCGCGGCAATACCGGTGAAGATAATCAACGATATACCATTACCAATGCCGCGTTCTGTTACTTGCTCACCTAACCACATTAAGAACATGGTACCGGTAACCAAACTCACAACCGCAACTAGATAGAACCCAAAGCCTGGATTATTAACCAGACCAGGAATCATACTTGGTAAACCTGTCGCAATACCAATGGCTTGGAAGGTTGCCAACACGAGCGTTCCGTAGCGGGTGTACTGACTAATCTTACGACGGCCAGATTCACCTTCTTTCTTCAACTCAGCAAGAGTTGGATGTACTACGGTTAGCAGCTGGATAACAATTGACGCCGAAATATACGGCATGATACCCAGCGCTAAAATTGAAGCTCGTTCAAGAGCACCACCAGAGAACATGTTAAACATCTCTATGATGGTGCCTTGTTGCTGTTCGAACAGTTCAGCAAGGACAGCAGCGTCAATACCAGGAATAGGCACAAAAGAGCCTGCTCGGAAAATTAAGATCGCAATCGCTACGAATAACAATCGTGATTTAAGTTCGGCTAGGCCGCCTTGTGCACTACGAAAATCTTGTCCTGGTTGTTTAGCCATCTGTACCTCATCCTCGAGTTAATTATTCCTCGATTTTACCGCCCGCAGCTTCGATCGCAGCTTTTGCGCCTTTGGTTACGCGTAGACCTTTAACAGTCACTGAGCGAGCAATTTCACCAGAAAGAACAATTTTTGCAAATTGAATATTCTTAGTGATAAGACCTGCTTGCTTCAACGTGTTTAGATCAACTACGTCACCTTCGACTTTCGCTAGTTCGCTTAGACGAACTTCAGCTGATACCAGGCTTTTACGCGAAGTAAAACCGAATTTTGGTAGACGCTGTTTCAAAGGCATTTGACCGCCTTCAAAGCCTGGACGTACAGAACCACCTGAACGTGATTTCTGACCCTTGTGACCACGGCCACCAGTTTTACCCAGACCTGAACCGATACCACGGCCTACGCGCTTCGCAGAAGACTTAGAACCCGCAGCCGGTGATAGAGTATTCAAACGCATTCTGATTACTCCTCAACTTTAACCATATACTGAACTTTGTTGATCATGCCGCGTACGCAAGCAGTATCTTCAAGTTCAACGGTGTGGTTGATGCGACGTAGACCCAAACCACGCAAAGTAGCTTTATGCTTCGGCAAACGACCGATAGAGCTCTTTGTCTGTGTTACTTTAATTGTCTTAGCCATGTCGATTACTCCAGAATTTCTTTAACAGAAAGACCGCGCTTAGCCGCAACCATTTCTGGAGAGTTCATACCACTCAAACCATCAATAGTCGCGCGAACGATGTTGATTGGGTTTGTTGAACCGTATGCTTTAGCCAGAACGTTGTGGACACCCGCAACTTCTAGCACTGCACGCATCGCACCACCTGCGATGATACCGGTACCTTCTGATGCAGGTTGCATGTACACTTTAGAACCAGTGTGGCGACCTTTAACAGCGTGGTGTAGAGTACCATCGTTAAGCGATACCGTAACCATGTTACGACGTGCTTTTTCCATTGCTTTTTGAATCGCAGCAGGTACTTCACGGGCTTTGCCGTAACCGAAACCTACGCGACCATTGCCATCACCGACTACGGTTAGTGCGGTGAAGCTGAAAATGCGACCACCTTTAACCGTTTTTGAAACACGGTTAACAGCAATCAGCTTTTCTTGCAAATCAGATTGTTGATTCTTTTCGTTAGCCATCTTCCGCCTACCTTAGAATTTCAGACCAGCTTCACGAGCAGCTTCTGCTAGTGCAGCCACGCGGCCGTGGTATTGGAAACCGGAGCGATCGAAAGCAACGTCAGAAACGCCTTTTTCAATCGCACGCTCAGCAATAGTTTTACCAACTAGTGCAGCAGCGTCTTTATTACCGGCGCTCTTAACCTGCTCACGGATCGCTTTTTCTACGGTAGAAGCGGCAGCGATAACCTCAGAGCCATTTGGTGCGATTACCTGAGCATACACGTGACGTGGAGTACGGTGTATAACTAGGCGAGTTGCACCCAGCTCAGCAATCTTGCGGCGTGCGCGGGTCGCACGACGGATACGAGATGCTTTCTTATCCATAGTGTTACCTTACTTCTTCTTAGCTTCTTTAGTACGCACGATTTCATCGGCGTAACGAACACCTTTACCTTTATAAGGTTCAGGGCTACGGTATGCGCGGATATCCGCAGCTACTTGGCCTACCAACTGTTTGTCGCAACCAGAGATCACGATTTCAGTTTGAGAAGGGCACTCAGCTTTGATACCTGCTGGTAGTTCGTGCTCAACTGGGTGAGAGAAGCCAAGGGTTAGACCTACAGCGTTGCCTTTAATGGCAGCACGGTAACCCACACCTTTCAGTGTTAGTTTCTTAGTGAAACCTTCAGTAACACCCACAACCATGCTATTTACTAGTGCACGAGCAGTACCTGCTTGTGCCCAAGCGTTAACGAAACCTTCGCGCGGAGCGAAAGTCATTTGGCTGTCTTCCTGGCTGATTACTACTGCAGGGTTAAAAGTACGAACTAGTTCGCCTTTAGCGCCTTTAACAGTAACTTCCTGACCGTTCAGTTTAACTTCTACGCCGGCAGGAATAGCTACTGGTGCTTTTGCAACACGAGACATATTCTACTCCTATTAAGCTACGTAGCAGATAATTTCACCGCCAAGACCCGCTTTGCGAGCAGCGCGGTCGGTCATAAGACCCTTGGAAGTGGATACCACAGCAACACCCAAACCGCCCATCACGCTTGGAAGTGCATCTTTTTTCTTGTAGATGCGCAGACCAGGACGTGAAACACGTTGGATTTGCTCGATAACTGGTTTAGCTTCGAAGTACTTAAGTGTAACTTCTAGCTCAGGCTTAACTTCGCCAGAAACAGCGTAGTCAGCCACGAAACCTTCGTCTTTTAGCAGCTTTGCAATTGCAACTTTCAGCTTAGAAGAAGGCATTTTAACAGCGACTTTGTTCGCTGCCTGACCGTTACGAATGCGGGTCAGCATATCCGAAATCGGATCTTGCATGCTCATAAGTCAATTCTCCAGTGATTCTTAACTAGCTGGGATTACCAGCTTGCTTTACGAAGACCCGGAATCTCGCCTTTCATGCAAGCTTCACGAACCTTAATACGGCTTAGACCAAATTTACGCAGGTAGCCGTGTGGACGTCCAGTCTGGTTACAGCGATTACGCTGACGAGAAGGACTAGAATCACGTGGTAGAGACTGAAGCTTTAGAACCGCATTCCAACGATCTTCTTCAGACGCATTCACGTCACTGATAGTTGCTTTTAGAGCAGCACGCTTCTCAGCGAACTGAGCAACTAATTTTGCACGCTTAGCTTCGCGTGCCTTCATAGATTCTTTAGCCATTTGAGTAACCCTTAACTTTACTTACGGAATGGGAAGTTAAAAGCAGTCAGCAGAGCACGCGCTTCTTCGTCAGAGTCTGCAGAAGTCGTGATAGTAATATCAAGACCACGCAATCGATCGATTTTATCGTATTCGATTTCTGGGAAGATAATCTGCTCACGAACGCCCATGCTGTAGTTACCACGACCATCGAATGACTTAGGGTTTAAACCACGGAAGTCACGAATACGCGGTACAGCAATTGAAATTAGACGCTCGAAAAAGTCCCACATACGTTCGCCACGTAGGGTTACTTTACAGCCAATAGGGTAGCCCTCACGGATCTTAAAGCCAGCGACAGAGCGACGTGCTTTAGTGATCAGTGGCTTTTGACCAGCGATAGCCGCTAGGTCAGACACTGAATTTTCAAGCAGTTTCTTGTCGTTGATTGCTTCGCCCACACCCATGTTAAGTGTGATCTTTTCGATCCTTGGGACTTGCATGATGCTCTTGTATTCGAACTTGTCAGCAAGCTCTTTTACAACAGTCTCTTTGTAGTAATCATGCAGTTTCGCCATAGTACTACTCCAAATTACTTAATAGTTTCGCCATTAGATTTAAAGAAACGCACTTTTTTGCCTTCTTCGAATCTGAAGCCTACACGGTCCGCTTTACCAGTAGCCGCGTTAAAGATTGCAATGTTAGAAGCATCAATTGCTGCTTCTTTTTCAACAATGCCACCCTGGAGACCAAGAGCCGGTACAGGCTTTTGGTGTTTTTTCACCAGGTTGATACCTTCAACGATAACTTTACCGGTTTCAAGAACCTTAGTTACTTTACCTTTCTTACCTTTGTCTTTGCCGGTAAGAACGATAACTTCGTCGTTGCGACGGATTTTAGCTGCCATTGTATCGCTCCTTAAAGAACTTCAGGCGCAAGTGAAACAATCTTCATGAATTTCGCATTACGAAGTTCACGAGTCACTGGGCCAAAGATACGAGTTCCAACTGGTTGCTCGGTATTGTCATTCAACAATACACAAGCGTTACGGTCGAAACGAATGACAGAGCCGTCTGGACGACGTACGCCTTTACGGGTGCGCACTACCACCGCTTTCAGAACATCACCTTTTTTAACTTTACCGCGAGGAATTGCTTCCTTCACTGTAACTTTAATGATGTCACCGATATGTGCATAGCGGCGGTGAGAACCACCCAGGACCTTAATACACATTACTCTGCGAGCGCCGGAGTTATCGGCTGCGTCCAGCGTACTTTGCATTTGGATCATGTTTAGTGCTCCGCTAAATAAATCATCTAGACCCTCTCGGGTCGGGTTGCCTTATAACTTAAGGGCGGCGAATTATAACACCCTAATAGGCACTTGAATAGACAAAAAATAAACGACCCCGACAAAAAACGGGGTCGCTTTGTCTAAGTATATTGAAAAAGTACGAAAATTAACCGCGTGCTTTTTCTACTACGCGTACCAAAGTCCAAGATTTTTTCTTAGACAGTGGACGGCACTCTTTGATCTCAACTAGATCGCCTTCGCGACATTCGTTGATTTCATCGTGTGCGTGTAGTTTAGTCGTACGCTTGATGAACTTCCCGTAGATTGGGTGTTTCACCATACGCTCGATAGCAACAACGATAGACTTATCCATCTTGTTACTTACAACACGACCTTGCTGAGTACGAATCTTATCGCTCATTATGCACCCGCCTTCTCAGTCAGAACAGTCTTAACACGTGCGATATCGCGACGTACAGCCTTCAGAGTGTGTGTTTGTTGCAGCTGACCAGTTGCAGCCTGCATGCGCAGGTTGAACTGCTCGCGCAGTAGGTTCACAAGCTCAGCATTTAGTTCTTCAACGCTTTTAGCGCGCAGATCTTGTGCGTTCATCACATCACCGCCTTAGTTACAAATGTTGTTTTGAAAGGAAGCTTACGTGCAGCAAGGTTAAATGCTTCACGTGCCAACTCTTCAGAAACTCCATCCATTTCATAAAGAACTTTACCTGGTTGGATTTGGGCAACCCAGTATTCTACGTTACCCTTACCTTTACCCTGACGTACTTCCAACGGCTTGCTCGTAATCGGCTTGTCCGGGAATACGCGGATCCAGATTTGACCTTGACGTTTGATATGACGAGTCATAGCACGACGAGCAGCCTCAATCTGACGCGCAGTCATACGACCACGTCCAGTTGCTTTAAGACCGAACTCACCGAAACTTACGTCAGTACCTTTCGCTAGACCGCGGTTACGACCCTTATGAGTCTTGCGGAATTTAGTGCGTTTTGGTTGCAGCATCTATAGACTCCTTACTTACGGCCTTTGCGCTGTTTCTTAGGCTTGTCAGCCTTAGGTTCAGCGTTAGCAAGTGGCATACCGCCTAGAACTTCGCCTTTGAAGATCCAAACTTTAATACCAATTACACCGTATTGAGTGTGAGCAGAAGAAGTTGCGTAGTCGATGTCAGCACGCAGCGTGTGTAGTGGCACGTTACCTTCACGGTACCATTCAGTACGCGCGATTTCAGCACCACCAAGACGGCCGCTAACTTCGATCTTAATACCCTTCGCACCAAGACGCATCGCATTTTGTACCGCACGCTTCATAGCGCGACGGAACATAACACGACGTTCTAGTTGTGACGCAATGCTGTCACCAACTAGTTGTGCATCTAGCTCAGGCTTACGTACTTCTGCGATGTTAATTTGAGCAGGCACGCCTGCAATTTTAGCAACGCGAGCGCGTAGTTTCTCTACGTCTTCACCTTTCTTACCAATAACAACACCTGGGCGAGCAGTGTGAATAGTCACACGGATGCTCTTAGCAGGGCGCTCGATAATGATGCGTGACACAGACGCTTTTTTCAGTTCGCTTGTCAGGAACTGACGTACCTTGAAGTCGCCGTCTAGGTTGTCAGCGAACTCTTGGCTATTAGCATACCAAGTGGTGTTCCATGGCTTGACGATGCCAAGACGAATACCATTAGGATGTACTTTTTGACCCATTGCTTTCTCTCCTAGTCTCTTAGCGGTCAGCTACAACAATAGTGATGTGGCTTGAACGCTTCAAGATACGGTCGGCACGGCCTTTTGCACGAGGCATAATGCGCTTCATGGTTGGACCTTCGTCAACGAAGATTTTTGCGACATTAAGATCATCAATGTCAGCGCCTTCGTTGTGTTCAGCGTTAGCGATAGCAGATTCCAGAACCTTCTTAACTAGGTCAGCAGCTTTTTTGTTGCTGAAAGTTAGAATTTCTAGGGCTTGTGCAACAGTTTTACCGCGCACTTGATCCGCAACCAAACGAGCTTTCTGCGGCGAGATGCGAGCAAAGCGATGTTTAGCGATAGCTTCCATTACCTATACTCCTCTTAGCGCTTCTTAGCTTTCTTATCCGCAGCATGACCGCGGTAAGTACGTGTTGGTGCAAATTCGCCTAGCTTGTGACCGATCATTTCTTCAGAAACGAAAACGGGTACGTGCTGACGACCATTATGGACAGCGATGGTCAAACCGATCATTTGTGGAATGATCATTGAACGACGGGACCAAGTCTTAACAGGCTTTTTGTCTCCGCTTTCCACCGCTTTCTCTACCTTCTTCAGCAAGTGCAGGTCAATAAAAGGACCTTTCTTGAGAGAACGTGGCATGGCTTATCCTCGAATAATAATTACTTGTTACGACGACGTACAATGTACTTGTCGGTACGTTTGTTCTTACGGGTTTTGTAACCCTTAGTAGGAACACCCCAAGGTGAAACTGGGTGACGACCGCCTGATGTACGACCTTCACCACCACCGTGTGGGTGATCAACTGGGTTCATTACTACACCACGTACGGTTGGACGTACGCCGCGCCAGCGTGAAGCACCAGCTTTACCCAGTTCACGTAACATGTGCTCTGAGTTACCAACTTCACCAAGAGTCGCACGACCCTCAGAAAGAACTTTACGCATTTCACCAGAACGTAGACGGATAGTTACATAAGAACCATCACGAGCAACGATCTGTGCGTATGCACCAGCTGAACGAGCCAGCTGAGCACCTTTACCAGGCTTAAGCTCAACGTTATGTACAGTTGAACCTACTGGGATGTTGCGCATTGGTAGGGTGTTACCTACTTTAATTGCAGCATCAACGCCAGATTGAATCTGGTCACCAGCGTTTAGGCCTTTTGGTGCAATAATGTAACGACGCTCACCGTCACGGTATAGTACCAGTGCGATGTGTGCGCTACGGTTTGGATCATATTCCAAACGCTCTACAACAGCTGGGATGCCGTCTTTAGTACGTTTAAAATCGATTACACGGTAGTGCTGCTTGTTACCGCCACCGATGTGACGAACAGTGATACGACCGTTATTGTTACGACCACCTGTTTTAGATTTTTTCTCTAAAAGTGGTGCGTACGGCTTACCCTTGTGCAGGTCAGAGTTAACCACTTTAACTACGTGGCGACGACCTGGGGAAGTCGGCTTACATTTAACAATAGCCATTCTTCAATCTCCTCGTCTTACTCTGCGCTACCAGCGAAGTCGATGTCTTGACCTTCTTTCAAGATAACATACGCTTTTTTGACGTCTGAACGACGACCTTGACGCATACCTTGACGTTTGGTCTTACCCTTAGTGATAAGAGTATTTACAGACTTAACTTCAACCTCAAACAGTTTCTCAACTGCCGCTTTGATCTCACGCTTAGTTGCGTCCATTGCTACTTTGAATACGATAGTGTTACCGTTTTCTGCAGCCATGGTTGCTTTCTCAGAGATATGCGGAGCACGTAGAACTTTTAAAATACGCTCTTCAGTGATCATGCTAACATCTCCTCAACTTGTTTAACTGCAGCTGCAGTCATCACAATTTTGTCAAAAGCGATCAAGCTAACTGGGTCGATACCTGCAGCGTCACGTACGTCTACTTTGTAGATGTTACGTGCAGCTAGGAATAGATTCTCATCTACTTCGCCAGTTACGATAAGTGCATCAGTAAGCTCAAGCTCTTTTAGCTTAGCAACTAGTGCTTTTGTTTTTGGTGCTTCTACTGAGAACTCATCAACAACGATTAGACGCTCTTGACGAACTAGCTCAGAAAGAATGCTCTTAAGAGCACCACGGTACATTTTCTTGTTAACTTTCTGGCTGTGGTCCTGTGGACGAGCTGCGAAAGTTACACCACCGCTGCGCCAAATTGGGCTACGGATTGTACCAGCACGGGCGCGACCAGTACCCTTCTGACGCCATGGCTTAGCACCGCCACCGGATACGTCTGAACGAGTTTTCTGAGCACGAGTACCCTGACGGGCACCAGCTGCGTATGCAACGACGACTTGATGAACAAGTGCTTCGTTGAATTCACGCCCAAAAGTAGACTCGGAAACAGTTAGCGCATCAGCGCCTTTTACTACCAATTCCATTACTAACTCCTCGACGTTACGCTTTAACAGCTGGTTTAACGATCACATCGCTACCGGTTGCGCCTGGTACTGCACCTTTAATAAGAAGCAGATTACGTTCAGCATCAACACGTACGATTTCTAGGTTTTGAGTCGTTACACGCTCAGCACCCATGTGACCAGCCATTTTCTTGCCTTTAAACACACGACCTGGAGTTTGACATTGGCCAATTGAACCCGGTGCACGGTGAGACAATGAGTTACCGTGGGTCATATCTTGAGTACTGAAGTTCCAACGCTTAACAGCGCCCTGGAAACCCTTACCTTTAGATGTGCCGGTAACGTCGACTTTTTTAACTTCACTGAATAGTTCAACAGTTAGCTCTGAACCTACTGCAAACTCTTCATTATTTTCTAGACGGAATTCCCAAAGACCGCGACCAGCTTCAACACCCGCTTTCGCAAAGTGACCTGCTTCTGGTTTAACAACACGGTTAGCTTTCTTCGAACCCGTAGTAACTTGGATTGCGTTGTAGCCGTCAGTTTCAACAGATTTAACCTGAGAAACGCGGTTAGCTTCAACTTCAACAACCGTTACTGGGATAGAAGCGCCTTCTTCGGTAAAGATGCGGGTCATGCCCACTTTACGACCGATTAGACCAATCATTTCTTATCTCCCTCTATTAACCTAGGCTGATTTGGACGTCAACGCCCGCAGCCAGGTCAAGACGCATCAGAGCATCAACAGTTTTATCCGTTGGCTCTACGATGTCGATAAGACGCTTGTGAGTACGAATTTCGTACTGGTCACGTGCGTCCTTATTGACGTGAGGAGAAACAAGAACAGTGAAACGCTCTTTACGCGTAGGTAGAGGGATTGGACCCTTAACCTGAGCACCAGTGCGCTTAGCTGTTTCAACGATTTCCGCAGTAGAAGCATCGATCAAACGATGATCGAACGCTTTTAGGCGGATACGAATACGTTGGTTCTGCATGAGACAGAGCTCCAATTAATTAAAATTTACACAAACAATATCGCCACTCACACTCGTATAGACGAGAGAATGCCGATTGATTCATGTGAAACCGTAGCTCCCAAATCGGGAACATTGTCAGCCAATTTAATGACTGCGAACGTAAGCTGAGTATACATTGCAAGGTGATAAACACCTTCTTCCTCACTTGCTCATTGGTTCACAACTGCAGTTACGAGATAGTAATCTCAGGCAGTGGAGCGCATTATACAGATCGAAATGGGCTTTGCAATAGCTGTAGAAAAAAAGAGCAGGCTGTTTTATCAATTCGAAAGGGCATAAAAAGGACAACCAGTGTGCCTTTTTCTATTAAAGCGGGAAGTTAGCGTTGGTTAGTGTCTCATGGTCAACAAATTGAGTGACTAAGCAGGTTACTCATCCTCAATGATTTGCGCTTGATTGAAATTAGCAATGCCCACTTTTTCTATAAGGCCCAACTGGGTTTCAAGCCAATCGACATGCTCTTCTTCATCTTCTAGGATCTCAAGAAACAAATCGCGAGACACATAATCTCTTACCGACTCTGCATACTCAATAGCGTCACGCAGATCCGGAATGGCGTCCATCTCTAGCGCTAAATCGCAGGTTAACATCTCTTTGGTATCTTCACCGATGCGTAGCCGTCCGAGATCTTGTAAGTTAGGGATACCTTCCAGAAAGAGAATACGCTCAATCAGATGATCAGCGTGAACCATCTCTTCAATGGACTCTTTGTATTCTTTCTCAGCGATGACCTTTAGACCCCAGTCTTTATACATTCTTGCATGCAAGAAATACTGATTAATCGCGATAAGTTCATTGGCGAGAATTTTGTTGAGATGTTGGATAATTTTCGGATCGGCTTTCATTACAACACACTCCTGTGACAGTTTACCTAAGTGTAGACGGTAACAGACAACAAGATGGTGAAATAAGCCGATGCAATTAACTCACTTTGCGTAGGGTCTGCTCAGCTTTAATTTGTTGCAATAGCTCTTTGGTAGGACGGACACATTTTCCGCATTGCGAGCCTAGAGGCGTAAGGCGACGAATGGATTGAACATCATAAGCATCGTGCTCGATCGCTAGTTTCACAATGGTTTTGTCTGAGATAGCATGACAAAGACAGATGTACATAATACGACTCCCGAATAACAACCCTAAATATAATCGATAATCATTATCATTACCAGTCATATTTGCGTGATTCGGCCTTCTTATACCATAAAAAAAGGGAAGCCTAAGCTCCCCTTTTTTAGTTACAGATAT
>NZ_JBLBVL010000031.1:0-10465 GCF_047250365.1 Thaumasiovibrio clandestinus
CTCGCTCCACTTTACGATGCACTAAAGCGTCATCTTCTTAAGCAAGTGGTAGTTCAAGCGGATGAAACACCGCTTAATGTACTGAAAGAAGATAAACAGGCGTATATGTGGTTGTACTGCTCAGGGGCCGACTCACCAGAAGCAACCGTCGATGACATGAAAAACATTGTCTTATTCGACTATCAAAACAGTCGCGCCAGAGCCTGCCCGGCTGCTTTCTTGGGTGATTACAGTGGTTATCTGCAAAGTGATGGTTATGGTGCTTATGATGGACTGGATAAGGTAACTAATGTTGGTTGCCTCGCACACGCTCGTCGCAAGTTCATGGATGCTAAAAAACTCAAAGGTAAAGGCAAGACAGGTAAAGCTGATGTGGCACTGGCGAAAATCCAGAAGTTGTATGCACTTGAAGCAAGATTAAAAGGTAGCAGTGCTGAGCAACGCTTGGTCGAGCGCCAAACTCAAGCGAAACCGATATTAGATGAGCTTCATCAGTGGCTCACCTCACAGAAAGTTGTTGGGTCGAGTGCGCTCGGTAAGGCCATAAAATACAGCTTAGGACAGTGGCCGAAGCTCATTCGCTATATCGACGATGGGCATTTGTCTATCGATAATAATCGTGCAGAGCGTGCAATTAAGTCACTGGTTATTGGGAGAAAAAATTGGTTATTTTCAGATAACTCACGAGGTGCCAATGCAAGTGCAATGCTTTACAGCATCATCGAGACAGCCAAGGCGAATGACCTAATTCTTTATAACTACTTGGTTCATTGCTTGAAAGATCTAGCCAAACCTAACCCCGACATCGACTCATTACTTCCCTGGAACTTCTCATATTAAAAGCGCGCCACGTGGGATCGTGGTGCGCTTACCGTTGAAAGCTTTTTCCACTCACTGAAAGTTGAGGCGATCCAATACGAGCCGATCATGACTCGAGATACTATGCGCCAGACTGTTTTTGAGTATATTGAAGTTGATTATAATCGGACAAGAAGGCACAGTGCTCTTGGGTATTTAAGCCCAGCTAACTTTGAACTGAAAAATATCGCTTAGCAGAGTGTCTAATTTTGCTGGTACAGATCAAATAAATGGCACTTTGATCACTTAGAAGTCAATCAAATGTAACTATTCGACGGCTAACAGTAACGTGTCAGCCTAAAGGGGGCTCAGCTGACACGTCACCGATTTTCTCTTTTAGAAGAGCTTTTATATCGCTTCCCTACTTTTTATATTTAGCTCGGGCTACTCAGAATAACATGGGTAATCGATAAAGCCTTTTTCATCACCACCATATAAAGTTAGGCGAGCATCGGCATCAAACTCCGCAAGTGGCCAGTTGTTCCTAAAACGTTCAACTAGATCAGGGTTGGTAACATATGGAGTGCCGAAGGCTGCGAAGTCACAGTAACCTTTACTTATCAGTTCTTGAGCATCTTCAACAGTTAACTTACCCGCAATCATGATTGGGTTTGGATAAACTTCACGTGCTTGCTGACGAAATGACTCTGGGACTTCTTGGTAGCGAGAAATTCTCTCTGAAAAATGGACGTAGGCAAGATTCATTGATGCCATTTTCTTAAGCGCCTTGAGCGTCAACTCGACAATTTCCGAATCTTCATCTGCAAAGCCTTCGATTACGTGTGGAGAAATTCTCACTGCGACTTTATTACTTCCAATTTCATTAGATACCGCCTGAAGCGTTTCGACCATGAAGCGCATCCGGTTCTCCTGACTACCGCCATATTGATCCGAACGTTGATTGCTCTCTTGGCGTAAAAAGGTATCTAGTAAATAACCGTGTGCTGCGTGAACCTCTACACCGTCAAAACCTGCTTCAACAGCATTTTTTGCGGCCTGTACGAAATCAGCAATGGTGTTTTGGATATCGTCTAGCGTCATCTCACGAGGCGCTTCGGTTTCAACCATACCAAAACCACCCGCAGGAAGTGGGCCAAATACCTGATCAGGAACCTTGATAGCAGAAGCAGACACTGGTTGTGAACCAGAAATAGAGGAATGGCTTCTACGACCAACATGCCATAACTGAATAAAGATCTTGCTTCCTTTGTCATGTACCGCCTTGGTTACTTTTTTCCAGCCTTCAATATGCTCTTTGGTATAGATACCAGGAGTCATAGAATAACCACGACCAACGGCTGAAATAGGCGCTCCTTCTGTGACAATTAAACCCGCTGTCGCACGCTGTGCATAATAGGTTGCCATTAAGTCATTTGGGACATCTCCCGGCTGGCTAGTTCGAGAGCGTGTCATTGGTGCCATTGCAATACGGTTTTCAACAGCGAAATTATCAGATTTAAACGAGTCAAATAACATATTTATGTCTCCCGCTATTTTGTATAGGTTGGGTAGTCAGTAAGACCTTTATCAGCGCCGCCAAATAGCGTGTTTGGATCATGCTCTGCTAATGGGTAGCCATTTTTGATACGCTCAGGTAGATCTGGATTTGAGACAAATGGACGCCCAAAACCGATCATATCCGCCAGCCCATCATTTATCGCTTGTTCGGCTTTTTCCCCGTTGTAGCGGCCTGCATAGATAAGGACACCTTTATAAGCTTCACGAAGAGCCAGCTTAAATGACACAGGGGTATCTGGTGCATCATCCCAGTCGACTTCAGCAATATGCAGGTAAACGATATTGTGTTTATTTAGTAGCGCAGCAGCAGCAGTGTATGTCTTGATTGGATTAGCATCTACTGTACCGTTAAGTGTTGTTAGCGGAGCCAGACGAACACCAACTCGATCTGCACCAATCGCATCAGACATTGCAGCGACCACTTCATCAAGAAAACGCAGTCTGTTTTCAAGGCTACCACCATATTCATCTGTGCGATTATTCGCTTCAGAATCAATAAACTGATTAATCAGATAACCGTTAGCGGCATGAAGTTCAATTCCGTCGAAACCTGCTTCTATAGCATTAAGAGCTGCCTGTCGATAATCTGCGACAACTTGTTTTATCTCTTCAGTTGTCATTGCTCGAGGCTCAACTACATCGACAAAACCTGGTTCATCACTGCCATTATCGACAAATACTTTTACATTTTCTGCTTTTAGCGCTGATGAAGAAATGGGTTGGTCGCCACCGATATTATCTGGATGAGTCACTCTACCTACATGCCATAACTGGGCAAAAATCGCGCCTTCTTTGGCATGCACAGCGTCTGTCACTTTACGCCAACCAGCTATCTGCTCTGGTGTGTAAATACCTGGGGTCCACGCATAGCCTTTTGCAGTCGCTGAAATTTGCGTGCCTTCAGACACGATAAGCCCTGCACTGGCACGCTGAGCGTAATAGGTTGCCATCATTTCATTAGCTACATCACCTGACTTACTGGCTCTTGAACGAGTCATGGGTGGCATAACAATACGGTTTTTGAGTGTGAGTCCACCCAGTGTGAATGGTTGAAATAGTGATAGTGACATAGTTGAGCCCTCTTCATTTGATAGGGGCATACTAGCAAATGAATCACCAATCATTTATAGCAATAAAGGCAAATAATATTTGTTATATTTGCAACAATCACCTTATTTTGAGGTATCTACAGGGTTAACTTCGGCTTAATAAAATCAATAAAAGCGGAGATCCGCTTGGCCACAGAAGAAGTCTTATAATATACCGCGTTCACTTGCTCTCTTCTTGGGAGGCTGTTTTTTTCGCTCTCCAACAACGGAATTAAACGTCCTTCGGCAATATCTTTATTCACCATAAACCCTGATAGACATGCAATGCCATTTCCAGCCAAAACAATTTGTCGAATGGTTTCACCATTACTTGATGACATTAAAGCGTCCAACTGAGTAAAGCCTTTTAAAGGCCAGTCATTCAAAATTTTAGGGGTGACAAATCCAATGAGGTTATGCTGAGCGAGATCGCTGGTTTTATGAGGAAGCCCTCGTTTTGAGATATATTCTGGTGAAGCCACAATGTATAAGGGGCTTCGACCCAGCGACCTAGCATGTAACGTTGAATCACTTAACGTACCAATGCGGATTGCTAAATCGGTTTTCTTTTCTAGCAAATCCACAATTCCTTCATTGGAGGTTATTTCCAGCTCAATATCGGGATAGGCTTGATTAAATGACTGTACCAATGGCACCAATTGGTGAAATACAAACGGACTAGCCGCGTCCACACGCAAACGGCCTTTGGGCAATTCCCCACGGGAAATAATATCTTCTTCCGCCTGTTGTAATTGCATTAAGCCCACCCGCACTGATTCAATGAACTGACGTCCTTCATCGGTTAATTCAATACGCCTCGTGGTTCGATTTAAAATAGTGACCCCAAGTTGGCTCTCCACCTTACTTACAGCTCTTGATACTCGAGCGACTTGTATGTCTAAGCTCTCTGCAGCCGCTGAAAAACCACCTGTATCGACTACGGCAAGTAATATGCCTAAATCATCAGACCTTGTGCGCATGCTATTCCCCTCAATTTTATCCACTTGCCCAACAAATTTATTGCATTTATAACAAATATCATTTGTAAAAACCTCTATTTTTCGCAAAACAGCTTTGAAGCAAAATGCCCCCCATCAATTAACAACACGGCTGCATAGCGACAAATACATCATCTACTGCTTGTCATTTTCAAACAACAGAGAGTAAATATTATGCCTTTAGCACTTCTCGCATTGACGCTCAGCGCCTTTGCTATCGGAACAACGGAGTTCGTGATCGTGGGGCTACTCCCAACCATGGCCTCCGACTTAAATGTATCACTACCTTCAGCAGGATTGCTTGTTAGCCTTTATGCACTTGGTGTTGCCATTGGTGCCCCCGTTTTAACGGCTTTAACAGGAAAGTGGAATCGTAAACACGTATTGATTACCGTAATGTCACTGTTTGTTGTCGGTAACTTAATCGCATGGCAAGCACCTGGATATAACACCCTGATTATCGCGCGTATTTTGACAGGTTTAGCTCATGGTGTATTTTTCTCAATTGGCTCAACCATTGCTACAGGTCTGGTACCCAAAGAAAAAGCCGCAAGCGCCATTGCAATTATGTTCACTGGATTAACCGTTGCGTTAGTAACAGGCGTGCCGCTTGGGACTTACATTGGTCAAACCTTTGGCTGGCAATCAACCTTCTTAATTGTTGCACTATTAGGTTTAATCGCATTAATTGGTAGTGCTTTATTAGTTCCAAATAACTTAAAGCAGCCTGCTACCGCCAAGCTTTCATCGCAGCTTAAGGTATTAACTCAACCTAGATTATTACTGGTTTATGCGATTACCGCGCTGGGTTATGGCGGCACTTTTACAGCATTCACTTTCCTTGCTCCGATTTTGCAGCAAGAAACTGGGTTTAGTGCTAATGCAATTAGTTTAATTATGTTGGTTTATGGTGTCTCCGTTGCTATTGGTAATATTTGGGGCGGTAAAATGGCCGATAAAATGGGCCCAATAAAAGCACTTACCATTATTTTTACCGGCCTTGCTGCTGTTCTTATTGTGTTCAATTTTACAGCCGTAAACCCTATCGCAGCGGTAGCCACTATTTTAGTTTGGGGGGCATTTGCATTCGGTAATGTTCCTGGTTTACAAGTATATGTAGTGAAACTAGCTGAAAAGTATACTCCAGATGCAGTAGATGTTGCTTCCGGTTTGAACATCGCAGCATTTAACATTGGTATTGCACTTGGTTCATGGGGCGGCGGAGTGATTGTCTCTAAAGCTGGATTAATGCATACACCTTGGGTCGGTGCGGTAGTTGTACTGATAGCGCTTGCTCTGACCCGCTTTAGTGGTCGCCTTGATAAACGTGTAGAAAGCTAATGGTATAAGAAAGTGTATTGATGAAATAAACACGTTTTTTCTTCAGAGCTGACCAATGCAGTCGCATTGACCAGCTCTTCGCAACTTATATTGATTGGTATTAGACAACATTGAAAAATGACAAGAGGAACGCAATGAAAACCGTTTTTATTACTGGAGCAAATCGTGGCTTAGGGCTCGAGCTGACAAAGCAATATGCAGAGCGTCACTACAACGTCATAGCCTGTTGTCGCGATATTGATTCAGCCCATGAGTTGACCCTATTAGCACAAAGTTATTCAACCATTCGTCCCTATATTTTAGATGTCAGTCATGAAACGGATATTCTCGCTTTAACTGAGGAATTTAAAGATCAACCTATTGACTTACTTATTCATAATGCAGGGGTAAGTGGCGAAGGATGTGACAACTTAGGCAATATGGATCAGCAAGGATGGGGAGATGTGTTAAAGGTTAATACCATCGCCCCAATGTTAATTACACAGGCCTTGCTCAATAATATCCTAGCAGGCCAAGATAAAACTATTATCGGGATGACCTCAATACTGGCTAGTATTGATGATAACCGCTCTGGTGGCCGATATAGCTATCGAGCATCAAAAGCTGCACTTAATCAGATTATTAAATCATTGGCCTGTGAGTTATCGGGATCTGGTGTAAAAACCATGGCGATTCACCCGGGCTGGGTTCAAACCGATATGGGCGGAAAAGACGGCAAATTGACAGTTCAAGATAGTGTCAAGGGAATGCTAAATGTCATTGATAATTTAAAAGCCAAACACTCAGGTTCATTTTTTGTTTACGATGGCACTCAACTACCATGGTAAACCGTATCCGCTTCATAAACCCCACATTCTAACCCGTCCAAGCACGTTTAAGGTCTTACCTTAACCGACAAGAGGTAAGACCATGGCCAAACGACGCAACGAGAAAGAGCTAGCCAAACTCCGACATCAACTCATTACTTCTCTGGAACTTCCTCATATTAAAGCGCGCCACGTGGGATCGTGGTGAGCTTACTGAGGACGCGTTTCTTGCGCTAAACTCAAGGTAGAAGTAGAACGCTTAAAATAGTTATCGGCTCTGCATGCTCCCCTCCAGAAACAACACGTCGTCATAAATTGACATTAGCCACTCGAGAAATGGGACTGCCCACCCAATAACGGAGCACTTGTTCTTTCCCTAAAATCGACAGCAATGGTGAAACGTGAACGTCGCTTTTGCAGAAACACTGGTAATACGCCCTCACCCACCATTAATTCATGCTTCTTGGATGCTAACGTAGCCTCGTCATCGCTTTTCGCTGTTTGCCTGTGATTTCCATTGAAAATATGGAACAATATCTTGTTTTTTCAATTCTGGAGATAGCCAGTGAGCACTGATAACCAACCAACATTCTATTGGCTCGATTATGAGACGAATAATATAAACCACTGACTTAATTGAGTTAATAATTTCGTCTCACTATTGTTGGACGCAATTTGGACACATCGTAATGACTAAAACGACAAGCTAACCTACTTCAAATATTGAAAGCAGCAAAATAAACTCTCGACTAGTCTCTTTCACTAGAAATGTTGGCATGGTTGCTGATATTTTTTGGATAATCAGCCCCTAAATTTCTATTTTCAAAATCGCAACGGCTTTGTTAATGATATGGACGCTTCCCCCTTACCTATACTTGATGTAAGTGCAGAGACCGCGAGGAAAAGACCATGTTAGGTATTGATTTAGCTAAATCATCTTTTGCTCTTCATGGAGTTGATACCGATGGTAACGTTGTACTGAAGAAAAATGTTACCAGAAAAAAACTACCATCATTGATCGTTAATATGCCCCCTTGCCTGATTATGCGATGATCAAAGCTCTAAACAAACTGACTAGCCTAGGTATGCCGGAAACCAAGCGAGCAGGATAAGAACTAACCGAAAGTGGATTGCTACCGCCCATTTTTTAGTTACGCAACAAAGTCCTTAGGGAAAGTAAAAAACTGTCACAAATAGGGTCATTAATATGAAGATGGTTGCTTGCTTGTTCCTATTCCTTTATTTTTGTTATGAATTCAAATGCTAAATCTTCAAACTCTTTTATATCTTCATGTGCATGCTCTGGATATGTTACTACTGTGCACTCCGAACTAATGTCATTAAATACAGCTAACTGTATTTCTGGTGGGCATATATCATCTTTCATTGTCACTGCACCTAATAGCTTGTTCTTTAAATGCTTAGAAAATAACTGCACATCTATATATTCTAATTGCATGAATATATTGCCTTTTGTTTTGTGCGACGGATCCTTAAGCTTGAAGTACTTATTCATTTCGTAGTATGGCGAATTCGATAAATTCATATCTAAAGCGAGAGAGAAATTAGCGAGAAATGGGTGGATGGATACTATTTTATTTATACTTCCTGAAAGTACAGCTGAAATAATGGCAAGGGCTCCTCCTTGGGATGAACCATATGTCATCATTCTATTCTTATCAATTTCTGGCATTCTTTTAGCTATAGAAATTAATTGATAGCAATCTTGGTATACTTTCTTAAAATGTAAATTATTGGCTCCATGTTCAATTCCAGCCATGAGTTGCCCATGAACATTCGTTTGACTAGCATAATTACCGCCTCCAGATTTACCGAGCTGCCCACGAACATCCATTGCTAAAACGGAGAAACCGGCAGAAGCCCAATTCATGATCCTACTCCACGGAGGTGAAGATTCACCATACCCATGAAAAACGAAAATTACGGGACACGGTTCTAATTCACTCGCAGAGTTACGCAGATACTTTGCATAAATTAAGGCTTTATCCACGCCTTCAAAGTAGAGGTCAAGGCATTGATGCGTAGGGTGACTAAAGTTAGACTCGTATACCTTCCACCCCTTAGGTAAAGAATCAACTTGTTCCTTTGCTTGCTCCCAAAAAGTGAGAAAATCGGTCGGTTCACCAGATGTGTCACTATAAGTATTTACCATCTAAAACACTCGCCTGTAATCGAAATTGCTAAATATTAACAATGAAAGTAAACTGTTTTTACTTGAAAGTATCACCACTAAAATGCGTAAAATTGTCTCTAATTGACTTGCAATTTTGTTTGTGACCTGTATCACATGACGATCAAATCTAATTGCGAACTTTACTGTAGAGGAGTTGAGATGGATGCTCAGACAGAAGTATTTTTAAATGAAGAAAAGGTGTTCAGAAGAACGGTTTTCTCAGCTCCCCGTTTTGATAATCCATATCATTTCCATGAATTGATTGAAATAGTATATATTCAAGAAGGAACCGGAACATTGATTTCGGGGAAAGAAGTTATTAAGTACCAACCTAATGACTTGATTTTTATTTCTTCAAATCTCCCGCATAGGTTTTTAACTGACAATGAAACCAAATGGTCCCGTTCAGTGTTAATTCAATTTACCCCTGAAATTTTCAGTCCAGAGTTATTAAGCGTCGAATTTTTAAGTGCAATTTCTAATTTGCTTAAATATAAACATTACACATACATAAAAAATACACATTGTGAGGTTTTAATCAATCACTTGCAGAGTATAACATCAAGTTCAAATGGTGATATCATTGGAAGCCTTATTGCTGTATTAGATCGTATTGCAACTGATTTTGATAGCTATGTTCTTCGTGAAAAGAATCATTTTGAATTTAGTGTGTCTAGAATCACTCCTATTTTTGAATGGATTGGGACTAATTACATTGGAGAGATCACAACAGGTCAATTAGCAAAAAAAGTCAATATGGATGTGTCTTCTTTCTGTCGTCAATTTAAATCTACAACAGGGGTAACTGTTCGTGAGTATGTTAACCAATTGAGAGTTGCCGATGCATACTCACAGTTAATCACTACGAACAAGACAATATGTGAAATCTCTTTAAGTGTAGGTTACTCATCGTCATCAGTTTTTTGTCGTAATTTTAAAAAAATACTAGGTATATCCGCTTCCTCAATTCGTAAGCAGTGGTAAGCTTCCGTGTGCACTGTAAGCGCACCACGATCCCACGTGGCGCGCTTACGAATTTTTATCGAGGTGTGTCTTTTTCATATCTACGTTTTTTAAAGGTACTAAATATTTGAATTGCAATTACAGTTATCAATAACGTTCTTAGAGACAAGCATGAGTCAGATTCGTGGGCTTGTTACCTAAAAGCCCACATCGGTGTCCGTCAAGCTACTTTGAACGCGGCGCCCTTTTGTTCTTTCGGCGTTTTTTAGCGCCAGCTCCCCATGATTGCCAATGTTCCTTGCCAGTTGCTTGTGCGCTATACCCGCGGGTAAACTTAAGACCTAAGGCAGCACTAATCGCCCAAAGCTGGTAATCAGTTGAGCCGTCGTTTTTGGGAGACTTCATCATTCGAGTGAACGATTGTTTTGCAGCAACCAGTTTCTTGTTAGCGTGCTCCTCTGGACTATCGAACGCACCCAACACACTGCCTTGCCATGCATCTATCATTTGGTGCTTTTCAATTGCCTCGTAAAGCGGTTCTAAATTGATCTTATTTATGACTGCTTTATTAGGCGATGAATTTTTTTGGGTGTAATTTCTTAATGTTCGTAACGCGTCAGTGCGACTTCCACCGATACCATCAATATTCATTGTTCGATGAAAGTTATTGTTCGACTCTAGTTTACTAAGGCACGCGAC
>NZ_JBLBVL010000032.1:0-8067 GCF_047250365.1 Thaumasiovibrio clandestinus
AATCGGATCCAGTTCTTTAGGACGTGGGGCAAATGGCGTGGAAATCATTTCCATTAGAACCAGCCCCCTTTACCCAGCTTGTCTTTCACAAAATCGACGTTATTCGACGCCCAGACCACAGCACATGCGACGGCTGCCGTAATGCCTACTAGTTTCAGAGTTGTTTTTTTCATGTTTGCCCTACCGTTGTGGGTTGTTGTTTAACTGTTTGAACGGTAGATACAAGAACACAGTCACAAGTGTATGAATAGGTAGTTGAAGCTATTAGGTTTGACGAGTAGCCTATTAGGTTAAAAATGGATAATAAGTAATGAATAATCTTAGCAATGAAAAAATAATTAATCTTATTGATGAGAGGAAACTATCAAAACTCGCATTTTTGGATGAATGCTGGCGTTCATCTGAAGACGAGTGGCACTCGGGGTTCTACTATTTTATTAAGGATTTAAAAATAGAAGACAAAACCGAGGTTTTTCAACATGTTGTATCTCGCTTCGGCAATGAGTCAGACGCATATTGTTATCTTGGTAAAACTGCTAATATGATATTTCAAGAAAAAGATGTATCTAACTACTTCTTCAAAAAAGCAATCGAGTTAAATCCATACCATAAAGTAGCTAATTGGGAGTTGTATAAATCCTGCTATGACATCAAATATGCGTTAGTTAGCATAGCTGAACATTATAAGAGTGGTGAATTCAAAGAAATATCATTGAAGGTTGACCGCATTTGTGTGACCAAAAATGACACTTTGCAAATATCGGAACATGAGTGGGAAGAAATAAAACTAATCCTAGAGGACAATAGAATACCCCAATATAATAAGTTTGACTTGTTAATCCTTGCTAATTTAAGGCTTGATTGCTGGGACAGTGGTGTAGATGCAATTAGGTCGTCTTATTATGTCGAAAGTGATATTTTGCAAGACTATTATAACAAGGGATTAATTACATTAGAAACCGTGTTAGATAAACTTTCCTCTTTTGATGTGCGTAATTTTGTCAGTGACAACTATAACAGAGCTTACCTCCACTTTATAGATACAAAAAATTACACGCAACTACAATATCTAGCTGAAGAAATTATAAGTATCGCCTTCAAAAACAGTGATTTTAGTTGCGTTTGTGAATGTTACGAGAAGATTGATGGAGATAAAATATGCTACTCATCTTCTCCCGTGTTTTTATACTATCAAATGTCTTTAATTGAGGAGGGAAGAAGTCTTCAAAGTAAAGATGAAAGCATAATTATTCGTAACTCATATCTTTATCGCGATGAGTCAAAAGCACTATACTTGGCATTTCTAGTTAAAAAACACCTAAAAAAAATCGAAGTTCTTTTTAGTCAAGAAAAATATTTAAACTCAAACATTAGAAATATTCAAAGTTATATATTGGCAAGAAAAAAGCTTGATAGTGTTGACTTATTAAACCATTTCATACATGAAAGACTAGAGGATGAACTCAACAATCTAGTCGACAAATGGGATGATGCTTATAATCGTGAAAGGTTAGATGAGTTGAAAAGAAAGTTCTTGGTTCAAGAAATCAATGGCGAAGAATTGGAACAGATGATTTTACTTTCCATTAATTGCAAGATGTATGACTATGCTATTAACTTGATTGAAAATTACCATGAAAGCAACTTTCCAACAGTAGATACACGCAGATATTTAGGGTGCTGCTACAAAAGTAAAAATATACATGAAAGAGCGGTGGTGGAATATAATCACGCCTTAGAGATCATGCACTCTGCGAAGGATTATGACCACTACGTGATAAGTGAAATCGTTCACTATTCAAAAGAGCACAATTTGCAGATTATTTCAGATAAAGACTTTAAATTGTTGAAGAAAGAATTCAATATAGACATTTGTAACTCATTCAAACTCCCTCTTTATTTATCTGCTAATGGAAGAGGTCTGTTCAAATATTCCACTTTCAACGTTAATACAATTGACTCTTTAATAAATCAATACTTTTATTTATCAGAGAAAAATCAATTAAATGATCCTATTGAAATGCCGCCATTAGATGGTGAAGATCATAATGATCTTATTGATTCCAACTATAGAATATGTTCATTCTCAGAAAACAGTAATTCTATGTTGATGTGGTCACACTACGCTGATGATCACAAAGGTATTATGGTAGAGTACCGATTTGGGAGTTTCTTTCCAAATGGTATTGGCATAGGCGAGGTTCATTATGATGAAAACATTAAACGAAACAAAAATAGAGGGTTGTTCATATTTAATCAGCACCTCTTAACCAAAAATAAGGAATGGTCATACGAGAATGAAGTTAGGGTGTTCTCAAGTCAGCACAAGAAAGTAGGATTTGTAAAACATCACTATCCTAGCCACGAACATGATAAAATAGACGCTGAAATAGCTTGCATTACATTAGGGTACAAATTCCCCAATGATCAAATTGAACTAGTTAAAAACTTACTGTCCGTAATTAACAAGAGAAATAACGAAGGCTCACAAATATCATTGAGGCAAGCATATATTTCTAATGATAATAACTTTTCACTTTGTTATCGCGACATAGCGCTATGAGATTACTCTCAAGTTTAGGGATGTATTTCGCATCTCTATAATTTATCTATATTCCTATGTGGAGACATTAGGTATCGTAGCGACATTGTATAACAAATAGATTAGAGAATCACATGGAATGTAGTTGGTGTAAAAGCTCAATGGACAGCGAGGCTGTGGTTTGTCCAGCATGCAACAGAGAGAGAAAGGACATTCATAACCTGAAGTATATGATGTACTCTCTCTTTGCATTTTCGCTATTTATAGCAGGATACGGCATGGTTTCAGGCACTTGGTTGTCGCCTTTCTTGGGTGTATTTGGGCTCAAATATGTTATTCAGTCATTCTCTGGATGGTTGTTTATGTTTAGTTTCATTGGGTCACAAGTTCTCTACGTCAAAGTGTCACGCTTACTAAAGACATGGTTTTGGTTTTAGTATATCTAACGGGGCATATTGCCCCCAGATTAGATCAATACACCCTACCCACTTTCAGCGATTCACCTCCAAGTTGCTTCATCACGTAATGCCCAGCCGCCAATGAGTTAATCTTTGTTACTTCTATTCCAGTTTCTTCTGACAGGTATTTGGCGTCCCTTTGTCGGGCCTGTTTGCCTATCCACTGATACTGGCTATTGGCGATAACGGTTTTTGGTACTTCTTGCCCTCGCTGAAAGGCACTGTGGCACTCAATGGCATAGCGACGGCCGCCAGTGAAACATTGCCCTAACCTGCCCTCTGCTTTGCCGACACGGTTTGAAGCAACTGCCAATTCTTCAAAGATAACCGCTAACGGTTTCGTACCATCGCTAAGTTCCCAAACAATCGCCGCAAAGCGTTCAAGGTTCTGCGGTGTTGGCTCGACCGTAATAGCAAACTTAAACGGTTTACTACTGCGCCGTGCTTGTTTCGCTGCGGTATAAAACGGCATCCATGCATTAAAATGGTGGGTTTGCTGGCGGTTAAACTTAATATCTTTGTAATCCTCATACGGATCAAAGAACAGTACTTGTTTAGCCGTCACCAAGCCAAGTTTTTTAATCGCGGTGGTTTTACCGCCTGAACTGGTCGCCACATAAAACGCATGTTTTAGCGGTAGTCGATTGTTTGGGTTCTTTGCCATTTATGCCGCCTCTGCTTCCAGTTTCGTGTCGTTCGCTGCTTCTTGCTGCGCTAACAGCGCGGCGTCTTCGGCTTTTAACTTCTTAACCTTACCTACTGAGTTACCCACCAACTGCACAGCGGCATAACCGGCGTTGATTTCTTCTTCATACTTAACAAGCCATAACGGTAATAGGTTGCCGTACTTAACCAGTAACGGGCCAAACTTTTCAATCGCGTTATCTCGCGCTGCGGCATCAAACGCAAAGCGGGGATGAAGGAAGACTTTCAATGCGCCTTCTAGGCCCATCAAAGCTAGTGCCGCTTCAGCCTTCGCGGTATCAACGGAATCAGTCACAATAGCAGCGGGTTGTGGTTCATCTACTGGCGGCGCATCATCGGCAATATGCTCGGCATCCGCTTGGGAAAGGTCGCTTAATAACACCTGTTCATTGTGTGTTTCTGGTTGTATTGTTTCGCTAACGTCGGTTAGTTGTTCGGTTTCCATTCTGGTTACACTCCTTGTGGTTCTGGTTTCGTTTTACCTTTTAGGTAGAAAGCCAAGCCGCCTAACAGCAAAGCAACAATGCCCCCTATTGCAACCGGATTTATACCGCTTTTAAGCGGTTTATCTTCGGTTTGGGTAGCGTCGTTGTTGGTGAAGGTTTCGCTATCAATAACGGTTAGTTCGGTTACTGTTTCGGTTTCAGTGGCGGTTAAAGTGGTTTCATCTGCTTTAACAAAGGTTTCGTCGTTAGCACTCGACGGTAAAGCGCGGTTTAATCCGCTATCCGATAACGCTTTATCGGCGCTATCTTGCAAATTCGCTTTGATATATGCCTGACGTTCGCCGCCGCTGCGTTGGTCTGCACCACACTTAGGGCATAAGGTGTAATACAAACCTAAACGGCGTTTGTTTTTCGGGGCTTCACCTGACGTGGCGGCCTTATGCGCCCCAACTTGGTGAACCGTACACGCACACCCACAATCAGGGGTTGAACATGCGATATACCCCACGACGGGGTTTTTACTTTGACTCATAGCTGCACCTTTTTCATTTGCTGTTCCAGTTGGCCTACTTTGTTATTTACGCCTTTCATCCATGTCACCACCAAACGCAGAACCGGCACGGCGGGTTTTAGTATCAAGCTGCTGCTGGCTGCCTTGACTGCAAGATCAATTTCATTGGTGGTTTGCTCTAACTGCTGTAATTCCATTTTTCTATCCGTATTAACTGCGGTACTGCGCTACCCGCTAAAGGTAAAGTGTGCTGGTTTGGGCTTATCGGTGGTTAAGCTCGCCCCGTTTAAGTAGCTGCGACACAAGGCCGCACAAATTTCATCGTGTGAATCGGTAGCTCGTTCGTGATTAAGCGGATCATTCAATACAGATTGCCAATAGGCGCGTTTTTCTAACCATGCTTTGCGGTGGTTTACGTAGTGGATTCTGGCAATGGTGCGTGATTCTTCGCATGACTCACCGGATACGCGGCACATCTTCCAGCCTCGCGCACCTGCGGCCCATAGCAAAAAGTCATAGGCTTTATCACCTGCATCATCGCCATCAAAGTGCAAACTGAAACGGTTTTTCGTGCTGGCATACACACCACGCGCTTTTAATGCGTTGTTGGCTTCTAAGCGTTGTTGTTCAAGGCGCTTTAAACGGGCACGTAACTTAGCAAGGTGCGTTGCATCATCTTGTTGTTTAACAATGCCGATTGCTTTGATGGTTTGTTCTTTCTTCGCACTTAACTGGCGTAGCTGGCGCTCATAAGGTTTGCGCCACTGACTTAATTTGTAACTGCACTCTTTGATGATCCCTGCCATGTTGTCAGCATGAAAACTGTCTAAACATTCCCAACCAGGTGCGCGACTAGGTTTGGCAATGCCGTAACGGTTACCACGGATCAACCCTTGGTTGGCGTTCTTACCTTTGGAGGCATAACCCACGGCTTTTATGATGTAGCTACCCGCACCTTTGGGGTTGCGAATGCGTTCTAAATGAGCAAAGCCATTGCCCCAAATCCCTTCAATCCGTTTGGCCCACGCTGAAAAGTGCTGTTTATCCACATTCCAATTCATCAGAACATGAACATGTGGGTTAGGCTCGCCATCTTCATTGGCGGGACACTCTGCCACCCAAATGTAGTGAAAGTCTTTTTCGGTTGGCTCGCATTCAAACGGTTGATTATCGTCGTTGATGCCATGCCAACCGCGTTGATACATCTTGCGCACCCCGTCGATAAAACGCGATACCTCTTTGCCTAATGTGGTATCACCACTAAAAATACGTTCCCGTTGTTCACTGCTACACGTCAAGGTAACAAAGGTTCGAAAACCTTCATGACACGTTGCCACATACGCCGCGCTTTCAAAGATTTTGCCAACGGCCCGTGAGGTTAATGCCTCGCTATAACGTTCACCATCGTTGCTGTCTGGTGCATCGCCCGGTGTTAATTCCACCACATGCTGTAAGCGATATTTTCCTGACCACGTTTGATGCAGCAATTGAACGGTAGATTTTCGCCCCGTGCGTTGTCCCCTGTCTGCGCTGTCATACAACGATTCGGGAGACATAAAGCCCCGTGGGTCTATCTCGACATTCCCTTTCAGGGAGCGTCTTAGGGCGATGGTTTTGGACTTTAAACGTGAGTCTAGAGGTCGTGTCGGACTTTTGCAGCCTTGGACAAGCCTATTGTTTTCGGCACTTCGTGCCGCCCTGCGGGCGCGGACTTCCTCTTTGAATTCATCATGTAAGCGTGGGCGAAATGATTCATTTTTTTTCATGATCGCACGTTGGCGATTAATTTCACGCTGTGACGTTGTTATTTTCCAATACTGTGCATAAGACAACGGCACCGGACGTGGGCCAACAAAATCAAACCCTAAAAAACCAGCATGATAGCTGGCAATGTTTTTCTTGGTTTTGTCGACGGGCTGAATACCCGCGACAATATATGCGATGTCTTTGTCATTCATTAACATGTCGCCCCCCTTCATGGCGCGGGACATGCCACTGCATCAATTCATCAAGCAGGTACATGAACAGCCCAACGCTAGGACACTTCACCATTCCGACATAGAAACCATGCAGATAAAACGCAAAGCAATCACCTTGGTCATTAAAAGTATCAAAGACTATTGCGATGTGGGATGCCTTGCCGATTAAAGTAAAATAACCATCAACAGGCATTGAATAGACTTCTAACTTATTCGTTATATTTTCAACGTTAGGCTTAAGCAGTTCATCAATCATGCGGCGTTCCCCGAGGTGATCACCAATCGCTCATCCCCAACTAATGGGACAATAGCGATATTACCGCTGACAAATGTTGCTTCGTTCCCTGCGTAACGTTCGGCTTGGGCAATAGCCCGATGGAAATTGCTCTCTATCGGGAAATCACCAACCGCATTACGCAATGGTAAACAGGCTTGATTAGAAAAGACTTCAACATTAATCATGATCGCAAACCTAATAAGACCAAGTAAGCACGACGCAGCGAATGGGCATGACAGCGCAGTTGACCCGCTTCATGCAAATACTTCCTTGCGAGTGTCGCCTCGCCATCTTCCCGCATGATTCGAGATAAGTTCACATGATCCTTTGCGGCTTTCAATATCGGGTAATAGAGGTTGCAAGCATCAGTGAAATTGTTTAATTCAAGCAATACAGAATGGGGAGCCGCCGCCCCTTGCGGGGCTTTGGCTTGCTTAGGGAGTTGCGTTTGGGAGATCATCGTACACCCCCTTGCGCTAAATACGCACGGCGGGCTTGGATTTGGTAGTCACGGCTATAACGAAAATCGCTACCGCCCCGACGTTGTGAGGTTGATTTACTCAGGCCATGTTTATCGCGTAACTCGCCAACCTTTTGTAGTGATAAGCGCGTTAACTCTGGATTAAATTGACTGCACCCTGCCATATCTGGGCAAGGTTGATGTATCGGATGCACCGATGTTGATGTTTGTGTGGTTCGCATATCCATTGACTCCCATAAGCAACTTGTTTAAGCACTTATAGAATTAATCAAGCTCGCTCTGTCCGTCAAGGTGCGTTTAAACGTAGTAAATGACATTTTGATCGCCTAAACTTTAACAAATACGGCTATTTACGGATTCACGTCATGACTTACACAATTGAACTTATGGAAATGGTAAAAGCCCGATTCGCAATAGAGTCGGACTATAAGCTTGCACAAAAGTTAGGTGTTAGTCGCTCAAGAGTTTCTCTTTGGAGAAATGAACGTAATGGCATGGACTGGGATGTCGCCTTCCACATTGCCGATATGTTAGGCATTGACGATCAAAAAGTCGTCATCAATTTACTGAAAGATAAGTACGAAAACCCTAGAATAAACAAAGTGTTAAAGGGCGTTGCACAGTGCTAATCGCATTATAACCATAATATACCTAATGCGCACTAATGG
>NZ_JBLBVL010000033.1:0-6644 GCF_047250365.1 Thaumasiovibrio clandestinus
TTGCTTCATTACTGAAAAGGATGCGCCTTGGCTTGTTCCCCTGTATGAAAAACATGATCACTTTGAAACGTGGCTCTATTGGGTTTATCGCTGCTTTAGTAAAACCCAGTTAACCGCATTAACCGAGTTCTTGGAAAACTCGCATGGCTCTGCGGCCTATTGCTTTGAGAACGTGAAGCACTTCAATTTTCACTTCACACACTTTGCTGATGCGAAAGAGTGGTTCTCACTGCCTAAGCGTTCAATCATATGGATAGATGAGTGCCAACAGTTCTTCCCCCCACGCCCTGTCAGTGCTGGAAAGCCTGATTATATTGCAGAGTTTGAAACCCATCGTCACAAAGGCTTTGATGTTCACCTTGTTACGCAAGATCCAAAACTCATTGATGTTAACGTTCGCCGCTTAACAGGCCGTCATGTCCATTACCATAATCCGTTTGGTGGTGAACGTGTTACTCGGTTTGAGTCCTCCAAAGCCATCGACCCTGATAACTACCATGACATCAAACAGTGTCAAAAATCGTTTATCAAGCGCAATAAAAATTACTACGGGGTGTACTGGTCGGCTGAAATCCATACCCACAAATTCAAGATACCCAAGATATTTATTATCGGCGTGGTGATTGTGCTGTTCTTGGGCTTTATTGGCTACCGTCTTTATAACTCGCTGCTAAAACCCACTGAACCCCCTCCCCAAACTGAAAGCGTGACCGTTGATGACCTTGAAACACCTCGCGCTGATAGCATCCCTTTTGAATCTGAGGTCAAAGGCCATCTAGCACAGATGATGAGTGATGTTTATATTGATGGCTCAGTAATTCGTTACCTTGATGGTGAAGAAACCTATTATTACAGCTTTAGCGAATCGGAAACGGGCAAAATATTCTATCCCGATTTAGCGGGTTTGGAGGTTGTCCCCATTGATAAGTGTCTTGCTCGTGTAGTGTTTGACGGCTTTGATATGGTGGTGACATGTAACCCGTTTTACACGCGCCCTGAATATCAAGAGCAAAAATCCAATCTATTCGATAGCGTCGTACAAATAGATAGTTAAGTGATTGGGGTTTGCAGTTTGATTTGAACTGTCACGCAACCACTTACACTCGCGTTGATCTTAATATTCATCTTTCGATAGCCTGTGCTTAAACGTATTTGGAGGATAGATAATGTTGGCACAGGTGCGCCCTTACGCTTTGGTACTTTTCGGGTTGTTTGCGGCCTTCTATGTCTATAAGCCTGAAATCGTCCAATATCGTATTAAATCTGCCCTAACCTCTTTGAGCTATGTACTTGGCATTAATGTCATTGAAGTAATAGAAGATGCAGCGCCAACCATCTATCAAAAACCACTGAACCTGCCAGAACCTCGCAAGCTAACCGTTCCTGATGCTGATTACATGGAAAATTACAAAGCTGAAAGACAAGCGACCAGTAAGAACGTAAAGAGAAGGACTCTCCAACCAACAGCAACCCCCTTAATAACGAAGGAAGTTGCAGAGTATCGGCTTATTCTATTGCATAAGGTGATCAAGTCAGAATTGGTTGATAGCCAACAATACCAAGGGATGAAGTGTTACGTTTCGTTCAGAATTAACGTTGTCGGCACTGTTTCGGACTTCAAAAGTCTTATTGGTAACACTGAGCTATGTGACGCGATAAAGCAAAAGCTATACACCTATTCCCCTTGGATTATCTCTAATGATCAAACGGTAGTGAACCAGATGAATCCGATCAAGATACGGTGGGAGGGGTGATTGGCTTTTGGGTAGGCTCTTAAACTATAGAACAATTTATTATTCTACATATAGCGATTAACGCCTTGTTATAGAGCTTTGTATGATTTAGCCACTATGGTATTGATTTCACTAGCCAATATTTGCGCTTGCTTCATGGTTTCTTGAACCATTTCCCAGTTTTTCCAATGTTGCTGCCATTTCTCAGCGTCAACAATTGATTCAAAATCCAACTTCGTAGGTGCTTGCCACTCTTCATATTTTCGTAGTGCTTCAATACGTTTATCCAGATCAGCTATACCCCGTGTTTTAGGGGATAACTTTGCATCACTCAGTATCCAGCTATGCCAAGGCTTATTGCCCTTAGACTGGTTGCACTTTCCGCATGATGGCACCAAGTTGTGTATCTCCGATATATATCCAGTTGGTTTCTTATTTAGAACAAGAGGTCTCAAATGATCCCATTCTGTAGCTGTAGAGCCACAATATGAACACTCAAACTTTTCTAATGCCATACCTAGAATATTGAGAGCTTCTTTTACTTCTTCATTCGTTGGCTCGACAACAGGGATAATTGAATTGATAAATGAGTTTGTGATGCTAGATGAACGACCTGTAATCTTCATAGGCGCTGGCATCGTAAACAGTTGAAGATATTCCATAATTACTCCTGCGCTATAGCTGTGTTAAGGGCTGAGTGCCTCTCAGACTTTAACATATCACCTTTACCATCAAAACTTACCGCATAACAAAAATACCACGGGACACGAATCTCTCTTTCGCGTTTGTTAGGCGCCTAGTAGCACAAACCATGGTTCTCTTTAATTTTCCATTTTCTAGCTTCTTGGTCTTCCACTTCTTGCTCGATAATAGGAAGCGTCCCCAATGATGATGAAGGTAGTTTAAAAATACTAGCCTGATCATTGTCCCAAAAGACGACAGCGTATGTTGCAAAAGACTTAAATCTTGAAATGCTGCCTACTGCAGAGTTTAGTTCAGAACCACTAATAATTGTTGCTACAACAGAATACCCTTTGGACCAACCATAATCCTTTCGATACTTGATACATGCATCTTGCTTTTCTGCCGCATAGCTGAGCGAAGAAATTGAAAATAATGTTACGAGTAATATTAATTTTTTCATCTATTTTATTCTCAACACCCAATTATATTTTTATTTGCACTGGATTCTCAGACCTAATTCGTTTTATCAACTCAGCAAGCTTTACATAAGTATCAGGCTCTGGGTCGCACTCAGCTGCCATATGCTCAGCAATCTCTATTTTTGATGGCAGATAGCTTTGTAGGTTCTGCGCACGAAGATATTTAACCGACTGGTCATAGAATGGATGTGTGGGGTTGAAACTAGCAATGAACTGGCTTTTGACGACTTGAGGATTAAGCTTGAGCAAAGTAGTTTCGAAAAGAGCGTTAATAAAATCAGACGCTTCAAACGATTCTTCAAACGAACCGCCAATATCACCATTCGGCAATGTAACTACTGGAGAAAATGGGACTTTAAATAAGTAAATATTGTCAGGTTGCTGTCCTAGCCCATTGATTAAAGACTTATTATCATCATCAAATGTGAAGATCATTGGTCTTTCATGGCTCAAGGTTAAGTTCATCAAGCGTAAGGTGTGTTTTAAATTACCAATACCATTGTAGTTGGCTATCACAAGCCCTAACTTCTTAAAGTCAACTCCAAGCCCTTCTTCGAGCAAAATACGGAAAGCAATCTCTTCACTTTCACCCTCAACAAACAAGTAAATACATTGTTCAAGTGCTGACTCTTTACTTGCAGTATCCCATTGCTCTAGCTGACAATGCAAGTCGTCTAGCGCATCAGCCTCCAACTTATTTTTTCTATCCGACATATGACCTCAAATAAAAATATAACGTTATGCAAAGAGGCGTAAAATGCTTGGCTATAATTAGCGACAAAGGGGCGCAAGCCAAGCGTTTTACGTCTATTTAAGCTACTTGTTAGACCCCGATTTCTCTGCGATAGCCATTTTTCCACCTTTAAATTGGATATTTGTACCTGACACTCCTTTAAGAACCATTTCATAGGGGTGGTCTGTTTTTTTCTCTCTTTCAGAGTGATTAATCATTAGCATACGAATAAACTCGATATCGTGTTCTGTTAATGGGCCTGACTGTTTAGAGTTTTCGACATACTCAATCGCTGAATTTTGTTTTTTAAGATCCTCCTTGATAGCAAGCAGGACTGACGTTCTTGAATTTGACGAACGAAAAATATAAATAATAAAACCAGCAAGACTCACGTAAAGCCCCGATAATGAAATAGCACCATATTGAGAGATGTCAGCTCCTTTAAGCAGGTATAATGCTATCAACCCAAAGTTAACAATTACAAATAGGTTGATCATGACACCCTTCAATAAGCCAGCACTTTTCCGTTCTTGCTCAACTGTATTGTAGAGTTCTCGTTCTACCGAATCCCTTTTATGAATGAGATGATTCTCTCGTTTTGAAGCAGCAAAATCTTCATCTGTCTTTGAAGATAGAAAATTATCAATTCGTTCGTTAACACGGTTTTCTAACTGCTCAAACAATTGCTTTTCAATTATCCCAGTATTTTTAAGTTGCTCGTTAGCCATTTTCTCAAGATTTTCTGATAAATATACAGAAACTTCTTTATCAATGAGCTTAGATGCATTTTTCAGAAGTTCACTGGATAACTCTCTCCTAAGTTTTATGACTTCTTTTTCTAATATCCTTAATTTATCTTTATCCTCGATATCCCTACCTGAATCTTCAGAATAAAATAGCTTCCGTCTATCAAAAAGCTTGAGTAAAGGTAAGGCGATCAGAACGCTAAATACACTCACCAATACGCTAATAAATATTTCTTTATTTGAATAAATGATGTCAATAATACCACCTTCCATTAACTACTCCGTTCCATTTCAAGGGTTCTAATGCCCAATTATAGCTCTGCTATTTTTTTTGCCATGAGCTCTCTAAATAATTTTGTTTGTGCCTCAAAGTTTTCTTGAGCTGTATAGAATTTTTTTAAATCTGCACGTTTGAATTCACCATAAGGCTTACAATATGCGAGTGCCTTGCCACGCTCTTCAAAAACAAAGTTGTACTCTATTTCGAGGTCCGGAAAGTATAGTTGTATGAGCGTTTGAAATCGTTGTTGGTCCCCCTTTTCTTGAAGGCGATTTTTCTGCGAAAGTTCCATCGCTTCTTCAGCGGAATATTGCCCCTGATACACAGGTATATAAATTAAATATACTCCCGAAACATCAAGCTCCCATTTCTGAAAAAGAGTGTGCATTTCCTCAAGCTTTTCTCTCTTAAGCACTCGTTCTTGAAGCATCACTTTATTTCGAAATTCAGCCTTTGCTCGCCTCTCCTGAGCAAGATTTGTGATGTAAACACCTAACAATGCAGCTACTGCAGTTACGATTGCAGTTACGATCGGCATCAAATCTGATGCTTTAAATGCCAATTCTTGTTCCAATTTTACCTCCTGAGCTATATCGCCAAGCAAAGCTGTGAGTGAACGTGTGCCATGTCTGAGCGATAGCGATTTTGGCACGCATTCACGAATCAGACTTAAGCGCCTTGCTAGGTTGTAACTATCTAAATTTTATATTTTACAGCAAGTTCAGGTAGCGATGTACGCCATCTGACTGATATAGAGTTTCTACACTCGTATCCTAGTTTCAAAGCCAGTGATTTGATCTTTTCTTGTGGCCGGTCAGATATTGGGATTTCTAGTAGTAGTGCAATTTCAACTACAACACTTTCAACACCAGTATCTTCTACCAGCAGCAATGGGCCGAAATAAAGATTCCAAAATAACTTCTCTGCCGACAATATTTCTTCTGTATCTGAGCTAGTTGCAAGGGTCGAAACAACTTCAGATATTTCAAAGTAAAGCTGTAACTGTCTTTCCCAGAGAGGGCTTCGAAAGTTACATTCTACTGAGTGGAAATACTTATACACACCAATGGCTAAAGTAACTATCGCAAAAAAGGCAGAGGTCGATTTGACTATAAGATCAATTACTTGGTAGTCAGATAATTCTGTCATTATGAGTAACCTATAATCTAGTGCACATTCGATAAGCTTAACTCTTTTTATATGGCGAATTACAGCATATTTCCCTCGCCATGCTTTCAGATTACACAGCACTTTTACCATTAAATCAATATATTATATTTAAACTGTTAATCACGTAACAAGTTATACACAGATTGATGAGCAAACGACTTACTCACATGGGCATCGCCCTGAGCGTAGCGAGTCACTGAGATAATAGGTGACTCGCTGATGTTTCAGTTTGCTCCAGGTCTAAACTCACCGACACAGGCCAGAACGCCAAGTAATGTGATGAACCGTGCGCAGCATGCGCCCCCTGCTAGACCCGCTTTTTTCTTTCCGCACTGTAGCGAACCGAATTCTTCATATAGTCTGTTTTAGCAATAGATCTTGCTACTTTCATTATATGAGACATGTGCGGTTTATCAGATGGGGCGCCTAGTTCAATGAGGGCAGCACCTGTTTCAACATGTGCGGCGCGTAGTTCGTAGCCGTTTGGTGAAATTAACAGTCCATTTTGAAATTTCCACCCTTCCCACTCTGGATGTACATCTTTCAAATCCAACTTACAGTAGAGCCTCATTAGCCGTTTACACTCTGGAGGAATGGGTTTTCCCTTGTCCCAATCCGTGATCGTTCTCTCACTTTTAAAACAAAGTTCTGCTGTTTGTTTTATGCTCAATCCGCATCGAAAATGACGAAAAATGAAATTATCTGTATGATATGGCCTATAAAACATAAGATACTCCTTTTCCTAAAAATCTTATAGGCTCTCCATTGTAACACCTTTGGTTACTATTTAACGTAACTCTACATAATGCGTACTTAGAC
>NZ_JBLBVL010000034.1:0-6275 GCF_047250365.1 Thaumasiovibrio clandestinus
TTATTAGCTATTTTATGCACCTCCAACCCAACGCTTAGGAGTTGCAATTAGGAGCACCCAGACACAACAAAAAGTTAGGAAAATTAGGAAAGTTAGTATACTATCGATTTCATATTCCTAATGATAGTAATTTCCTATGCGCTTGATAAGTACAAAGAAAAATTGGTGGCTGGGCAGCGTACATACTTGGATCGATGACAATGGCGATTACCAGTTCGATATCACTGACCCAACTAAGCAAAGGAAATGTTGGTTCCTGATCGATGATGATGAAGAGCCAATCTATATAGCAAACGCCTACATGCTTGATCAGTTGGTTGATGCCAAGAAAAAAGATGTATCTCAGAAAGGAAAAGCACTACTTAGCTTCTTCAAGTTCCTGAAAGCAAATAAGCTCAAATGGAATGACACTACCCCAGAGGTCGAAAGGAATAACCGCCCTATCTTTCAGTACCAAGCTAAGCTAGCAGAACTAGTTGAAAATGGTTGCTACAAAGACAAAGTGGCGGCTGGATACCTATCACACATCCGTGGGTTCTACATGTTCTGCCGCAGGCACAATTACGTCGACAAGCTCCCCTTCAATATCACTGGCTATACGGCCTACGGCGACCCCAAAACAGATTGCTACATCCAAGTTCGACATGATGAACAGGAGCTAAGGCCACTCTCTGAGTACCATCTGAAACTACTGTTTCAAAGCTGGTATGTGGTATCTCCAGAAGTTCGACTTGGCATCCTGATGTCCCTATTTATCGGCTTGCGTGAAGTTGAAGTCGGCTCAATGCCCAAGAAGCTATTTCAGGTGCCCAAAGGCTTTACGGGAAGGAATGCTCCAGACGTCCCCATTGGCCCAAGGACTGGCGTTCACACTAAAGGTGGAGTCGACAGAAAGACTCCCATTCCTGTTTGGTTGATAGAACTGATGAACAAGTACCACAGCACGAAACGGTACAGGGATCGAGCGCAGATGTACAAGAATATGTATGACTGTGGCGACGATCAACTACCAGCGCTTCTCGACCATAACGGAGAGATGTATACGACCAAGACACTTACATCGCTGTGGTCAAAAATAACCGCTGAAATCAGGAAAAGCGACCCACATTATCAACATAAATGGCATGACTGTAGATGTACATACGGTTGCGCCACGATGGATGCTTACATAGAAGTTCGTGGCCTGAGCCGAACGCAGGCACTAGCCCTGTTAAGAAAGAACATGGGTCACCTGAAGCAAACAACAACTCTACTTTATCTGGAATTTTGGGAAAACGATCCTCACACAACAATTATTGCCGATGTCATGGGTGATTTCGTTGAAATGATTATCGAAAATCTTGGGCTATGATGTATACAGTAAAAATAATAAAGCGAATCAAGAAAGAAAACGTTGAATCCGTAATTAATCTTGCGGAAAAGTTTCCAAATGCACCTGAAGGTGATCATCGAGCACTATTTAATGGCTGCCATCATAACTATGAAGAAGCAAAGTTAGGTGTGGCAAATGATAAATTAGTTTGGTCATACAGACGCATATATAACCTCGCATTTGAAATGGATGAAAAGTCAGCCTTAGATTTGGAAGTGCTCCAAGAGTACCACCGAAGAACCGAGATCATGATTGCAGAAAATCAATCCCAGAGAGCATATCGAGGGTATTTTAAAAGCTTTATTAATGCAGTCTGTCCTGAGCATTCTTCATTATTTGCAGCAAATACTAGAAAAGGAAGAAATGATAGAGGCTCCTCTCGGGCAAAGCATGCAGCAAGCCGAAATGTTAATATGGAAGAGTTTCACAATGTTGAAGATAATTTAGCCGAGACGGCTAAAACCTTAACATCAGCAGAACACTCAAGGAAACGAGTGGCACCATCTGATGAAAACCTAGTAATGGTTCCAAATAATGTAGCTGAGATCAGTCCCTTTGTTTTTCACTGGAAGAACTCTAATAACAAAGACGTCGTCATTGATTTAAGAGAAGAACTTGACCATGATTTTTGTGATGAGGCATTGCTGAGAAGGGTTGCCGATGCCTTCCGTAGCTCTCCACGTAAGCCAGCGACAAAATATACTTACTTTGCTCAATTAAGGGTGATATTCGATTGGAAGCAAAAGACTGGGAATAAGAACGATCCTATTTCAGACAGATTATTTAGGGCATATTTGTATGACCTTCATGATAAAGTCAGAAGAGGCGTCATCAAGGTTAAATCTCACACAGTAAGTAAGTATCAGCGGACAGCGCAAGCGCTGCTATTGATGTTCGGGTTGTCAAAGATTTCAAAGGCAGAATTAATCAAAGTCACATCAGGTGGTAATGATTTAGTGTCTGATGCCTACCATAAAACTGAGTGGACAATGATTGTTCGAGGGTTGGTTTCAGACCGCAAGCGACTAATCAAAATAATTAATAGCGCCTCAAAGTTAGATGAGGTAGTCATTAATGATTACATGGCAAACGTATTGTTGATGACTACGGTTTACACTGCCGCCACTCAAAAAGAACTATTTACAGCAACTTTCCCCGATCAGGTAGTTTCTTACGAAAGAAATGGCAAAGATCACTGGATTACTAAAGGGGTAAAGAACCGCTCAAATGAATTTAAAACGACAGAACTTAAATTCAAACAGAATGGTAAGCGTATGTATAAAGAGTTCTTACCTATAAGCCGGAAAGTAAACGCGTTTTGTAAAAACACAGAGTATCAACTGTTTGTAGCATTGGATGGCGGTAAGCCTAGGGAATTCACATCTCACGACCTTTATGTTTATGAAAGTAGGCTATTTAATGTAACAGAGCAGCTTCGTAAATATAAAGAAGAGAAGCCAGAATTCACAATCAGAACTCAGCGGATAAGGTCATCTATCACGAGCAAAATACAAACCGAACGTGGCGAAGGAAGCTCAGTTGTTTCTGGTCGGCATACTTTAAAAGTACACCGAGAAGCAAAATATAGTCGAAATAATAAGGAGATCAACCAGAAAGAACTTGCTGCACAAGCTCATGTCATGGAGCATTTTGGTCGCAACGAAGGAAACGTCAAGCTAGCGATTGAGGCGGTAGAAAAAGAATTTAAAATTCAAGTTCTTACCCCATTAGTCGCAAAAAAGATGCGCGAAAACAATAGTTCTTTCAATGACTTGCCTAATGGTGGTGCATGCCATAACAACGAAACCAAGGAAAAGAAACAGTTCCAGCGCAAAATTGACTCAAACCCTTTGCTTACTGAAGACGATAAAAAGCTAATGGGATGCGGCTTCATTGTTAAATGCTTTTGGTGTGACAACTTTGCCGTCGTAGATGAAGTAATTGATATTTGGCGACTGCTTTCTTTTGAACTGAAGATGCGGGAATCTTTCTCTCAACACCAAGGTATCGAGCACTATATTAAAAATTACGCTGACTTGCAGAGCCGCATTGATAAACTAAAAGAAAAATTCACACCACTCAATCTTCGTGTTGCAAAGAAGCGGCTTGAAAAAGTAGTTCACCCGTTTTGGGCTGATGACCATGCAGTAAATGATGTACTTAGGAGCTTGTCATAATGGAAAGTAAACAAGATTTACTCGATTTTATTGCGTTAACTGAAAGCGGCGAGATTGATTGCTACGATCCCAATAGACCTGTATCAGAGCATAACGGTGTCGTCATCTCTAGGATTCAAGACAATGAGTGGAACTTCAACCAATATAATAACAAGAAATATCCTAAGAGTAAGTATAAGCTGAAATGGAAAGAGGAAGAGCATAATCCACTTTTGCTCAAAGACCTTAGAAGAAGAGCCGACTATCTATTCAACTATGACCACCATGATGAAGAAGATGAAAGTATAAAATATGACCGCAAAGGTGTGACCAAGTCAGTTATTGTTTCTGATATGAACAAGGTACTTTCTATTTTCACTTGCTTCAAAGGCACCAATATTAATAATCTTGGCGCTCTTTCTCACCCAATTGTCTGGGGAATGGTTGAAGATGAAATAGCCCGAAGGGAAATGGGAGTAATAACCATTGAAGGCTACCTTACGGCTATCTGTAGGTTAATGGATGCCAATAAATTCATCCCTGAACACGAGCATTTTGTTGTAAATATCTCTCGAAGTGCGCTTGCTGTGCAGTTGGTGGCGGAAGGTAAAGAGGAGAGAGGTTCAACCCCAACCATCATACCAGAGGTATACTCAACTGTGCTGGCAAAAATCATTGGCACCGTTGAAAATGCCCATGAAAATATCAAAGACTGGTCTCTAACGACGCAAGAATACGCATTAAAGAATGGCATTACTGCGCAGGAAGCATACGCGCAGAAGAAACTCATAACTGCTATTTGCTTCAACTCATGTATTTCATTTACAGGATGCAGAATCTCAGAATTAGTAACCTTCCATAACAACTCTTACCATGAGATTGAAGTATTAGGAATAAGAGCGCCATTACTATCTGGAACCACAACAAAATTAGAGTCAGGTGTTGGAAGAGATGATGTTTGGTGTTGCGCACCAATATGTGAGAAAGCAATTGAGGTCATTCACTCTATCTGGGAAAAAGAACGCAAAGAGCCAGACAATATTAGCGAATTACCAGCCTATTATTGGAAAAGGAAAGGAGGCTTTGCTGGCGATATCAGCAGTAAGAAGAAGCCTATAAACTTAGATACCGGAAATATGACCTCGTTATTAGAGTTTGCATCGAACGCATACGGGATAGTTTATAACCCAGAATGGGAAGAATCATACGAGAGCCTTAACAGTAATGTTTTACCTGATAGAGATCCACGCAGGTTAAACAATGAGGGAGTTACTGCTTGGCATTTCTCTACTCATACGTGGCGACGTTCATTTGCACACTTTGGCGTGGGAAATGGAATAGTATCTTTGGCATCAGTTAAGCAACAATTTAAACACCTTTGCATCAGCATGACAGGTATTTATAGTGCCAGCTCCGACATTATTGCGCTCTTAGGAATAAACGATGATCCACTGCTTAAAAAAGAGCTAGATAATGCGAGAAAAGAGTACAACGACGAATATCTCAGTAAGACTTTCAGCGATGAGAACCTAGCGAGTGGTGGGTTCGCAGAAACGGTTTTGGGGGATATCACAGAACCGAGCGTTGTATCTGAAGAGAAGTACCAATCACTAGTAAAAAGCACTCAGAGAGCAGCAAGATCAACAGGTTATGGCCGTTGTTTCGGTGAAGAAAAGTGTGATTTAAACCATGTGTTTGAACCATCAGGCTGTATCGAAAGCAACTGTAGTAACCTCAGTATCAATCATGAAGAGGCAGCAAGGTGGAAGGAGCGCCACAGAAAAATGTCTGCATCGGTGATGAGAATGCTAGAAAACAACATGATCAACCCCAATGTTTTTGGTCGTGAAATCAGTGACATAAGGGCAGCAGAGAAAATTATGACTGATCATAGAATAGAGTTCACTAAGTTCGAGGGGGTTTTACCTGTATGCCAAGCGTAAGAAATAAGTTAGAGGCAGCTCTAGAGTCAATGATTGAGGAAGGAGCAAAAATTAACGCCAGTGCAGTTGAGAAACGAGCTGGGGTAAGCAACGGCTCGGTAAGTTACTACGAAGACATTGCCGAAGTGGTGCTTGAGCACAAAATTAATCAAAGGGGTGACAAAGATAAGGCAACCGCAGATGCCCGAAAAGCCGACAAAGCTAATATTTCTAAGGCTGATCTAGACAAGAAGAATGCAGACTTAAGGAAGGCAAAGAGCCTAAAGAAGAAATACTTCAATGAAAACAAAGCATTAAAAGACAATGAGGCAATTTGGGCGGCCAAGATTGGCAACCTGACGATGGCTCTCCATAAAGAACGCAGCGAGATTAATTCAGCTAGTGAGGTAATCCAATTGCCTAAGCGAGGAAGACAATAATGTCGATGCTAACAGACCCGAACGTGACCAAAGGTGATGTCTGCAAACACCTTGGCGTCAGTCGTCCAACGCTCGCAAAAGCGCTTGCTGGGCACAAAGGAGTGGTTTCAGAGTCGCTTTTCTAGTGATAAACTGGGGATGTTTTTAGGAAAACCGTGTTAAATCAAAGCGCATTGGTAGGCAGGCTCCAATGCGCTGTAAGCTCCTGATAATACGCCGTTTTGGGACACATTCATGTGTCAAAAAAGTGGATATTATCTATTTTATGTTAAGTTGGTTATGTTCAATTGGATATAAATTAGGAAATCGAGCCTCAGCCCAGACCAGTAAAGGGATTCCTAAGTTTTTTCCTAAATACCTAGTTAGAGGTGTATATGGTAAATAG
>NZ_JBLBVL010000035.1:0-5642 GCF_047250365.1 Thaumasiovibrio clandestinus
ACTTTGAAGACAGCGGCCTGTCACGCGGCCGCAGGCATTCGCGGGTTCGAGTCCCGCCCGCTCCGTCACTTATTAAGAAGCCCTGTCAGCAATGACAGGGCTTTTTTGTATATACTTAAACTGACATTAACGACAAAAAGGTATTATGTAATGAGTACATTTGGTCTTGCTACATAATGGGGGCAGGTCAATGAGTTTATATTTGAATTTCCATGAGGTTTTAGTTACGTGGGATTTCAGCTTTTTAGATGCATTTGACGATATTGTGCCTTAACTAACGCAGGCCAGAATGCTCAAGGTGGAGAAAAGCATCAGCCAGTCTATTGGGTAGCTGATGCTTATGAGAGCAATTAAAGAAGCTGATTGAGTAGATGGTGCGCTTTTACTCGACGTAGGCGCTTAAGCAATTTTTTAACCTGCGGAGGATACTGACCAAGTTCATCAATATCTTTGTAGCTACTAACTCGTGATGTGTGAGTTAGAATGCAGTCAATTTCTTTTTGCTTTTGTTCAGCAATGAGCCCGTACTTGTCATTAACCAATATGGCATTTTCTAAATCTAACTTCCAAGCCCTAGGATTTAGATTATTACCAGTGATCATCATAAATTGTTTATCGACCCAAACCCCTTTAAGGTGAAAGCTATTGTTGTTATGTTTCCATAAATGAACATTTAACTGTCGATTGGCAATAGCAGCTTCATTTTGACGAGCAAACTGACGTAAGTTAACTTCGTATAAATACGGTAAGCCAGATATTGTTTTGAATGGCTCTGACGGTGGGATATAGAAATCATTGGCTGTTTTATCACCCACGATAATCGTTACTGACACACCGCGTCGGATGGCCCGTTTTACTTCTACAGAAATGCTGCGTGGAAAATTGAAATAAGGGGTGCAGATAATCAATTCTCGTTTAGCACTAGCGATAAGTTTACGGATATAGCTATTTAGCTTATTGTTACGTTTGCCTAGTCCGACCAATGGCGTTAAGCCGATTTTATCTTGGTCAATTACTTCAGGGCTAAAGTGGTAGCTAGCTTTTGATAGCTGGGCACGAAGTTCTTTAATTGCACCTTTTAGCACCTTGGTTGTTGGTCGTAGCTTATGGTTAAGGCAGTTAACAGCATTACTGGAGACTAGCTGGGATAATACGAAGTTCGCCATGGAGTCAGCTAAGGCTCCATTTTCAATGACATGGTATCGATCATATCTATAGCGTTCATGTTGAGCGAGATAGATGTCATTAAGGCTAGCGCCGCTATAAATAACAGTATCGTCAATAATAAAGCCTTTTAAGTGAAGAACACCGAAGACTTCTCGATTACGAACTGGAACCCCTAGCACTTCGACTTGATGCTGGTATTTCTTCGCATACTCTTGATATAGTGCGGCGTTGCCTTCTGAGTGATTTGCACCAATAAGACCCCGTTGAGCTCGATGCCAATCAACAAGAACCTTAATATCAAGGTTTGGATTGTTATTTTTTGCTTTGTATAGAGCGTCTAAAATAGCACGGCCAGCTTCGTCGTCTTGTAAATATAAAGCCACAAGGTATATTCGTTGCTTCGCATTGGCGATTGCTTTGTGTAAATTCTCGCGAAAGTCACTCGCGCCCAATAAAGTGGTTAAATCATCGGGCCGGTGAGCAATTTGAGGCAGTCGCTCTAAAAACTTCTGATGTAGTGTTGCTGAGTCCATTATCTTCTCGATTCGTCGCAAAGTGCGCAGATATGATGTTCTGGCGCGAGTATACCAAAATTTACGCGTGAGCTCCTTATATCCCCTGTTCTACTCATGATCTCGAGCATGGTAACGCATGGGGATGAGCACCTTTTTCCCACTTGATGTATATCTCTCAAAACGTTGGCGTAATTCATTCGGAAGGTGAGATGAACATGTTTCATCGAACCCAGCCTTGTTATATAACGCCTTGAGATGTGCATAGGCAAAACAGTAAACAGGTACGGTAACATTATCGATACTAGCAGAGAGTAACCGCTCTGCAATGCCGTTATGACGCCATGTGGGTATTACGAGCATGCCTGACATAAAAAGATAGGAATCATAAGAGCGATACTTTATGACTCCAATCCATTGTTGGTGATGCTTTGCTATCCATAAATTGTCAGATTTATTCGCTTTTCCTGATGGGTAATGCTCCTTATACAATTTATTCGCTAAAGGCGTTTGTATAGGGTCTAAAGATTGAAAACTTAGCTTTAACATCGAAAACACTGCGCTATACGGTCGGATACGTTAATATAGCGCATTCTCTATATTTGGCGGTTTAAATCAATGCAATTGTTACCAGAAACTGGGCTAGCCTCTCATCATACATTTGGACTCCACGTTAGTGCTAAGGCCGTGATTGTTGCTGAGACAATCAGCGACTTTTTAACATTGTGGCGAGAGGAGCCGTATTGTTCTGAAAACAAGCTGGTGTTAGGTAAGGGGAGTAACGTACTTTTTATTGATGATGTTGACGGCATGGTTGTACTGAACCGTATAAAGGGTATTGCACACCGCCAAACAGAAAGTGCCCATTACCTGCATGTAGGAAGTGGTGAGGATTGGCCAGCGTTTGTTGCGTGGACGATTGAGCGCAATATTGCAGGCTTGGAAAATTTGGCGCTAATCCCAGGTTGTGTTGGCTCTTCACCTATTCAAAACATCGGCGCCTACGGCCTTGAAGTTAGAGATGTGATAGATTATGTCGATGCATTAAATCTTCATACTGGAGAGGTCGAAAGACTGAACCCTGCACAATGTAATTTCGGTTATCGAGATTCGATTTTTAAGCATCAGAAGAAGCATTCACACATCATTGTCGCAGTAGGCTTTCGCTTAACAAAAAATTGGCAACCCCGCTTGAATTACGGTCCATTGCAGGCTCTGAATGCGCCAGATATTGATGCAAAGACAATCTATCAGCACGTGTGTGATATTCGCAATGAGAAGTTACCTGATCCAAGAGAGATTGGTAATGCGGGTAGCTTCTTCAAAAATCCAGTGATTTCAGCAGATGCTTTTTCGCTGTTGAAAATGTCTTACTCTGCAATTCCTCATTACCCACAGTCAGACGGTAGTATTAAACTAGCCGCCGGATGGCTTATCGATCAATGTCAGTTAAAGGGGTATCGCTTAGGTAACGCGCAAGTGCATCCCGAACAGGCGTTAGTGCTCACTAACTTAGGAGGCGCAACGGCGGCTGATCTACTTGGTTTAGCGGCTTATGTTGTTGATTGTGTACAAAAGCAGTTTGGTATTCAGCTAGAACATGAAGTACGCTTCTACTCTCAGGGTAAGGAAACTCAGTTAGCGGAGGTGCGTTAATGTCAGAACATTCGTCCCGATTAAAAATTATTGGCATGTTGAGCGATGGCCTCTTTCATTCCGGAGAAACCATTGGAGAAGCGCTAGGCATAAGCCGGGCGGCAGTCAATAAGCACATCCAAACGCTCAAATCTTGGGGGTTGGATATTTATCGAGTGCAAGGCAAAGGTTACCAATTGTCCCAGCCGATAGAAATGCTAAGCCAAACTCTATTGGAAGCTGCAGCAATAGAAGATATCGAAGTCATTCCAGTGATTGACTCTACTAATCAATACTTACTCGATCGGGTTCACCGTTTATCATCAGGACATTGCTGTGTTGCAGAATATCAACAAGCAGGAAGAGGGCGTAGAGGTCGGGCGTGGTTTTCTCCGTTTGGGAGTAATATATACCTCTCTCTTTATTGGCGGCTAGATGCAGGTATGGCTGCAGCAATGGGATTAAGTTTAGTTGTAGGGGTTATTGCCGCAGAGTGCTTGCGTGAGGTCACTGGCGCAGATGTTAAAGTTAAGTGGCCTAACGATTTGTATGTAAATGACAAGAAACTAGCGGGTATTTTGGTTGAATTGACCGGTCAAGCCGGCGATGCAGCGCATATCGTGGTTGGTATGGGAATAAACATGACCATGAGTAATGACGACTCACTGATTGATCAACCGTGGACATCATTAGCTAAGACGTGTCACCATATGCCACATAGAAATACACTGATTGCCACTCTGGTGGAAAAAATACGCGTAGGCTTACAAGAGTACGAAGCGGCGGGGTTGGCAGCGTTTGAGCAGCGTTGGAATGCTCTAGATAACTTTGTTGGACGACCTGTTGCCATTGTGATGGGGAACCAGCAGGTATCCGGCATAGCTAGAGGGATTAATGCTCAGGGAGCGTTACTATTAGAAAATGCCACTGGAGATATAACGCCGTTTATCGGCGGAGAGATAAGTCTTAGAGGAAGTGATGCAATTACTCATTGAAGCCGGTAACACGTATGTGAAATTGGCAAGTCTGGACATGGAAGGTAGCCTGACTCAATTAGGTAAATACCCTAGTGCACAACTAGAGATGGTACTTGAACCTTATCTAGATGAAGGCATAGAACGGATTGTCTTTGCTAGTGTTGGTCCAGTGGTCATCGACAATATGATCCAACGGTTCTCCCAGGAGAATAGTATTCCTTGTTTTCACGTCAAAACCCGTCGTAAAGATTTTGGTGTGAAAAACGCGTATGCGGAGTATCAGTATTTGGGCGTTGACCGCTGGTTAACACTGATCTCGGTATATCAACAGAGCAAGCGACCATCAGTGATTATTGATATTGGTACAGCGTTAACATTTGATGTTATTGATGAAGAAGGGCGGCACTTAGGTGGTTGGATTGCGCCAGGTTATAAGCTGATGATGGAGTCTGTGCTTGCGAATACCAGTAAGGTTTTCTCTGATGGTGATCATAAAGATACCTTAGAGTTTGCTGATAGTACGGGAGATGGACTTAAAAACGGCTGCCGTGCCGCGTTAGTCGGTATGATTCAATTTGGTATTGAGCAAGCAAAAGATCGCTTAAACACGGATCCTGAAGTCATCATTTGTGGCGGTGGAGTTAGACACGTACCAATAAGTCTTCGAAAACATTACCATCATCGGTCAGATCTTGTACTGGAAGGGCTCGCTTTATACGCACATAAGCGCTAATGGCGAAAAAGTGTTCGTTTAGGCGATGATTTTTATAAAAAAAGCGATTTTAGGGCTTGCAAGCCTGTAGAAGTTTCCCTAGAATGCGCATCACCAAGCCGACTTAGCTCAGTAGGTAGAGCAACTGACTTGTAATCAGTAGGTCACCAGTTCGATTCCGGTAGTCGGCACCAGTTTTAAAAATTTGTTGTGGAGGGGTTCCCGAGTGGCCAAAGGGATCAGACTGTAAATCTGACGGCTCCGCCTTCGAAGGTTCGAATCCTTCCCCCTCCACCATTTTTCAAGTAGTTTGAATAGCTCAAAGAGTTACGAGAGTTTGCGGGCATCGTATAATGGCTATTACCTCAGCCTTCCAAGCTGATGATGCGGGTTCGATTCCCGCTGCCCGCTCCACGCTTTTTAGTGTGCTGATATAGCTCAGTTGGTAGAGCGCACCCTTGGTAAGGGTGAGGTCGGCAGTTCGAATCTGCCTATTAGCACCACCTCTTCGTGTCATTCAGACCATTTGATATATACTCTACAAACCCATGATTGGTTGTGTGGTCGTAACGCCACCAAATACCGTGCCTAGAGGGACTATCCATGTCTAAAGAAAAATTCGAACGTACAAAACCGCAC
>NZ_JBLBVL010000036.1:0-5037 GCF_047250365.1 Thaumasiovibrio clandestinus
CTGCTTCATTACTGAAAAGGATGCGCCTTGGCTTGTTCCCCTGTATGAAAAACATGATCACTTTGAAACATGGCTCTATTGGGTTTATCGCTGCTTTAGTAAAACCCAGTTAACCGCATTAACCGAGTTCTTGGAAAATTCGCATGGCTCTGCGGCCTATTGCTTTGAGAACGTTAAGCACTTCAATTTTCACTTCACTCATTTTGCTGATGCGAAAGAGTGGTTCTCACTGCCTAAGCGTTCAATCATATGGATAGATGAGTGCCAGCAGTTCTTCCCCCCTCGCCCTGTCAGTGCAGGAAAGCCTGATTATATTGCAGAGTTTGAAACCCATCGTCACAAAGGGTTTGATGTTCATCTTGTTACGCAAGATCCAAAACTCATCGATGTTAACGTTCGCCGCTTAACTGGGCGTCATGTCCATTACCATAATCCGTTTGGTGGTGAACGTGTTACTCGGTTTGAATCCTCCAAAGCCATCGACCCTGATAACTACCACGACATAAAGCAGTGTCAAAAGTCGTTTATCAAGCGCAATAAGAACTACTACGGGGTGTACTGGTCGGCTGAAATCCATACCCACAAATTCAAGATACCCAAGATATTTATTATTGGCATGTTGATAGTGCTGTTCTTGGGCTTTATTGGCTATCGTCTTTATAATTCGCTGTTAAAACCCACTGAACCCCCTCCCCAAGTTGAAAGCGTAACCACTAATAGCCTTGAAGCACCTCGCGCTGATAGCGTCCCTTTTGAATCTGAGGTCAAAGGCCATCTAGCACAGATGATGAGTGATGTTTATATTGATGGCTCAGTGATTCGTTACCTTGATGGTGAAGAAACCTATTATTACAGCTTTAGCGAATCAGAGACGGGCAAGATATTCTATCCCGATTTAGCAGGGCTTGAGGTAGTCCCCATTGATAAGTGTCTTGCTCGTGTAGTGTTTGATGGCTTTGATATGGTGGTGACATGTAACCCGTTTTACACGCGCCCTGAATATCAAGAGCAAAAATCCAATCTATTCGATAGCGTCGTACAAATAGATAGTTGAGTGATTGGGGTTTGCAGTTTGATTTGAACTGTCACGCAACCGCTAACACTCGCGCTGATCTTAATATTCATCATTCGATAGCCTGTGCATAAACGTATTTGGAGGATAGATAATGTTGGCACAGGTGCGCCCTTACGCTTTGGTACTTTTCGGGTTATTTGCGGCCTTCTACGTCTATAAGCCTGAAGTCGTAAAGTATCGTGTTAAATCTACCCTAACCTCTTTGAGCTATGTACTTGGTATCAATGTTATCGAAGTGATAGAAGATGCAGCCCCAACCATTTATCAAAAACCGTTGAACCTGCCAGAGCCTCGCAAGCTAACCGTTCCTGATGCTGATTATATGGAGAATTACAAAGCTGAAAGGCAAGCGACCAGTAAGAATGTAAAGAGAAGGATACTTCAACCAACAGCAACACCCTTGATAACGAAAGAAGTTGCAGAGTATCGGCTTATTTTATTGCATAAGGTGATCAAGTCAGAATTAGTTGAGAGCCAACAATACCAAGGTATGAAGTGTTACGTTTCTTTTAGGATTAACGTTGTCGGCGCTATTTCTGACTTCAAAAGTCTTATTGGCAACACTGAGCTATGTGACGCGATAAAGCAAAAGCTATACACCTATTCCCCTTGGATTATCTCTAATGATCAAGCGGTAGTGAACCAAATGAACCCGATAAAGATAAGGTGGGAAGGGTGATTGGCTTTTGCTATAGTGAAACCCGAACGAAACATCGACATATGATTTTGCGAAGCAAAAATACCACACGTTCGTTGGCGGTCGGATTGAAGCGTTTGTTAGAAATTTTTTTGTGAAGACCATGTATACTCAGTAGAGGTAAGCGAACCATTTGTGTCTCCTACGTAAGTTGTTATCCCTTTCAATTCGCCGCCATTGTCAGATAGCTTTAAAGTAAAAGTACCTCTATCTGTCATATATTTAGATGTAGACTCATATGTGCCAGTCAAAATTAAATTTTTAAAGCTCCCAGTAAATTTATAGCTCGAACCTCTATCTTGTCCTTCTAACGTTTTTATAGTACCAGAGATACAATTACCTCGCTGTACAACTGAAATTTCTTCTTTGTGAACTGAACTTGTATCAACTAACTCCGAAAACCACAAACCATCTATCCTCACACCTTTATACAAAAGATCCTCTGTTCGAGGCTTAAGTATTGCTAACCAAACAACACGGAATAACCAAATCAAAATGCCAGTTACCAAACCTGCGACGATACCTGCAATAATATTATTTAAATCGATCACGTAATTACCTCTGAATCCCTAACCTAGCTAATCGACAATAAAACTGTTGGCTAAAATAGCGATAAACGAGCAAAGCCAACTTTTTTGTCTTTTTAATCAGATTATTAGGTTTTCATTGCTCCAATTAGCCCCGATACGGCACCACCTAAAACGGAAGCAACTGTTGGGTTAGAAATTAATGATTTTAGTAAACCTTTTGCCTCTTCTTTTTCTACGGGCGTAGAGTTTGAAGATTCAATTTCTTGAGTAAGCTGTTCGAAAGCATTAACTATGTTTTGAATGTTTCCGTCACCAACTTGAACATTAGAGTTTTGAATATGAAAGGTTGTATTATTTGCCACTTTTTTTTCTCTCTCTTGTTTAGCCTCTTTGACTACAGTAATTGAAAAATGTGACTGTTTTCTTCCTATACCTGAATTAAATTTAACATCAGTTATAGCAAAGCGTTCTTCTGTTCCATTGGGTAAAGGCTGAATAATTACATCGTTCTCAGTAACAACTAATTGATCATTAAAGATAACAAGATTTGCTGGACCAAATTTTGTTTTAAATGGACCAGTACGCTCGCCATTTTTATTCTCAATAAATGCATTGTCTGTCAACATGCGTTGAAGTGACATATAACTCTCCTTGTACTGTTAACTCTTCCCACATGCCGCATAGCACCCTAACCACGCTTTCAGATTACACAGTAGTTTTTACGCTAAATCAATATATTATGCTTAAACTGTTAATCACGTAACAAGTTATGCGTCGTATTGATGAACAAGCGGCTAGCTTACATGGGCATCGCCCCGAGCGTAGCGAGTCACTGAGATAATAGGTGACTCGCTGATGTTGCAGTTTGCTCCAGGTCTAAACTCACCGACACAGGCCAGAACGCCAAGTAAAGTGATGAACCGTGCGCAGCATGCGCCCCCTACTAGACCCGCTTTTTTCTTTCCGCACTGTAGCGAACCGAATTTTTCATATAGTCCGTTTTAGCAATAGACCTTGCTACTTTCATTATGTGGTTCATGTGCGGTTTATCAGACGGGGCGCCTAGTTCGATGAGCGCAGCACCAGTTTCAACATGCGCAGCGCGTAGTTCGTAGCCGTTTGGAGAAACTAATAGGCCGTTTTGAAATTTCCATCCTTCCCATTCTGGATGAACATCTTTCAAATCCAACTTAGAGTAGAGCCTCATGAGTCGTTTACACTCAGGCGGGATAGTTTTACCTTTATCCCATTCCGTGATCGTCCTCTCACTTTTAAAACAAAGTTCAGATGTCTTCTCTATGCTTAAACCACATTTAAAATGACGAAAAATGAAATTATCTGTATGATATTGCCTATAAAACATAAGATGCTCCTTTTCCTAAGAATTTTATAGGCCTCTCATTATACCATCTTAAATTTCTATTTAACGTAACTCCCCCTAATGCGCACTAGCGCAGGTAAATTTAACATCTGCATGTGGTTTCAAGTAATTGTGAATAAGGTGTGTTATTGACTCATTTAAATCAATGACTTGTGATTGCAAACTGACTGGCGTAAAGCCTAGCTCCGTTCTAATTGCTGAGAATACTCTTTTTATTCAATATGGTAGATCTATCGAGGCGTTTCGCAACACTCGATTATTACGATTGATTTGTACTTATTGCTCGGATATTTCTTATCGTGTTATTTAACAAAATGAGAGGTATGTCACATGGCTTTCTATCATTACTCATTCGTAAAACTGTTTTGGGAAACGTTTGATGATGTTAACCAAGCTGCAAAATGGTTCCACGTCCGACCCGTTACCGTTCGGCGTTGGTTATCTGGAAAAATCCCTGTTAACCCGATGGCTGAAAAACTGCTCTATATTCGGTCGCGTGGTTACTTGCCTGACGATACACGTTGGAAAGGTTTTAAAGTTAATGAAGAACGTGCCATCTTCATCACTCCTACGGGACGTGTGTTTCGTCCAAGTGAGCTAGAAAGTTTTGGTATTGCTATGGACTTCTATCTTTACTATCGCAACTACATGACTGAGAACCTTCCACCGCGTGAAGGTCTATCAACGCCATACCCATTTCGTGGCGGTCGCCGCATGAAGCAACCTAAGGGTTTAACGATCACCAAAGAACAAAAGAACAAACATAAACGTGCTGTTCGAGAAAAAGCAGAAGCCGAAAAAACCGCTGCTGCTAAACGTGTCTCAAACGGTTAACTTGTATTGATAAGTTACTTAGGAAAGCTGTAATAGTGAAAACGTTACAGCGTCCCTTTGTCTGCTCTATGTACTAAATGTGCTTATTGTTTCGGCTTTGGTTTAAGAAGTGACACGATCGCAAAGACAGTCACCCCAACAGCCACTTGCCATGCGAATTTCTTCACTGTCATCGTTTAGTCTTCGACTTAACCACACGGCCACCTTTGGCATAGCGATAGCCCTTTTTGAGTCGTCCGGTTTTGCTGTTTACGCCTTTGGCGGTGCGCTTGCGTTTGTTAGCCATAATCAATCCTTTGTTGTCAGTTGTTTATCTATTTTGAAGCAGTACAAGGCTGTTTTGTATAGCCCCCATGTGTTGCCGCATATCATTAAAAAAAGCAGCACATCCGGGGCAGAAAAACCTAGTGCAAGTAAACTTGTCGTCGCGGCTTGTTCCATCCAAGCCCCCTACTTTCGCTCATTGCGCAGCGTGTCCCAAATACCCACACCCAAGGCAACGAACGCGGGGATCGCTCCA
>NZ_JBLBVL010000037.1:0-4793 GCF_047250365.1 Thaumasiovibrio clandestinus
TGTTCGTGTTTGTTATCGGTCTCTCAATTGAGGAGCCAGCGTTCAATCGAACTACTACATAGAAAGCTTTAGTTGCAGCTAAAGCCTGGGTCTCACATTACCCGAAACTGGTCGATTTATTGGGATAATTTCCCATACAAACTGTTTAAGAGTGATTCGCAACGCGTGGCATTTTTACTATGCGTTAGGTTTAGTGGTTAAGGTGGTATGCGGTGGCGTCGGTATTGCGTTGCTCACACCTTAACAGGGCGTTATGTTTTAAGGAGAAAACTTGAGAACTGGAGTAACTATAAGCCTAGCTCAAGTCCCTGTCACTAGAGGTGAGGTGCGTGCAAACCTTGAACGTCACCTCAAAATGATTGAGCAATCATCTTATTATCATGCAGATGTAGTTGTTTTCCCTGAATTATCATTGACTGGCTATGAGTTGGACTTAGCTGCTGAGCTAGCTTTTTCTCCAAAGCCATCGAACTTCAAAGAATTATCTCAAGCTTCAGTCGAAAATGAGATTATCACTATAGCTGGGTGCCCATTAAAAGTTAACAATGACTCAAAGCCAACAATAGGTGCTGTCATTTGCTTTCCTGATGGCACTGTCCAATTTTACTCGAAACAACATTTGCATGAAGGAGAAGGGACGTATTGCTCATTCGGTTTGTCAGACTACTTTTTTAAAGTAAATGGACATCAAATAGCGCTGGCTATTTGCGCGGACTTTACGGAATTGGAACATTCTCGACGGGCTAAAAAATTGGGCTCAGATATCTATGTTGTCAGTGCCCTTATTTCTAAAAATGGATTTGAACCTGACTCTAAGATTTTATCGGAAATCGCATCAGAACAAGGTTTCCCTGTACTCTTAAGTAACCATATTTCAGTGACAGGCGGTTGGGAAACTTGCGGCAAGAGTTCAGTTTGGAATGCACACGGAGAGCTCGTAAATTACTCTAGTTCCAAAGAATATGGTTTGGTCTTGTGTAATATTATGGGCAATGAGGTCGAGGCAAATCAAACATAACAAGATGCTCAAGCAGACAGCTAACTAGTGGCATTTTTGGTTTGGTCTAGTTTAGTGTTTACGGTGGCTTTGCTTGAGTGTCGTGGTGTTAGCTGCTACTTAGCAAAGCGTTATATTTTCGGGAGGATTCCGTGGAAGAACAATTACTAGAAAACTTGAGAGCTTTACGAGAGTTAGAAAATAAATACTTTCAGAAGTTTAACCAATTTTATCCAACCTTTGTCTCAAAAGAACAAGAGGGTATTTTTGGTCCATCCGAGTTGTATGAAATGGCAATTGAGGCACAAGTATTACTTGCTAGCTTAGGCCAAACGGCAGTTCAAAGGCTCAATTATGTAGGGTTTGATCTCTTATTTCCATTTAGTAATCCAGTTGACTGGTATAATTGGAAAATCATGATCAAGGAAAAAGACATCAGCCATACAATTTATTTCTCGATTTCTACTCGTGTGGCTACTGAATTTCAAAGAATTGAAATGCATTTAGAACGCAAAATCTGGGAGAGTTACTGTCAATTATCTGAGGCAGAGTGTTCTGTTCCCAAAGATCGTTACTCAAGTGTGTTTTCTACTGAAGATAGTCATGACCAAGAGAGCGATGATACTACTTCAAATGATCAGGCAGCGGTTAATCATACTCATATAAATATTAATAATTTAGCTTATAACGATAAAACAGAAACAGATGCAGTTGATAATCTGGATAAGCTAAATAAATCATCAGGAATATGGTCAAATGTAGCAAATGTGGCTTCTACAGTTATGAAACTTTCCGGTCTGAAAATATAACAAAGCATTTAAGAGTGATTCTCAACGCTTGGCATTTTTAATTCTATCGTTGAGTTCAGTGTTTACGGTGGTAAGGTTTAGTTTCGTGGTCGCGTTGTTCACACCTTAATGCGGCGTTAGGCATTAAAGAGTAACCGAAGCTAAGTTGGCAACGATTATGTATAGGGACACATGATAAAAATTGAATTCAGTATATGGTTTGCAAGTAGAACTCGTTGGGTTCATCTTATGAAAACTATAGAGATGCAAGCCGTTCCTCGAACCGGTGAGTTCTTGAAATTTAGAAATGATGTTGTCGGAGACTATTTTTCATTTAAAGTCACTGAAGTGGTTTATCGCGAGACTGGCTCAAAGATTGAAATTTCAACAGAGCTACTAGATAACGTAGATAACCGTGGATATTCATTTGAAGATGAATCCGAATTTGATGAGTACTTGAGTTCCTATTTATCTGTTGGATGGTTGAGTCCGCGTGGTGTAACTGAAAACAACTACATTCGTTGAAAAATGCCTAACAAAGCAATCAAGGTGACCCGTTACACTCGTCGGTTTTGGTGCGAAGTTCGGTATGCTTTGTTAGTTTGGTGTGGGGCACCTTATTGCAGGCGTTATGCTTCTATGAGAGCGAGGGGGGAACAGTGTTCGAAATAGAATTTAGTATTTGGTTGGCCAGCAAAAAACAATGGGTTCATTTGGTAAAGGTGATTTCTCTCTCTACCGTCCCTCGGGTTGGTGAGTTTATAAAGTTCGAAAATCGTGTTGTAGGCGATTACTTCGGTTGGAAAATCAGTGAAGTGACCTATCGAGAGAATGGTAAAATAGAAGTATCTACTGAGTTGCTAGACAACATAGACCAGAGAATGTACTCATTTGAAGAGGACGAAGAATTTCAAGAGTACTATGAGTCCTATTTAGCGGAGGGTTGGATTTCCCCACATGGCATAAAGGCCAATACTCAGTTCGTCTGTCGCCAACCCAAAGCATAACAATTGCTTCAACCTGACTGCCAACCTATGGCATTTTTGGTTCAGATTGGCATTAGTGATTACGGTGGTCTGCTTAAGCACAGTGCAGTTGGCAGCAAGTTAAGCAGGCGTTAAACGGCTTTATTCATGCGACCCCTTGATCTTTGCAAATTAATGCATATCTATAGTAAGACATGGTTATCTACTAGCAAGATTACAAGGATGGTAAGTTTGGATTGGTTAATCAATTTCTCTTCGTGGAAGAAAGCAGGTGTCTTACTTAGCTTGAACTTTGCGCTTCAAGCTATAATTATATTAATAATATACCCATTAATTTCTACATCAATGGAGCCTCTTGATGTGCAAGTGGGTCTTACGTCTGAGTCCCTAAATTCCTTTTTTAACGAAATTGGTACGACTGGGAGGGAGTATTATTTTCTAAATGAAATGACTGTAGACATGCTGTTTCCGCTAGTTTATTCATTCGCATACTCTCTATTGCTTATTGAGCTAATCAAATCATGTGAATTGATTAGTTCATCTCTAAAATACATTGCCTTACTGCCGTTTGGTATCGGGATATCTGACGTAATAGAGAATGTTCATATTTTAGCGGCTATTCATAGTTATCCTGAACAAAGTGACTTACTGATTAATAGTCTGTTTATCGCAAATTTGTCTAAACATAGTTTAACCGTGTTCGTGTTATCAGCTGTATTCTTATTAATCTGTTGGCTCGTTGGGATGAAGGTAAATCGCCGTTTAACAAAGCCATCAAGGTGATGAATTACACTCGGCAGTTTTGGTATGGAGTTCGGTGCGCTTTGCTGGTTTAGTGTGGCACACCTTATGGCAGGCGTTAGCAGCTATGAGGAAATAAAGAGGTATCATGGCAAAAATTAAAGATAGATTAGCTAAAATAATTCGTGATAAACCTAGAGTGTTGACCCGAGCTATATTTTGGAAAATCCCTCATAACACTTCAGAAGACGAAGTGTTCTTGAAGCTTGGTCGGTATAATAAGCCAAAGGGCTGGCTTGATGGTGAAACACTAGAATTAGATAGCCCCAAAAGTGAACTTACACTGGATAGTGAAGAGTTCAGTAATCTCGTAGATTTCATTTCAACCAATTACGAACCTTTCAAGCAGGGTACGAAAGCTTTTTTGCCTTTAGATAACCCGTACGACACATCAAATGCAGAGCAAATTAAACAACTTTTAAATTTGCCAGACAAAAAGGGTATGCTTCAATTTCTACTGGATAACGATGTAATACCAGAAGACTTAGAATTAGGCTTAGAGCATGCACGAAAATCTCGTGCAATCGATGAGTTTCAATATCTACTAGAGTCTGATTTTACTGAAAACGTATGGCAAAACTGGTTCGAAACCAATAGTTGGGTTTTAGGTAGCGACTTTGTCAAAGTTTTAGATGAAAGAGCGATAGATACTCATAACATTTCAGACTTTCTAATGGAAAGTTATGACGGATTCCTCGATGTTGTTGAAATCAAGCGACCAGAGGGCGGTTTAAAGTTCTGGGCTTCAGGTCTTGATCACAATAACTATTACCCGCACTCTGATTTAGTCAAAGCGATTACACAATCCCAGTCTTACATACATGAAATTGAACTAGAGGCAAACAGTGTAAAATTCATGGAAAGGGTGGGCTACGTGAAGACCATTAAGCCTAGATGTACTTTAATATACGGTCGTTCGAATGATTGGAATCGTGAGCAGCAGCAGGCATTTCGAGTTTTAAATAGCAGCTATCACAACTTGACTATTATGACGTTTGACCATGTGCTAGAGAGGGCAAAGCGTATACTTGGAAAACGCTGCTAACAAACGACTATGGCGTCAATAACTAATTTTTAGCCGTGTTTTCATTCCACATGACGCCATCTCTTAACATTGAATTTAATATCACTACCATCTTTCTAACACACGCTATGATGGCTACTTTTTTGGGTTTTCCAGCGGCCACTAAATGAGTGTAAGTCGCTTTAAATACGGGATTA
>NZ_JBLBVL010000038.1:0-3170 GCF_047250365.1 Thaumasiovibrio clandestinus
ATCTGCGTTACAATGTAAGCGTGCAATTAACCACACGTTCTAATTCCAATCTGCTTTTGTCATAGTTTCTCAAACAAACGGAGGAACTATGACTCAATCAGAAAAACACCAACATTGGACTAACATCGTTTCCAAGCAGCAAGAAAGCGGCCTTTCTATTCCGAGCTTTTGCAAAGAGCACGTCATCAATTACGCCACTTTTCACTACTGGCTAAAGAAACTTAAACAAACTGATGATGAACAAATCGCCCACCAAGTGGTAATGAGTGATCGTCCATCTTTAAGCGTGGATACGGTTGTTGTACATCTTCCGAATGGTCTTAGAGCGGAGCTGCCGACCTCTTTATCACAGACACAAATTCAAACTTGGCTTAAGGCACTGCAATGATCCCAAGTGGCGCTGTTTATCTTGTCTCTGGTATTACCGACATGAGAAAGTCGATTGATGGCCTGTCTCTCATTGTCGCAGACGTGTTAGAAATGGATCCATTGAGCAGCGCGTGGTTCATCTTTTGTAATCGTGGCCGAGATAAAATCAAAATTCTCTTTTGGGACACCAATGGATTTTGGCTCTACTATCGCCGATTAGAGAAAGGCCGCTTTAAGTGGCCCAAACCCACGGCAGCGGGGCATATCCATATCTCTACGCAACAGCTTAACTGGTTATTATCTGGATTAAATCTTGAAAACCCTAAGGCTCACCAACCCCTTTATGGACGAGAAGTGTGAGCTAGAATACTGATCCTTACATTGGGCTTGAACGATCCTTTTTCGCTGTCAGACTAAGCGGGAATAATAGATAACGAGCCCTAACCATGACCGAACTTCCTGATGATGTAGAACAACTCAAAGCGATGCTGCTTAAGCTTCAGGAAGAGAACAGCGCTCTCCAAAAGACAGTCGAGACTCAAGCCGAGGAAGTCGTTGAGTTAGAAAATAAAATGCAGTTGCTTCTAGAGCAACTGAACTTGAGTAAATCTAAGCGCTTCTCAGCCAAAAGCGAAAAAAGAGCCCAAAGGCACATTCAATGAAGCTGAGCAGCAAAATGCATTGCCAAAATCGGCCCCGAAACATCATAAGAAAGGCCGAAAACCGCTGCCAGCAGAGCTAGAGCGTGAAGTTCACCAACACACACTCAATGCCCCTTATTGTGAATGCTGTAATGAACCTCTACATGAGTGCGGCACTGAAGTCTCAGAAGAGCTAAAAATCATTCCTCAGAAAGTCAGCGTCGTCCGCCATGAGCGCACCAAGTACGCCTGCCGTCAGTGTGAAAAAACACAGACCAGTAGCAAGATCATCACCGCGCCTCGACCTGCCAATATGATCCCCCAAAGCATCGGTAGCCCTGAAGCCTTCGCCGCTGTCGTGACGGCAAAATATGTTGATGCGCTGCCGCTTTATCGCCAGGTTGAGATTTTAAAACGTTCTGATATCGACTTAAGCCGCGGGACACTGGCCAACTGGTGTGTGCAGTTGGGTAATAAAGTGAATGTCATCGTTGAGGCAATGAAAGCCCATTTACTGAATGAGAAGCTAATCTGTGCCGATGAAACCACGGTTCAAGTGTTACGAGAGCAAGATCGAAGTGCCCAGAGCAAATCTTACATGTGGGTCTATCGTAGCGGTGAGTTCGTCAAACAACCTGTGGTGATTTACAACTATCAACCAAGTCGCGCGGGGCAATGCGTCAAAGACTTCTTAGGTGATTACTCTGGCTACCTGCTTACCGACGGGTATCAAGCTTATAACGGTCTCGATAATGTCAGCCAAGCCGGTTGCTTAGCGCATGTCCGGCGCAAATTTACTGATGCACAAAAATCCCAACCGAAGAAGAAATCAGGCCGAGTAGAAAAGGCTATTAACTTCATCGCCAAGCTTTATGGTATTGAACAAGAATCCAAAGGCTTAAGCGCTGTCGAAAGGCAGCAGTTACGCCAACAAAAATCAAAACCTATCTTAGAGAAGTTCCATGAGTGGTTGCTGGAAAGCCAAGAAAAAGTGCTGCCTAAAAGTCAGCTCGGTGGCGCTATCAATTACACAGTTAACCAATGGCCTAAGTTGCTCACTTACTTAGAAGATGGCGACATAAGCATTGATAATAATGTGACTGAGCGAGATATCCGCCCGTTTACAACGGGTCGGAAAAATTGGATGTTCTCAACCTCGGTTGAAGGCGCAACAGCGAGTGCTAACTTGTATAGCTTAGTGATGACGTGTCGGGCGAATAATATCAATCCGTATTACTACTTCACGCACTTATTCAAAGTGCTACCGACGCGATCTCCTCAAGATGATTTGACCGATCTTATGCCTTGGAACTTGGAAATCGATGAGGCCGAATAAGGCCTCACTGCTTAATTAGACGCTTACATCGCCTAAGCCTGTCACATGTGGCAGGCACTTTTATCTCTATGACTTGGAAGATGGCATTTACATAGAGTCAATCGTAATAAGAAGACACTATCTTCATTAGGAAAGCTAGGTCTTATAGCGCTTGAATGACGTGGGATATCGAGCAGGCTATAAATCGTTTTGGGGCATTTCCTTGCTAGCGATGATCGCGCTGAGAAGCCTCTGGACAAAAGTGTGTCAGTGACTTTGCTAAATTAGCATTTGACGGATAATCTCAGGTATTGCAATACCTCTTATCGATCGGCCAAAGGAACTCATTCACTACACTACCAATTAACTCTTTGTTGAATGGATGTAGTAACAGGGTCGTAACTACCTCGACCATAACTACGAACAACGGCATTTACCCTTGCTGCCTCACCGATAACTTCTCGAATTTTCTCAACCGCCTCTATTGATGCAACGACTAACCATCCATTCGAACATATGTCATCCCTTTTCGGGGGCTGCCGAGAAATAGGACCATCTTTCCAGCAGATGCTTTCAACCATTGTATTACCTTTATCATCAACCCAACGAAATAGCCCCTCCTTTGAAATAAACCATCCCAAGGAAAAACCTATAGATGGATTTAATGCTAACCATTCAATACCTCCATGATCGATGTATGAACCTGTACCATAAATGACCAGTGATGGTTCTCTGGTAGCAGTAATATCAGGGTAATCAATTGCAGACCAATGCATCATACTTGGGAATAAAGCAGAAGGAGAGGTAACTTCTACATCGACATTCCATTCAGGATGGCAGACTGT
>NZ_JBLBVL010000039.1:0-3122 GCF_047250365.1 Thaumasiovibrio clandestinus
CCGCCATAAGGTGCGCCACGCTGAACCAACCAAGCGCACCGAACTCCATACCAAAAATGCCGAGTGTAATGCGTCACCTTGATGGCATTGTTAGGCGAACAGGTTTATAGTGCGTGTAAACAGCTAGAAACCACTACTAAAAGTTATATTACTCATTAATCAGTCCAACTTTAAGATCAGTAGCTTGATAAATAATATTGCCGTCATGAATTACGACTCCATCTGCGATTCCTAACGGCATAGGCTTCGTAAATACGCGTTTGATATGTAGCTGATACTGAATTTCGCCAGCATCAGGGTATATTTGTCCAGTGAACTTTACTTTACCCACACCCAACGCGCGCCCCTTGCCAGGTAAACCAGACCAACCAAGGAAAATACCTAGCAACTGCCACAAAGCATCAACGCCTAAACAACCAGGCATCACGGGATCCCCCTTAAAATGACACCCAAAAAACCAGTGATCCGGGTTAATTTTTAGCTCCGCGTCAAGACGACCTTTGCCAAAGCGGCCTCCACTGCTGGAAATGTGGCTAACCTTATCAACCATAAGCATCAATGAACTTGGTAACTGAGCATTTCCTTGACCAAAAAAAGCACCATCTGACATCGCCAATATTTGTTCGTTTGAAAACTGCATCTAAACCTCCAATTGTTAAGTGGGATACAGTTTTACTAACTACTAAATTTAGCTATTGTAAAAATCGGACCTAAAGCGGTCGAAAAAGTCATTTGGATTCAATAGTAAACGTTTTTTATAGTCATTTAAAAAGTGAGATTGGTCAAAATAGCCAAGCCCCAGAGCCATATCCGGTGAACTACTTGGTAAAGTGTACAGCAGTCTACAAGCATGCTGCACCCGGATTGTTTGCATAAATTTTTTGGTACTTAATCCTGTATATAGTTGAAATATACGATTTAGATGACGACTACTCCAACCAACCTCACTCGACAAATGACTAACTTTAACATTACCAAAAGATTGATATATCTTTGATAGCGCAAGGTCAAATCGAGTGGATAGCTGAGGCTTAACTTTACTTAACAACCATTGCTCACAAATATTAACCCGACCAGAAAAGCTTTGATTTTGGTAAATATCATTATGAAGTCGATCCAGTTGTAACGATGGGAAATACTGAGCATCAACAAGTTGACTCGATATTTCAGAAGCATCTAAATCTAAGAAAAACCGTAATGCACCTGGATGAAATCTCACCCCAAAGTATTGCCCTGGCTCTAACAGAGGAATATCAAACGCTTGTGCATGAGAACCACCTAATTTAAATCCATAGGGTGCAATGTAAAACGCCTGAGTACCATCAGGGATGACAGGGTATGGTGTTGGTTTAACAGTACTGATCTGCAAATACGAATGTACGATACCGTTTAAGGCACTAGAAGCTAGGGCCTGCTCTAGAGATAGATCAAAACATTTCAACCCTGAGTTAGTTAATAATGGTTGAAATGGATTATATAGTTCACTAATTAATTTCACCTTACCATCTCGCTTTTTTGTACGCAGCTAATTGTCATACTCGCCTAACGCCGAACATAAGGTGCGCCACGATATACTTACCAAGCGCACTGGACTCCATACCAAAACCGCCGAGTGTAACGCGTCACCTTGATGTTTTTGTTATTCGCTGCTGACGCTATCTTTATAGCTGCATTTGGGTGTAGTAATTGAATTATCATTAAATGAAATAGCACAATCTATATAATTACTCCCTCCTTCAAGATAGAAATACTCTAAAGAAAATAAGATTTCATTATGCTTAGATGAAATTGATTCAACAAAAACACCAGATGACTCGTTGAAGCTTAGCTCTTCATTCGCAACAGTTACTGAGTTTATTTTTATACTATCAATAACACAAAATTCAGGAGTAATTATTTTGTCAATTTCTAATATTGGATTGACTTCCATATTATGCTTTATGACGCGAACCAAAAAGTCATTAATTCTATATGTTTCAACTTTATCTATCGATGCAGGTAACATACTAGAATTTGAAGACACGGTGAATAGCAACATGCAAAAAGGTATTATTTTAGAGATCTTAACTTTCAGAACGTGAAAATACAATTTACCTAACATACTTCACTCTCTTATTAAACCTATCAGCCGGAACTCTTGCCCATAGCGATCTGTTCGTTATGATTTTTTTAAAACCATCAAGATCATTATTAACAATGCTTTCTTGCAAATACTCTCTAGCTGCTGGCGTATAATCACCACGAAATTTCAAGTCTACTAGCACTTCCTTAATTGTTTTATCTAAATTTGACCAGTCTGTATTGCCATATTTCTTAACAACATCTGCTTTAGTGCAAATCCTTTTCACTTCTGAAGCTTCAAAATCATAACTAATTTTAAATAATTTTAGTTGAGCATCAGTCGAAATTTGATAGTCAATCAAATCATTATCAATGATAAATTGTTTTGCTTGCTGACCTTTTAGTGAAATAGCATTCACTAACTTAGATATGACATCAGGCCTTAGGCCTGCTGATGCAAGATCCTTACGAATCAGAGCTGATGTTTTCCTCCTCAAGTCATAGCCTCTACCTACAGTAACACCAGAACTTTCACTTGGAACATGTAATTTTCTGCTGTGATATACTCCACCCTCATTCCCTTCTGCATTCCAAGTAAGTACACCTTCTTTTGGTGGATTAATGGACATCGGTTTAAAAACAGAGCGAACCAACTCATTCAGAGATTTTACAATTTTTCCATTTGGTTCTACATAGTATTTCGGTTTGGAGATCTTAAGATGCTTATTCTGATACTCAACTAATTTATCAATTAGCTCACTATCACATTTTCCTGTAATGGCTAATGCCCTGCTGGTATTTTTACGAGCATATACATTCAATAATGCTTTTATCAGTTTGACATCATTAATGTTATTTTTCTTATTTAAACCAACAAAGCCTATTATTTCAAATGACAAAACATACTCCAAGTGATTTATTTATGAGTGAATTTTGTCAGCATAACCGCTTAAAATTACATGATAAATATAAAATCACGAGGTTTTAAATATTTTAGATATACCACACATCCTGCTGCAAATCACAAAGCTATCACCATTACAAATTCAAGCGAATAACGC
>NZ_JBLBVL010000040.1:0-2943 GCF_047250365.1 Thaumasiovibrio clandestinus
ATAAAACACCTTGGGTGTTGTATGGTTAAGCCTCACGGGCAATTAGTACAGGTTAGCTCAACGCCTCACAACGCTTACACACCCTGCCTATCAACGTTCTAGTCTTGAACAACCCTTTAGGACACTTATAGTGCCAGGGAAGACTCATCTCAGGGCTCGCTTCCCGCTTAGATGCTTTCAGCGGTTATCGATTCCGAACTTAGCTACCGGGCAATGCTACTGGCGTAACAACCCGAACACCAGAGGTTCGTCCACTCCGGTCCTCTCGTACTAGGAGCAGCCCCCTTCAATCTTCCAACGCCCACGGCAGATAGGGACCGAACTGTCTCACGACGTTCTAAACCCAGCTCGCGTACCACTTTAAATGGCGAACAGCCATACCCTTGGGACCGACTTCAGCCCCAGGATGTGATGAGCCGACATCGAGGTGCCAAACACCGCCGTCGATATGAACTCTTGGGCGGTATCAGCCTGTTATCCCCGGAGTACCTTTTATCCGTTGAGCGATGGCCCTTCCATTCAGAACCACCGGATCACTATGACCTGCTTTCGCACCTGCTCGAATTGTCATTCTCGCAGTCAAGCGGGCTTATGCCATTGCACTAACCTCACGATGTCCGACCGTGATTAGCCCACCTTCGTGCTCCTCCGTTACTCTTTGGGAGGAGACCGCCCCAGTCAAACTACCCACCAGGCACTGTCCGCAATCCCGATTAGGGACCGACGTTAGAACATCAAGCATACAAGGGTGGTATTTCAAGGTTGACTCCACAACCACTGGCGTGATTGCTTCTAAGTCTCCCACCTATCCTACACATGTAGGGTCAATGTTCAGTGCCAAGCTGTAGTAAAGGTTCACGGGGTCTTTCCGTCTAGCCGCGGGTACACAGCATCTTCACTGCGATTTCAATTTCACTGAGTCTCGGGTGGAGACAGCGTGGCCATCATTACGCCATTCGTGCAGGTCGGAACTTACCCGACAAGGAATTTCGCTACCTTAGGACCGTTATAGTTACGGCCGCCGTTTACCGGGGCTTCGATCAAGAGCTTCGACCGAAGTCTAACCCCATCAATTAACCTTCCGGCACCGGGCAGGCGTCACACCGTATACGTCATCTTTCGATTTTGCACAGTGCTGTGTTTTTAATAAACAGTTGCAGCCACCTGGTATCTGCGACTCTCAATAGCTCCATCCGCAAGGGACTTCACCGTCAAGAGCGTACCTTCTCCCGAAGTTACGGTACCATTTTGCCTAGTTCCTTCACCCGAGTTCTCTCAAGCGCCTTGGTATTCTCTACCCGACCACCTGTGTCGGTTTGGGGTACGATTCCTTACAATCTGAAGCTTAGAAGCTTTTCCCGGAAGCATGGCATCAATGACTTCACTACCGTAGTAGCTCGACATCGTGTCTCAGCGTTAATGAAAGTCCGGATTTACCTAAACTTTCCGCCTACGCACTTGAACCTGGACAACCGTCGCCAGGCCCACCTAGCCTTCTCCGTCCCTCCATCGCAATTGTAAGAAGTACGGGAATATTAACCCGTTTCCCATCGACTACGCTCTTCAGCCTCGCCTTAGGGGTCGACTTACCCTGCCCCGATTAACGTTGGACAGGAACCCTTGGTCTTCCGGCGAGGGGGTTTTTCACCCCCTTTATCGTTACTCATGTCAGCATTCGCACTTCTGATATGTCCAGCATGCCTTACAGCACACCTTCAACCACTTACAGAACGCTCCCCTACCCAATACGAACAAGTCGCATTGCCGCAGCTTCGGTGTATAGCTTAGCCCCGTTAAATCTTCCGCGCAGGCCGACTCGACCAGTGAGCTATTACGCTTTCTTTAAATGATGGCTGCTTCTAAGCCAACATCCTGGCTGTCTGAGCCTTCCCACATCGTTTCCCACTTAGCTATAACTTTGGGACCTTAGCTGGCGGTCTGGGTTGTTTCCCTTTCCACGACGGACGTTAGCACCCGCCGTGTGTCTCCCGGATAGTACTTACTGGTATTCGGAGTTTGCAAAGGGTTGGTAAGTCGGGATGACCCCCTAGCCTTAACAGTGCTCTACCCCCAGTAGTATTCGTCCGAGGCGCTACCTAAATAGCTTTCGGGGAGAACCAGCTATCTCCAGGTTTGATTGGCCTTTCACCCCCAGCCACAAGTCATCCGCTAATTTTTCAACATTAGTCGGTTCGGTCCTCCAGTAAGTGTTACCTCACCTTCAACCTGCCCATGGCTAGATCACCTGGTTTCGGGTCTAATCCTAGCAACTATACGCCCAGTTAAGACTCGGTTTCCCTACGGCTCCCCTATTCGGTTAACCTTGCTACTAAAATTAAGTCGCTGACCCATTATACAAAAGGTACGCAGTCACCCCATAAAAGAGGCTCCCACTGCTTGTACGTACACGGTTTCAGGTTCTATTTCACTCCCCTCACAGGGGTTCTTTTCGCCTTTCCCTCACGGTACTGGTTCACTATCGGTCAGTCAGGAGTATTTAGCCTTGGAGGATGGTCCCCCCATGTTCAGACAACGTTTCACGTGCGCCGTCCTACTCGTTTTCACTACAAAGGGATTGTCGGTTACGGGGCTATCACCCTGTATCGCGGCACTTTCCAGAGCCTTCACCTAATCCCTAACTAGCTTAAGGGCTAATCCGATTTCGCTCGCCGCTACTTTCGGAATCTCTGTTGATGTCTTTTCCTTCGGGTACTTAGATGTTTCAGTTCCCCGAGTTCGCCTCATAATGCTATGTATTCACATTATGATGACCGCTTATGCGGCCGGGTTTCCCCATTCGGAAATCCATGAGTATAGTGACTCTTACCGTCTTCTCATGGCTTATCGCAGGTTAGTACGTCCTTCATCGCCTCTGACTGCCAAGGCATCCACCGTGTACGCTTAGTCACTTAACCATACAACCCCAAGATGTCTTTCGACGTT
>NZ_JBLBVL010000041.1:0-2376 GCF_047250365.1 Thaumasiovibrio clandestinus
TCATCTTCATGAACACGGCGCATGATTTTTTCTAGGCGTAAGCGCAAGCGTTTATCTTTCAAACGCGGCCAGTACCAGCCGTAATACCAACCTGAAAACGTCGTCACCACATCATAATCAAGCATGAACAATTTCACGTTGGTGTAATAGCGGGGGCGTTCATCATCGTGTTTCTTGCACAATTCAATAATACTGTTGAGTGATTTGGACGCCCCCGGCTTACCCGTTCGTAAATAAATCATTTACGCCTCCCAATTATAATCACTTCGGTCACCGGGCTTTCTCCACACCGTGCGACGATAACCACCACTAGAAAAGGCACCACGTAACGCAAGCATCGCCACCGCCGCAGAAAGGTAAATGTTTATCGCAGAATCCACGCCACATAGTGACATCATAGCTATGGCATTATGGGGAACGCCGCTGGTTAATCCCTGAACTTTACCAATTAACACATCGAACATTTTTGAAAAGCCTAAGTAAGCCACCGTGCCAAAACCTATCGCACGGGCAATCCCAACCCCTAAGAACGCAACCAATTGCGGCAGAACTGAAACAAGGAAGGGTAAGAATATCGTAATTAAACGCGCCATCATTTATTCCTTAACTGTGTTTTGCAATCATTAGACCCGAGCTAATTAGGGCGAACATGTTTACAAACAACTTTATAATCCCCGCTAAATCACAGAAGGGCTGATAATCAATCGTAAACGAAAAAAGTTTATTACTGACGACATCAGGGGCAGGGCAACCACCACCACCAAAATTCACGCCATTACCTGTGGTGTAACGCTCTAACGAGGTTGAAATATCAATTTCACCAAGGTTAAGGCTGTCAGGTTGATGGTCTTCAATCACTTGATTAAAGTCGTTTTTGGTTGCTTGGACTTCCTGACCATTAAGAAATCGAGTGACATGGCATTGTTGCTCCCATGTTTTACGTGACAAATAACACAAGTAAGGTTGTCCCTCACAAACAAACGCATCACAACCAGTTTCATTGATGATTTCTTCACAACTCTCAACCGAGGGATCGCATTCACCATCGCTAGCCAAATCGATGAGTTGTTCTAATTGTGTACCAATAGACCCAAGGGAATCGTTAGCTTGACCAAGAGCGGTATTCGCCGTGTTAAGTGAGGTATTCCTTTCAATATCAAGCAAAAGACTTTCATCCATCTTCTTTGCTTGCTCTTCTAAACGGCTGTTACGTTCACTATCTAATTCAACACCGTCGGCATAACTCATGGTCATTTCACGCATGTAATCACTCATATCAAGTAATGTGCCGTCTGAGTTATACAAAACGTCATCTATAGAATTGAGCGCACCTTGAAAATATCGTATGTCTTCACGTGTCCATTCATCGCCTGTTTCGTCGGGGATTTCATCTGTGCCGTCACCTGTACCGTTATCAGTACCATCTCCAGTGCCATTATCGCCGCCATCACCACCACCGTTATCTGTGCCGTTATCTGTGCCATCGCCAGTACCGTTATCACCGCCATCAGGGTTTTCATCTGGATTTTCCCAGCCTGAGCCTTCACCGCCATCACCATCAAAATCACCTGAGTTACTACACGACGAACCAGTAAACGTGGACTTATAAACGCACTGATAACCATCTATTTGGTCAGAGCAAGCATATTGAGCACCAACAACGGCTTCACAAGAGTTTTTACAAAAGGATGCACCGCTTTGACCATCATGCCCCCAAACATCACCAGCACTTTGACCTGCGCGTTCTGAACAAGGGTCGTCATTGCCATCACTACAGGTATTATCTTCGGTTTCAATGGGGTGACTGGGCGGACATGATTCAACAGGTAAAAGGGCACTACCCAGCGCCCCTTCATGTCTGTAAAAAATGCCATTTTTCCACCATGCACCATAGAAATGAATACGAGAACCAGATATTTCCGCGCGACGATAAACAAAGGTATGATAAGGTGATTGCGCATCAGCCAAATAAGAAATGCACTGTGCTTTACTGACGTTATCAATATAAGAAATACCACCACGACCACAACTGTTGTAAGTTTCTTTGGGAACAGTACCAGCATAAACGGTAAGGACGTTTAACAGTAAGAAAAGAAATATAAACGTGCGCATTTAAATCACCCCAGTTTAAATATGGCAGCGGTTAATACCACCAATACAAACAGCCAAATAATATCCAGCATTGTAATTAACATGGAAAGCTCCAAAAAAGGGGGCAATGCCCCCAATCAATTATATTAACCAAGATAGAGCAGGGGATTAGCCGAAAATCGCACCTTTAACCCATTTGAACACAACAGCCAAACCAGCAAGGCCAATCAGCGCACCACCCACATCACTGATAGCCGATGCACCATCACCGCTAATGGTAGATGT
>NZ_JBLBVL010000042.1:0-1978 GCF_047250365.1 Thaumasiovibrio clandestinus
TGTCAGCGCCGATGTAAAAATGACCCACTAACGCCGATTTAAAATTGATCCACCTGAGGCAAACTATCCGTTCGTAAATGGACAAAGCGGCGGATTATGATCAATCAGGAGCAACTAGTGGAAATACACGTTTTACATCAGCAAGGGCAAAGCATCCGCCGCATCGCGAGAGATTTAGGTATCTCAAGGAATACCGTTCGCACTTATCTTCGAGACAGAAGTAAAGAGTCTGTGTATCCCGAGCGGCAATCTCGACCAACCAAATTACAGCCTTACCACGACTATTTGCGCACCCGCATTGAAGTCGCAAAACCTTATTGGATACCAGCAACTGTCTTACTTCGTGAAGTCAGAACGCTCGGCTACGAAGGTGGTATAACGATGCTCAAGGAGCACATCAAACAATACAAACCCAGCACGCCTGTCGACCCTGTGGTTCGATTCGAGACACAGCCTGGTGAGCAGATGCAAGTCGACTTCACGACCATCACGCATTACGGCGTACGTGTTAAAGCCTTCGTTGCTACGCTTGGTTATAGCAGAGCGACCTTCGTTCGCTTTTGTGAGCGAGAGCGTCAAGAAGACTGGGTTGACGGTCTTGAAGAAGCGTTTGAATACTTCGGTGGTGTTCCCAAAGAAGTTCTCTTCGATAATGCGAAAGCCATCATGATAGAGCGAGATGCTTACGGGGAAGGCAAACACCGATGGAACCCTATGCTGCTCACTGCCGCCAATAAATACAACTTCAAACCAAGAGCTTGCCGCCCTTATCGCGCAAAGACCAAAGGGAAAGTGGAGCGATTTAACTCTTACTTGAAAAGTAGCTTCGTCACCCCGCTTGCAGCGACACTCAAACAACACGGACTTAAAGTCACCGTCGATGTTCTTAATGGACATATCGGCGCGTGGTTAGAAACCGTCGCTCACCAGAGAATGCACGGCACGACGGGCACAATGCCTCAAGTTCTTCTAGAGAAAGAGCGCTTTACACTTCAGCCCCTTCCGTCACCGACACGCCCAATGGCACCGCTAACAATGAGTGATAATGTCATGCCAGTTGAGAGCTTCCAACATCCGCTATCAATGTATGATGCGTTGTTGGAGGTGCGAGTATGAACCTTCAAATGAATCGCATCGAAGCTGCTTGTGCAACGCTGAAGTTACAAGCAATGGGTCAGGAGTGGCCGAGACTAGCAGAAGTCGCCACCAATCGTGAGTTGAGTCTAGCCGATTACTTAGAGTCACTTCTAAACGCTGAGCTTGAAGCGAGAGCTGAACGCACAAGAGCAACGCTGACTAAATTCGCCAGCTTCCCTATGGAGAAAACGTTCGATGACTATGACTTCAAGTTCGCAACAGGTGCTCCAAGGAAACAGCTAAAAGAGCTAACAGGGTTGGCGTTCATCGAGCGAAAAGAAAACGTAGTACTACTTGGCCCAAGTGGTGTCGGCAAGAGCCATCTCGCGGTTAGCCTTGGTCAAATAGCAGTACAAAAGAGTCTAAAGACACGGTTCATCACAGCAGCAGACTTAATGCTTCAACTGTCTACAGCGAAAGCTCAGGGTAAACTTGAAAGCTACCTGAGGCGAAGCGTGCTTGCGCCAAAACTCCTTATCGTCGATGAAATCGGGTATCTACCGTTCGGCAGAGAAGAAGCGAACCTGTTCTTCAACGTCATCGCTAAACGATACGAGCAAGGCAGCATTATCGTAACCAGTAACTTGCCGTTCTCTCAATGGTCAAATGCGTTCGCTGACGATACGACACTAACGGCGGCATTACTGGATAGGCTTCTTCATCACTCGCACATCGTACAAATCAGCGGAGAAAGCTATCGATTACGAGGCAAGAAGGCTGCTGGAACCATACCAGCGGTTCTAGAATGCCTATCTGAAAGCAAAAGTTAATTACGTGAGTGGGTCAGTTTTACTTCGGCGATAACGTCGATAAGTGGGTCAAATTTAAACTGGCGTTGACA
>NZ_JBLBVL010000043.1:0-1653 GCF_047250365.1 Thaumasiovibrio clandestinus
GGCACAGTCAATTCGTTTATCACTTCGGTGATGAACAACAGTATTCATTGAGCTATCAAAAACTTTAAATTGAAGAGTTTGATCATGGCTCAGATTGAACGCTGGCGGCAGGCCTAACACATGCAAGTCGAGCGGAAACGAGAATAGCTTGCTATTCGGCGTCGAGCGGCGGACGGGTGAGTAATGGCTGGGAACCTGCCCTGATGTGGGGGATAACAGTTGGAAACGACTGCTAATACCGCATAACGTCTACGGACCAAAGAGGAGGACCTTCGGGCTTCTCGCGTCAGGATGGGCCCAGTTGGGATTAGCTAGTAGGTGAGGTAATGGCTCACCTAGGCGACGATCCCTAGCTGGTTTGAGAGGATGATCAGCCACACTGGAACTGAGACACGGTCCAGACTCCTACGGGAGGCAGCAGTGGGGAATATTGCACAATGGGGGAAACCCTGATGCAGCCATGCCGCGTGTATGAAGAAGGCCTTCGGGTTGTAAAGTACTTTCAGCAGTGAGGAAGGTTACGTAGTTAATACCTGCGTAGCTTGACGTTAGCTGCAGAAGAAGCACCGGCTAACTCCGTGCCAGCAGCCGCGGTAATACGGAGGGTGCGAGCGTTAATCGGAATTACTGGGCGTAAAGCGCATGCAGGCGGACTGTTAAGTCAGATGTGAAAGCCCCGGGCTTAACCTGGGAATCGCATTTGAAACTGACAGTCTAGAGTCTTGTAGAGGGGGGTAGAATTTCAGGTGTAGCGGTGAAATGCGTAGAGATCTGAAGGAATACCGGTGGCGAAGGCGGCCCCCTGGACAAAGACTGACGCTCAGATGCGAAAGCGTGGGGAGCAAACAGGATTAGATACCCTGGTAGTCCACGCCGTAAACGATGTCTACTTGGAGGTTGGTGTCTTGAACACTGGCTTTCGGAGCTAACGCGTTAAGTAGACCGCCTGGGGAGTACGGTCGCAAGATTAAAACTCAAATGAATTGACGGGGGCCCGCACAAGCGGTGGAGCATGTGGTTTAATTCGATGCAACGCGAAGAACCTTACCTACTCTTGACATCCAGAGAAGCCAGCGGAGACGCAGGTGTGCCTTCGGGAGCTCTGAGACAGGTGCTGCATGGCTGTCGTCAGCTCGTGTTGTGAAATGTTGGGTTAAGTCCCGCAACGAGCGCAACCCCTATCCTTGTTTGCCAGCACGTAATGGTGGGAACTCCAGGGAGACTGCCGGTGATAAACCGGAGGAAGGTGGGGACGACGTCAAGTCATCATGGCCCTTACGAGTAGGGCTACACACGTGCTACAATGGCGCATACAGAGGGCTGCAAGCTAGCGATAGTGAGCGAATCCCAAAAAGTGCGTCGTAGTCCGGATTGGAGTCTGCAACTCGACTCCATGAAGTCGGAATCGCTAGTAATCGTAGATCAGAATGCTACGGTGAATACGTTCCCGGGCCTTGTACACACCGCCCGTCACACCATGGGAGTGGGCTGCACCAGAAGTAGATAGCTTAACCTTCGGGAGGGCGTTTACCACGGTGTGGTTCATGACTGGGGTGAAGTCGTAACAAGGTAGCCCTAGGGGAACCTGGGGCTGGATCACCTCCTTAACGATAGACTGCTGTTTAAATGCAGTGTCCACACAGATTGCTTGGT
>NZ_JBLBVL010000044.1:0-1496 GCF_047250365.1 Thaumasiovibrio clandestinus
CACGGCATTTCGCCACATATCTTGATGTCTTTCTCGCCACCTATCTTACTGAGCGCAATGTTAAGAATGGACTTAAAATTCAAACGATTCAATAAGATGAACAGGATAGATAGATGCTTTAATTGCTTAATAGGTTGCAAGTTGCAGCCTATCAGCGGGCACGCTACCGCCCCTAGAAGTAGCTCCAGTAACAACAACCTATCACGACACAAACGACAACAACATGGTATTAAGATCACATTGTGATGCCTGTCATTATCTTTGAATATATTGATTTATATCCATTTTTACTGAGTTCTATCTAGCTTGATGAGCGTAGTCGTTACCAATGGGAATCAGCCATAAAAGTTTAAAGATGGGCAGATCTCATTCACCCATTCACCATTTGTTTATATTCAAACGCTTAGGTGTGGTGAATGGACGTTTTAGCGCTGTTTTCATTCACCACGTCTATCACCATTCACCATTTGTAGTGGTAAGCAATGAACCTGCGGGGTGATGGCTTTCTGGATAACGATTTATATTTAAGTGATTGGGTTATAAGGCTTTAACGGTCACTTGATCCAGTACAAATTGCGCACAGTGTAGATTTAGTAAACTCCGCCTCGTATGTTTATTCGTTTAATGAAATGGAATACATTTTTATGTTGTTGGAACAAGCTGTAGAAATAATCGACTACACAGATAGCGATACTCTGGTTCAGGCGATGGAGACCTATAACGAGAAGGGGATTGTTTCTGGCGCTCAATTTCCTTTTCTAAATGCCGTGTTTGATAGCGCACCTGCTCAATTGATCGAGTGTCTTAGTGCGATGGGTGATCATTCATTACCACTTTATTCAGGCGATAGTAGCAACTCATTAAAGAACACTTAATAGTTTCTATTGTAATTAAGTAATTGCATCAATCTTGATTTCACAACGCTGCATTTATAGCCACCTCTAGATAAAGACGATGATGTGCCAAAATTTGCTCGAGTCCAATTTTTATCAATGAAATCAAACTCTAGATCACGATGTTCCAACCAGCTATTTTGTGACATTTCTAGCATTTTAGCCTCATTTTCACTTAATGATACCATTAAAACCCATGATTGCGGCTTGGGGGAGTAGCACCTATGTGGTTTGTAATGATATAGCTTCTTTATTTAAAGAAGCTATAGGGGAGTCTTGTGAACTTCTGCCTGTGAATGTCGAAGGTTCGACTTGGTTTGTACTCAATGTGATTTCTAAACTGGATGCTTTAGATAGTGAGCTTACAGAGATTAATTACAAGCCTAATGGCCGACGACACCGAGCGAGACCATATAAACGTTTTGTTGTCGATTGCGCTAAAGTTTCAACACCAAGACTGTTTAAATTGAACGACGCCCCAATAAATCTCTACACTTCAAATGCAGCAGACAGCTTTTTAAACTTGGTGGTTAAGCATGAAGTCACCGGAGTGAGTTTCTATGAGGTAGAGAGCTCAAACGCATAAACGGTCTTTTTAACTGC
>NZ_JBLBVL010000045.1:0-1432 GCF_047250365.1 Thaumasiovibrio clandestinus
CCGGGTAGCAAGCAATGTATATGTGTATGCTGACTGAGGTTTCTGCCCCAAGTATGTAACACCATCAATGCACCAAGTTGTCCTTCTAGATGATGTCGCTCATTAGCAAAGGCACGTAACGTTGCCCATGCAGAATGAAATAGGCACTGGTAAACTTCTTTTGGGTATGCTTTAACGAGCGCATTAAACTCGTGTGGTATCGTAAAAACCAAATGGTGATAGGCGACAGGTAAAACATCTTGGCTTCGCTTGAGCAACCATTGCTGCCTCATCTGCTCCTGACAATTTGGACAATGGCGATCTCGACAAGAACAATACCACGTTGTTTCATGGCCACACTGCGTACAGCGCCAATCATAACTTCCCATTCTCTCGGTTCGACAATCTCGTAGATGATGAAGTACCTGCCATTGTCTCGGTGTAACCGTTGTTTTATCAAGCTCGTCTAGCCCCTGAGTCAACACGGTTTGATAAGGAGATAACCGGTTCATTCAACCTCCCAGAGCTTTCCAACTAAATCAAATTCATCGCTATGTGAGCTTTCGTTATAGTGACCGATCCAATGCGTGTACCTCAACGTGGTATTAACATTTGAGTGACCAAGATGACGCTGAAGAACATTTAATGGCATGCCTGATTCTAATTGATGCGTAGCATAAGCATGTCTCAGCGCATGAATACCACCTGTTTTTTCAATTCCGGCTGCTGCCTTAGCGGCTTTAAAGCATCTTTGCATTGAGCTGATATCTAACTGCTTTTCAGGCTCTCTGCTTGGGAATAAAATCACTGTTGGGTGATAGTGTCGCCAGTAGTTTCGTAGGTGGCTCAATTGGCTGTCACTAAGAGGCACAAATCGGTCTTTACCTCCTTTCGCCTTATGAATATGCAATCGCTTCGCTACACCATCAATGTCTTTAACGTAGAGGCTAACCACTTCACTGACACGTAGCCCACACCCATAGCAAATTTCAAACGCAGTTTGATACTTAAGGTTTCGGCAGTGGCTGATAATGTCCCGAACTTCATGACGATTGAGTAATTCAGGGATCTTACTATCACGTTTAATCGGTGGAATAAGCCGCTCTTCAAAATGCCTTTTTAGCACCATGTTATAGAAAAACATGATGGCCTGTAGGGCTTGGGCGCAACTGCTGCCACTTAGATGCCGCTCAGTAGTAAGAGAGCGCAAATACTCTCTGATTTGTTCATCACTGAGTAAGTCAGGTGACTGATGGTACGCTTTTGATAGTTCAACAACCCAACGGAGATAACAGGCATGGGTTTTGGGTGAGAAACGACGAACTGTCATCTCATCAATAAATCGCTGTCTTAAGGGGGTCATGATGCATTCCTTTTTTAATGGATACATCATCATTTTGGGTGATCACCGCGGGGAAAGAGAAGATCTCCGCGAAGCGGTTTAGTTCAACGC
>NZ_JBLBVL010000046.1:0-1419 GCF_047250365.1 Thaumasiovibrio clandestinus
CCGCTCACTCACCTGTATCACCCATCTTGCCATGGTGGTTCGAGATAGCTCGATACCTGATTGGCTGAACAAGGTTTCTTGACGGTAGAGAGGCAACGCGTATTGGTATTTGCCGAGAATGATATTGGCCAGCAAGCTTTCTGTCGCAAAGCTTTTCGGAATAATGCTTTGTGGTGCTGGCTTTTGGCGGACCTGGCTGTTTTCTGCTTGTTGCTCACACTGGCGGCATGCGTATTTAGGTCGAACATACTCAAGCACTTTGAGGATGGCCGGAGTGAACTCGAGTTTTTCACTGCAGTCTTCACCGATTTTATGCAGTGAGCCTTGGCAACATGAGCACTGTTTCTCTTGCTCATCAAGGTCAAGAATGATGCGTTCACGCGGTAGGTCTTTGGGGAGTGGTTTACGCTTTCCGCGCGCCTTCGTTATCGTGGTAGAAGTAGTAGTAACTGCCTTTTCTTCTTTTACTAACTCAGATTCTGCCTCGTTGAACAGGTCACCTTGCGCTTCGTCATAAGGTTTTAGGGACTCTGAACGCTTAGCAAACTGACGCTCGAGAGCCAGTTTGAACTGCTCTAATAAGGAAGACTTTTCAGCCATTAATGCTCTTACTATCGCTTGTAGCTCGGCAACATCTTGGCTTTCTGGGTTAATATTTCGAGTCGTTTTCATAGCATTTATTATACTAAATGCTGACTTTTAATGCTTAATATACAAGCCTTTTATTGCGATTAACTCATTGTAAAATCGTTTATTTTAACGGCTTTGTGGCCAATAATCGTGAAGCCGGAGAGCAGCCTGTCGAGTTCAAAATCAGTTAGGGTAAAGACGGGATTTCTCTCTTTTGATGGCCATTTGAACTTGGCCTTTTCAAGGCGTTTGTACCACAGTGCGAAGCCAGTTTTATCCCAGTACAACACCTTAATCTTATCGCGTTGTTTATTGGTAAAGAGGAACAAGGCGCCTGAGCCCAGAAGTAAATCTGTTTCCGATTCAATGATGGCCGCAAGGCCATTAATGGACTTACGGAAGTCAACGGCCTCACGATACAAGTAGATGTTTGGGGGGCTGAGCATTCTTTTCACGATAAGGCTCCAATCAACTCAGCAATATATGAGGCAGGGGTACCTTGTGGAATACTTAACTCAATATCACCTAATAAGAGTGTCATGTTCGCCACCGGTGTACGAGCTGCCTGATAATGAGTGGTCTTTTCAATCAGTTGAGCCTTAACAAAACCACTAGTCTGCTCGGCTCCGCTCTGCAATAAACGTTGCCGTTTGGCGAAAAATGTCGAAGAACTGAGGTTATTTTGCTCGCAAAAAGCGCGTTGAGTGAGGTTACTTGTTTCGTATTGTTGGAATAGCGCTTGCCATTCTTGGTCGCTGCGTCGTCTCGCCATGCTCTTACCTCCTTATC
>NZ_JBLBVL010000047.1:0-1342 GCF_047250365.1 Thaumasiovibrio clandestinus
AACGTTTCTGTTGCTGCTCGAATTCCTGTTGTTTGTCCTGAGCAAACTTGAGCACAGCGCCCAGTCGTTTGTTATCGACGACTTTGCCTTGGTCTACATCTGCCAACTTATCGAAAACTCTGAAGGTCAGCTTCCGGTAGCCGTATTGAATGGCGATGGTGCCATCTGGACGGTCTAATACCTTAACGACCTGATTAACCAATCGCTGGTTTTCTTCTGTTGGGTCAATGAGATAGACAACCTTATCATATTGAAAAGTCAGTGATTTGGAGAGCTTACGTAGCTCTTGCCAGGCAAAAATATCATCGAGCTCATCGGTAGACTCCCGTATTGTCCGGTGCATGTCCTTGGGAAACCTTGGCGGTTTGGCAAAGCGGCGGTTGAAATCTGCAATAAAGTCGGGGAGCCATGCGTTGGCTTGTTCAATCGTATCAATGCCTTGCAAACGCATTTCTTTGACTAAGCGATCCTGTAACGTTTTATTCGCGCGCTCAACGCGGCCCTTGGCTTGTGAACTGTTGGCACAGATCAGCTCGATATTGAGATCATTCAGTACACGACCAAACTGGGTTAGACGTTCAGTGTGGGCATCGCGCTTGCTGACATGGAAAACCGCATGCCGGTCACTATAGAACGCGGTGGGTTTGCCGTGCTGTTCAAGGTATTCGCGAGTAGCCACCATATAATCGAAGGCTGATTCGGTTTCGCTGAAGCGCAGGTTCATCAGGCGGCCAGTGGCATCATCGATGTATACCAACAAACAGCATTTGGAGCTGCGACCTTCAAACCAGTCATGGTGGGAGCCGTCGATTTGAACCAGTTCACCCAGGCAATCACGGCGATGACGAGGTTGATAAACTCTTGGTTTGCGTTTGGCATGGGGAACCCAGAGACCATCGGCAATCATCCATTGGCGTAAGGTTTCAACGGAAACATGGATATCATGAAGCTCAGAGAGTTTTTCATGAGCCAACGTCGGGCCGAAATCTTCGTATTGCTGATGGAGCAAGGCCAGTGTCTGTAATTTTAATTTCTCATCATGGCGATGATTGCCAGGCTGACCACGCTTTAAAGAAACCAAACCCGCAGCACCAAATTCGATGAAGCGTTTGACCAAGCGATAAACTTGGCGAGGACTGAGTTTAAGTAAGCGGGCAGCATCGACACCGGTGATCCGTTTATCACAGATGTCTTGGATTAGTTTGATTCTCAGTAATTCATTGTCAGTCATGGTCAATAGCATCCAAGGGCTCCAAACACGGCAAAGAAGGCGTGTTTTGAAGCTAGAACAACATGACATTTCAATCTGGCTCAAACCTGACATTTCTAACTAGATCTTACA
>NZ_JBLBVL010000048.1:0-1262 GCF_047250365.1 Thaumasiovibrio clandestinus
TAATCTATTAATCAATTCTGACTTTTCTCATTCTGACGGCTGGCAAATGGGCCAAAATGAAGCATGGGCTAAATTGATCTCCCCTTATTACAACGACTCACCAAACAGTTGTGTAATAGGGCGCAGCAATGCGGTTCCTGTCCCGTTTGGTTGGTGCGCGGAAGTTAATACCGCCTCTGGTAATGCCCGTATTAGTTCGCAAACAATGACGATGGGCGGTGAAGTTGATGATTCTGATGAACGTAGCCAGTGTGCGTTTCTGTTTAATGGCTACGACACCGATGTTGTGATGTATCAGCCATTTAATGCCCCAACCATTAGCACCGTAGGAATATCGCCAATGAAGATGGCGGCATACAGTGCTTACTTTCGGGGCTTTGCCAAAAATACGGTTTCACGCTTTGGGGTGATGGAGCTTGATGACGATGATCGCTTTGTGAAAATTGTCGCTGAAATGCCCATTCAAGAAGAAGATTTCACGACAGGCCAGCGCTTTATTCATCACTACTTGCACGGTATTTCGTTAGTGCCTGGGGGGCGATATGCATATTTCTACGAAACGAAAGATTTAAGTGGTTTTAGTTGCTCGTGTAATGAAACGGGGATTTACCTTAATCCCGACAAAGAAGATGTGACGCCATCCTTGGATAGCCCACACAATCTTTATCCACATGGTGGCTTGCTGGGCCATTATCCCGCCGCTGAACTGATTGCGGGTAAATCCGTTCCTGTGCCAATGCGCCCGATGGTGCGCAATGTAGACCGCCACTTGATCATGACCAACGTTAGTGACGGTAAACGACCACCTGCACCCGCAGATGGCAGCATAGAGGTGAACTGCGATGGCGCGATGCTTTCAATTGTCGCTAATGGGGTGAGCAATACGGTAGAAATTCGCTATCACTGGTCATTGCATCCAATGAAATGTGGTTTTTATGACGCTTAAAGGGTGGCTCGCTATTTCAGCAGTCATCGTAATGGGAGTATGGACAGTGCAACGACAAGGATTGCCCCGTGGGGTACGTAATAATAACCCGCTAAACATTCGTAAAGGTAACGATTGGGTAGGGGAAAGTGCTTTCTCTCGGGATGAAGAGTTTGAAACCTTTAAACATGCCAAGTTTGGTTTTCGTGCTGGGGCGCGGGTTCTACGTAGTTACAACCGCCAAGGTATCAGCACCTTAACAGGCATAATTTCCCGTTTTGCGCCAGCGCATGAAAACAACACCGCACACTATGTGCAAATGGTGTCGGAGTGGACA
>NZ_JBLBVL010000049.1:0-1262 GCF_047250365.1 Thaumasiovibrio clandestinus
CAATCTATTAATCAATTCTGACTTTTCTCAGTCTGACGGCTGGCAAATGGGCCAAAATGAAGCATGGGCTAAATTGATCTCCCCTTATTACAACGACTCACCAAACAGTTGTGTAATCGGGCGCAGCAATGCGGTTCCTGTCCCGTTTGGTTGGTGCGCGGAAGTCAATACCGCCTCTGGTAATGCCCGTATTAGTTCGCAAACAATGACGATGGGCGGTGAAGTTGATGATTCTGATGAACGTAGCCAGTGTGCATTTCTGTTTAATGGCTACGACACCGATGTTGTTATGTATCAGCCATTTAATGCCCCAACCATTAGCACCGTAGGAATATCGCCAATGAAGATGGCGGCATACAGTGCTTACTTTCGAGGCTTTGCCAAAAATACGGTGTCACGCTTTGGGGTAATGGAGCTTGATGACGATGATCGCTTTGTGAAAATAGTCGCTGAAATGCCCATTCAAGAAGAAGACTTCACGACAGGCCAGCGCTTTATTCATCACTACTTGCACGGTATTTCGTTAGTACCAGGGGGGCGATATGCGTATTTCTACGAAACGAAAGATTTAAGTGGTTTTAGTTGCTCGTGTAATGAAACAGGGGTCTACCTTAATCCCGATAAAGAAGATGTGACGCCATCCTTGGATAGCCCACACAATCTTTATCCACATGGTGGTTTACTGGGCCGCTATCCCGCCGCGGAACTGATTGCGGGTAAATCCGTTCCAGTGCCAATGCGCCCGATGGTACGAGATGTAGACCGCCATTTGATCATGACTAACGTCAGTGATGGTAAACGACCACCTGCACCAGCCGATGGCAGCATAGAAGTGACCAGCGATAGCGCGATGCTTTCAATTGTCGCTAATGGGGTGAGCAATACGGTAGAAATTCGCTATCACTGGTCATTGCATCCAATGAAATGTGGCTTTTATGACGCTTAAAGGTTGGCTCGCTATTTCAGCAGTCATCGTAATCGGAGTATGGACAGTGCAACGACAAGGATTGCCCCGTGGGGTACGTAATAATAATCCGCTTAACATTCGTAAAGGCAACGATTGGGTAGGGGAAAGTGCGATCTCACGGGATGAAGAATTTGAAACCTTTAAACATGCCAAGTTTGGTTTTCGTGCGGGGGCGCGGGTTCTACGTAGTTACAACCGCCAAGGTATCAGCACCTTAACAGGCATAATTTCCCGTTTTGCGCCAGCGCATGAAAACAACACCGCACACTATGTGCAAATGGTGTCGAAGTGGACT
>NZ_JBLBVL010000050.1:0-1235 GCF_047250365.1 Thaumasiovibrio clandestinus
CGCAACCGCTTCATCGCCGTATCTGGTCTGCTTGGGTACATGGTCATCAAGCAACTCATCAAAGATTTGCGGCACATGGTAATGGGGGTAAATAGGGCGCACAGACCTTTTTACAAATATGCCGCCCATCGCGTGACAGAACGCCGCCCAATCTGAAGCATGTGCCGCTCGGCGACATTGCTCAACAGCGAAACGCTGTACTTCATCTAAGTCATTCAATTTTTCATCCTGTGATAAGTCGGCTTTGATTTTGCGCAGTTCGCGCCAAGTGGTAACAGATGGCAACCCGAAGAACTGAAACTGGCGAATGCCATTAACACGTGCCCAAGCAACAATGCGTTCAGCGGCCTCAATGCCAGACAGCGAGGTTTTGTTATCGGTAACGTTCAAACCATCTATAGACTTAGAGAGGTACTTAGCCACATAAGAAATGCCAGAGCCGCGAGCAAAATCGATGTCTTCAAAGGTAACGCGACGTTTCTTTGCACCTTTTTCTGTGCCGTCGACTTGTAAGCAGCGTTTAGTAAACGTCGCTTTAATCTCTTCGGTATGTTCAGGCAAGCAGTAAACGAGTAAATGCCAGTGTGGGCAGCCGTCGTGATGAGGTTCAACCGAGCGCATGCCGTAGAACTCAATGCCATTGTCATCAAAGTCACGACGTATATCCGCCCATGTTGAACACAGGTAATTTTGCGCGTCTTGGGTGGTTGGCTTTCCAGCCTCTAACCATGCGCGATTGGTGTTGCCTTTCGAGCTGCTGTGAAACTTACTCGGGCATGTCATCGTGATAAATAGGCAATCATGATTTTGCGCTTGTGCAATGGTGTCACAACCTTTTAAGCGCACGAACATTTCAGAGCGCCGAATATAGGGGTTACTCGTGGTTTTCTGTGCTAATTCAAACAGGGTAAATACGTTGCTTGGGTCATCTTCATCAATCGCAATTAAGTTTTCTAGCAACTGCTTATTCTTCTGTTGGCGATAGCGTTGACGGTAGACCGATTCACTAGAGCAGTATGCAACGTTGTGGTTGCCAACCAACTCTAAATCACGCGCAACACGTTCAAGGGTTTTGTTGGTGAGCTTACGCAATTGAAGGCGCCACCAATCCTCAGTACACGCACGACTAACCAACGGCATCAATTGACCTGTTTTGCGTCGTTCATCTACTTCGGTTTCATCAAAGGCAACACCGTATTCAGCCATGACAGACTGAACCGCGACAAATTGAAAGA
>NZ_JBLBVL010000051.1:0-1235 GCF_047250365.1 Thaumasiovibrio clandestinus
CCTTTCAATTTGTCGCGGTTCAGTCTGTCATGGCTGAATACGGTGTTGCCTTTGATGAAACCGAAGTAGATGAACGACGCAAAACAGGTCAATTGATGCCGTTGGTTAGTCGTGCGTGTACTGACGATTGGTGGCGACTGCAATTGCGTAAGCTCACCAACAAAACCCTTGAGCGTGTTGCGCGTGATTTAGAGTTGGTTGGCAACCACAACGTTGCATACTGCTCTAGTGAATCGGTCTACCGTCAACGCTATCGCCAACAGAAGAATAAGCAGTTGCTGGAAAACTTAATTGCGATTGATGAAGATGACCCAAGCAACGTATTTACCCTGTTTGAATTAGCGCAGAAAACCACGAGTAACCCCTATATTCGCCGCTCTGAAATGTTCGTGCGCTTAAAAGGTTGTGACACCATTGCACAAGCGCAAAGCCACGATTGCTTATTTGTCACCATGACATGCCCGAGCAAGTTCCACAGCAGCTCGAAAGGCAACACCAATCGTACATGGCTAGAGGCTGGAAAGCCAACCACCCAAGACGCGCAAAATTACCTGTGTTCAACATGGGCGGATATACGCCGCGACTTTGATGACAATGCCATTGAGTTCTACGGCATGCGCTCGGTTGAACCTCATCACGACGGCTGCCCGCATTGGCATTTACTCATTTACTGCTTGCCTGAACATACCGAAGAGATTAAAGCGACGTTTACTAAACGCTGCTTACAAGTCGACGGCACAGAAAAAGGTGCCAGCAAACGCCGTGTGACCTTTGAACATATCGATTTTGCTCGCGGCTCAGGCATTTCTTATGTTGCCAAGTACCTCTCTAAATCTATCGATGGCCTGAACGTTACCGATAACAAAACCGCGTTGTCTGGCATTGAGGCCGCTGAACGGATTGTTGCCTGGGCGCGGGTTAATGGCATTCGCCAGTTTCAGTTTTTCGGGTTGCCATCTGTTACCACATGGCGCGAACTGCGCAAAATCAAAGCCGACTTATCACAGGATGAAAAATTGAATGATTTAGATGAAGTACAACGTTTCGCTGTTGAGCAATGTCGCCGTGCGGCACATGCCTCAGATTGGGCGGCGTTCTGTCACGCGATGGGCGGCATATTTGTAAAAAGGTCTGTGCGCCCTATTCACCCTCATTACCATGTGCCGCAAATCTTTGATGAGTTGCTTGATGACCATGTTCCCAAGCAAACCCGTTACGGCGATGAAGCGGTCGCC
>NZ_JBLBVL010000052.1:0-1158 GCF_047250365.1 Thaumasiovibrio clandestinus
CTTTGCAAATTAAGCAAGGATAGATGCAACAACACCAGCACCAACGGTACGGCCACCTTCACGGATTGCGAAGCGTAGACCTTCGTCCATTGCGATTGGGCAGATTAGAGTAACAGTCATAGCGATGTTATCGCCTGGCATTACCATTTCTACGCCTTCTGGCAATTCAATAGTACCGGTTACGTCAGTTGTACGGAAGTAGAACTGTGGACGGTAGCCTTTGAAGAATGGCGTGTGACGACCACCTTCATCTTTAGAAAGCACATAGATTTCTGAAGTGAAAGTTGTGTGTGGAGTGATTGAACCTGGCTTAGCAAGAACTTGACCACGCTCAACTTCGTCACGCTTAGTACCACGTAGTAGAACACCAACGTTCTCACCAGCACGGCCTTCGTCAAGAAGCTTACGGAACATCTCAACACCAGTACAAGTTGTAGTAGTAGTGTCTTTGATACCAACGATTTCTACTTCGTCACCTACAGTGATGATACCTTGCTCAACACGACCAGTTACAACAGTACCACGGCCTTGGATTGAGAATACATCTTCGATTGGTAGGATGAACGGACGGTCGATCGCACGCTCTGGCTCTGGGATGTAGTTGTCTAGCGCTTCTGCTAGCTCAACAATCTTGTCTTCCCACTCTTTCTCGCCGTTTAGTGCGCCAAGAGCTGAACCCATGATTACTGGGCAGTCGTCACCTGGGAATTCGTACTCAGAAAGAAGTTCACGAACTTCCATTTCTACTAGCTCTAGTAGCTCTTCATCATCAACCATGTCACATTTGTTCATGAATACGATGATGTAAGGGATACCAACCTGACGGCCTAGTAGGATGTGCTCACGCGTTTGTGGCATTGGGCCATCAGTCGCAGCAACAACTAGGATACCACCGTCCATTTGAGCAGCACCAGTGATCATGTTTTTAACATAATCGGCGTGTCCTGGACAGTCTACGTGTGCGTAGTGACGAGTAGGAGTATCGTACTCTACGTGAGAAGTAGAGATAGTAATACCACGCTCACGCTCTTCTGGAGCGTTATCGATAGATGCGAAGTCTTTCGCTTCACCACCGTATACTTTTGACAAAGTAGTACAGATAGCAGCAGTTAGAGTAGTTTTACCGTGGTCAACGTGGCCGATAGTACCAACGTTAAC
>NZ_JBLBVL010000053.1:0-1094 GCF_047250365.1 Thaumasiovibrio clandestinus
CTGTCTGTGCCTGATAAGGCCAGCTCACCAAAGGTGTTTAGAGTTTCCGCTTCGCCGGGTAATAACGGGTAGTGACCACCGATTAAGATGGAACCACTATTGCTGGCGGCTGCTTTTACCTTTATGTGGGCACGGCTACTATTGGCGGCGAATACCGCTTCACCATCGGTAATGGTTAAGGTATGACAAGCCATCGTTGCCCCACCAACGGGTTTGGTTAATACCGGATTGGTGGCATAAACCCGCACCGCTTGTCCGGTTTCTAACTTCACGTTAGGTAAAGTTTCGACGTTGATTGCTGGAATCGTTTGTATTTGAACAGGGGGGAGTGTTTTAATGTCGACTTCCGGCATTGTGCCGACAGAAACTGGCGGCATCGTTTGAACGTCTACCGCTGGCATCTGACTCACTACCACCGCTTGCCCGTCATTGGGCGGTATATATTCACCAAATCCGCAACTTATTTCGACCAATCCAGCATGTTCAGCAAGGTTTTCGACGGTAACAAGGCCCGTTAATTCGGTATCTTTGATTTGCCCACGCTCAGATAAGACATATTCCCCGCGTTGGGTGCGAATACGTAAAGCACTAGGTGCAGCATGGATATACAAATATTCACCGACGGCGTGAAATTGTATCTGCTGGCGTGGGGCTAACGTTTGTTTCATGCGCGTTTCACTCCTAATACCACCACTGCCGCCAGAACGGCAAAGATGACATATTTCATTTGCTCTGCCATCGCACTTTGACCTCCATCAACGTGCATGGTGGCTAAGTCCATCATGGCGTTGATATTATCGGCGTTCTGCTTGGCCTGACTGCCTTGCAGCCCAGCAAGGTGCGCTAAGTTTTCACTGTTAGCTAATACCATGTTATCGGCGAGTTCATGGGTAGTGAACATCGCCTTGGTGGCAATGTCATTTGTGCCGCCGATGTACATTTCCATGGAATCGGTGGCAAACTCCAACGCGCTATTAATTGCGCCGTGGTCGCTGGCAACAAGGGTTAATTCACCGCTGTTATTCAACCCTGAAATATTGGTGCCGAGGTTGTCACCTTGAATACTTAACTGACCACTGGTATTGATCGTGCTG
>NZ_JBLBVL010000054.1:0-1094 GCF_047250365.1 Thaumasiovibrio clandestinus
TTGTCTGTGCCTGATAAGGCCAGCTCACCAAAGGTGTTTAGAGTTTCCGCTTCGCCGGGTAATAACGGGTAGTGACCACCGATTAAGATGGGGCCACTATTGCTGGCGGCTGCTTTTACCTTTATGTGGGCACGGCTACTATTGGCGGCGAATACCGCTTCACCATCGCTAATGGTTAAGGTATGACAAGCCATCGTTGCCCCACCAACGGGTTTGGTTAATACCGGATTGGTGGCATAAACCCGCACCGCTTGTCCGGTTTCTAACTTCACGTTAGGTAAGGTTTCGACGTTAACCGCCGGAATACTGTGTATTTGTACAGGTGGTAGCGTTTTGACCTCCATTTCAGGCATAGAATCAACGCTGACGGGCGGTATTGTTGCAACATCTACCGCTGGCATATGACTCACCACCACCGCTTGCCCGTCATTGGGCGGTATATATTCACCAAATCCGCTGCTGATTTCGACCAATCCAGCATGGTCTGCAAGGTTTTCCACTGTCACAAGACCAGATAAAGCAGCGTCTTTGATTTGCCCACGCTCAGATAAGACATATTCCCCGCGTTGGGTTCGAATACGTAACTCGTCTGGCGCTGTATGTATATACAGGTATTCACCAACGGCGTGAAATTGTACCTGCTGGCGTGGGGCTAACGTTTGTTTCATATGCGTTTCACTCCTAATACCACCACAGCCGCCAGAACGGCAAAGATGACGTATTTCATCTGCTCGGCCATCGCACTTTGACCACCATCAACGTGCATGGTGGCTAATTCTTTCAATGCGTTGATATTATCGGCGTTCTGCTTGGCCTGACTGCCTTGCAGCCCGGCAAGGTGCGCTAAGTTTTCACTGTTAGCTAATACCATGTTATCGGCGAGCTCATGGGTAGTGAACATCGCCTTGGTGGCAATGTCATTCGTGCCGCCGATGTACATTTCCATTGAATCGGTGGCAAACTCCAACGCGCTATTAATTGCGCCGTGGTCGCTGGCAACAAGGGTTAATTCACCGCTGTTATTCAACCCTGAAATATTGGTACCGAGGTTGTCACCTTGAATACTTAACTGACCACTGGTATTGATCGTGCTA
>NZ_JBLBVL010000055.1:0-1064 GCF_047250365.1 Thaumasiovibrio clandestinus
GCCAGCGAAAGCGTGTGTTGTCATGATTTACGCTCCTGAGAGTCAAAATCAAACAATGATTGGGGACGAGCCTTAATCGAGCGGCGTGATGGCGGTTGCTTTACTGGCTGGTAATTAAATGACGCAATACGAGATGCCGCCAATTTACCCGCATAGTCACACGCATCTTTAAACGGGTCTTTGCTGTTTGATACGACGTTTTGATAATACACAACGCCGCGATGAGCATAGAAGTTAGCACAGTGCGGCGGCAGACCTTGAGATGAAAGGTTGGCCGCTATGTGATTTCTAATAAATACTAATCTATTCATATGAAAGTAAACCATCAAAATTGTCAGCAGAAGAAATGTGTCGAACATTCATGAAATTAATCAGTTTTTGTCGTATAAAACACAGTGTCGAATGCGCAAAGTAAGCGGAGATACTAAGTGCAGACACAATAACAACTAGGTTTACAAACTCATTGTTAGTTAGCAGGAAAGCGGTCACGTCCATGTGATAAACCTCGTGAATGATTTTCCTACACACTAGTATCAATAAATCGTGACTACAAGTATCGATAATCTGATACTGAGGGGCTAAGATGGGCTTAGGAGGAATATATATGTATGCCAGACAGCTATTAGATGCCTACAAAAAGGCAAAAAACTACACACAAGACAAGCAAGTTGCCGAGGATTTAGGGCTAACTAAGGCTAGAGTCTGTGAAATTCGCAAGGGAACACGCTATGTATCTGATGAGGAAGCCATTTTCTTAGCCATAGAAGCAGAAATAGACCCAAGCGAGGCATTGGTTGGCGTTCACCGCGACCGTGCGAAGAGCGCACATGCAAAACACCTTTGGGGCGAAATCGCAAAAAAGTTGAATAGCCAGACATTTCAAGTACTTGCCGTGGGAATGCTGGCTATGCCCAGCCTTATATCTAAGTACACATTATGTATGTTATGTTAAATAGAGTGTTGAGGGCGTATGTCTAACCATGCTAATACCCTCTACTTGCATGTGGTTGCTTGTAATGCGCTGATTTCACTTTGACGACATACTGTGTATTTAACCAGTATGT
>NZ_JBLBVL010000056.1:0-1034 GCF_047250365.1 Thaumasiovibrio clandestinus
CCTGTTAAGGTGTGAGCAACGCAATACCGAAGCTCCCGTATGCCACCTTAAACACTAAAACCAACGCATGGTAAAAATGCCACGCGTTGCGAATCACTCTTAAACAGTTTGTTAACTGTCATTAGATACCGACTACCTCTCCCTCCGCACTAGATTCCGCAAGCATCGTTGTTAAGTAGTCAGTCATGTTAGGCGATTTTAAGAGAGTCTTAGATAGATGGTTGGATAAACTAAGTAACAACACAGCTAAAGCCATACCTGACTTTTTGTCATGAGTGTATTTCAATCTAGCCAGTTTAGTTTTGATGATTTGCTCATCCCAAGGTTCAAATACATATGAGCTAATCGGGTTACCTTGATTGTCGGTTTCTAGCTGAGTAACGATGGCACCATCCAGAAAGCACATTACGTTTGGATTGCTATTACGATTATTTTGGGCTAGCTGTGCTCTCACATCTGCAGTCGTGCAGTTACCTGAACCTCCAAAAACCATGAAGTTAAACAAGTTATTTCTGATATCTTTGACACCTGAAATTCCAAACTCTTCTCCTAATTGAACTCCATGTCCAATATAGTGCTTATTGACAGCCTCGCGAACCATTTGGCTTTTTAGCGTATCAATTGAGTTGGAAAAATTAACTATTTGCTTACTGTTTTTGTTATACGTAGATTTTATTTCACCGATAGCGTAAACAGATTCGTATGGAAAGTACTCAGTACCATTTTCAGTGTCATATAAAATCGGTGTAGCACTAGAATCAGCTATAATTACGTCAAACTGTGCACTGATATTTAAGTTCTTGTCTACAATATGCCCATGCCCAACATAGTACTTTTCGGGTAATCGCTTTCGGAGAAACTTACGGATTGGAATTTCAAGTTCGTCCCCACTCGCATCTATATCTCCTGTTGCATGAACAATAGATACTGACCTTTTGCTGTTCAGCAAGTCTTGAGCTTCTTTTTCGTAAATATCGCCAATACGAAGTGTTTTCATACTTTCTTCAACTTTCCAAAATGTTGCCAATGACAGT